>NZ_JBEYYF010000070.1:0-1007 GCF_040645415.1 Pseudonocardia sp. NPDC046786 | reverse complement strand
GGCTTGTACGGGCCCTCGACGTCGACGCCGATGTACTCGGCCTGGTCCTTGGACAGCTTCGTCAGCTCCCCGCCCAGCGCCAGCACGTGCACCTTCGCGACCTTCTCGTCGAGGTGCTTGGGCAGCCGGTAGACGTCCTTGTTGTATTCCTCGTGCTTGGTGAACAGCTCGATCTGGGCGATCGTCTGGTTCGCGAAGGAGTTCGACATCACGAACGACGGGTGCCCCGTCGCGTTGCCCAGGTTCATCAGGCGGCCCTCGGAGAGCACCAGGATGGTGTGCCCGTCCGGGAAGACCCACTCGTCGACCTGCGGCTTGATGTTGATCTTGTTGATGCCCGGGATCCGGGCCAGGCCGGCCATGTCGATCTCGTTGTCGAAGTGGCCGACGTTGCACAGGATCGCCTGGTGCTTCATCTTCTGCATCAGGTCGGTGGTGATGATGTCCTTGTTGCCGGTCGTGGTGACCACCACGTCGGCGGTGTGGATGACATCCTCCACCCGGGCCACCTGGAAGCCCTCGAGCAGCGCCTGCAGCGCGCAGATCGGGTCGATCTCGGACACGATCACCCGCGCGCCCTGGCCGGCGAGCGCCTCGGCGCAGCCCTTGCCGACGTCGCCGTAGCCGGCCACGACCGCGACCTTGCCGCCGATCAGGACGTCGGTGGCGCGGTTCAGGCCGTCCAGCAGCGAGTGCCGGATGCCGTACTTGTTGTCGAACTTCGACTTGGTGACCGAGTCGTTGACGTTGATCGCCGGGAACAGCAGCTTGCCCTGCTCGGCGAGCTGGTAGAGCCGGTTGACCCCGGTCGTGGTCTCCTCGGTGACACCGCGGATGTCGGAGTTGATCGTGGTCCAGCGCTTCGGGTCCTCGGCCAGCGAGCGGCGCAGCGTGTCCAACACGACCCGCTCCTCGTCGGCGACGGTGAGGTCGTCGTCGTCGACGGTCGGGACCACGCCGGTCTGCTCGAACTCGACGCCCTTGTGCACCAGCAGCGTGGCGTCACC
>NZ_JBEYYF010000069.1:0-1088 GCF_040645415.1 Pseudonocardia sp. NPDC046786 | reverse complement strand
AAGTTCTGGGTGACGACACCCTTCTTCTGGCCGGACGCGAGTCGCCCATGGTCCGAGGTCTTGGACGACATGTTACGCGTCGTCGACGCCGCCGAGGAGCTAGGATTCGAAGGTGTCTCGATCAACGAGAACCAGTTCCAGAACTACGTCACGAACCCTTCTTCCCTGGCTTTCGCCGCAGTTGCCGCGTCCCGCACCAAGCGTCTTCGAATCCTCCCGGGCGTCGTCGTGCTGCCGAACTACAATCCGCTCCTCGTCGCCTCCGAGATGACCCTGATCGACCATCTGGCCCCAGGCCGTGTCGGCATCGGTGTCGCACGTGGCGGCAGCCGGTATCAGATGGACCGCCTCGGAGTGGACCCGGCGGATGCGCGAGCGATCTACGAGGAGTCGCTGGAGATCATCCGGCGACTCTGGGTGGAGGACGACGTCACCTTCGACGGACGCTTCTTCAAGTTCCCTCCGACGACGATCGTCCCGAAGCCGGCGACGAAACCTCACCCCGAACTGTGGGTGGCGTCCCAGAGCGTCGACGGCGCGAAGAAGGTCGCCCAGCAGGGACTCAATCTCATTACCGCTCCCAACTATGGGAGCTTCGAACCACACGGAGATTTGGAGGAACTCCTCCGGGTCTACAACGATGCGGCCGCGGAAAGTGAACTTCCACGCGGCGAGGTGATGGTGCTGCGTCATACCTGGCTCGGCCACACCGAGCACGAGGCGCTGCAGTACTTCGACGACTTCGTGAATGAGTACAATCACTATCTGGCGCTTGTCAGGGGTAGCGCGTCCGACGAAACCCGTGAGGATCGACTGGCGGCGCGCACCATGGGCGAGCTCGGCCAGGACGTTATCAGCGCGGGAATCGTGCGTCCGGCCGACGAGTCGCTGTCACGGGACAACCTCTATGAGAAATACTCCGACCCCGTATTGACGACACCTGACCGCATGATCGATCGATTCAAGTACTACGAGCACCTGGGAGTGGACCACCTGGCGTGCTTGGTGGCGGTGGGCCAGCCCATCAGTGAGGTCATCAAGAACATGGAACTGATGGCCAAGGAGGTCTTCCCCGCCTTCGCCGAGGA
>NZ_JBEYYF010000068.1:0-1127 GCF_040645415.1 Pseudonocardia sp. NPDC046786 | reverse complement strand
GATGCCCAGGCACGTTGGTCGAGATCGTGTGACGACACGGTCTGATCTGTAGACGGGCGAAGGCCTCCCGGGTGTGGAGTGGAGCTGTCTAGGAACCGCTCCCGCACCCGAGGAGGCCTTCGTGGCTCACGCTACCCACTCCAATGCCGCTCTCACCCCGCGCGCCCGACTCCGTCTCGCCCGCCTGGTCGTCGAGCAAGGCTGGTCGCCGGCCCGCGCGGCGGAGCGTTACGACGTCTCCTGGCGGACCGCGAAGAAGTGGGCCGACCGCTACCGCGACGAAGGACCGGCCGGGATGCTCGACCGGTCCTCGGCCCCGCATCACCAGCCGAACCGCACGCCGGCGCCGGTCGTGCGCAAGATCGTGCACCTGCGCTGGAAGCAACGACTCGGACCGGTCGAGATCGCAGACCGGCTTGGTATGGCCTCCTCGACCGTGCACGCCGTGCTTGTGCGCTGTCGCATCAACCGGCTCACTCACATCGACCGGGCCACCGGCGAACCGGTCCGCCGCTACGAACACGACAAGCCCGGTGACCTGCTCCACGTCGATGTGAAGAAGCTCGGCAAGGTCCCCGACGGGGGTGGCTGGCGCTACGTCGGCCGCCAGCAAGGTCAGAAGAACCGTGCCGCGACATCGGCACGCACCGGCATGCCCAAGAGCCAGTATCGCCAGCCACTGGTGGGCACCTGCTTCCTGCACACCGTGATCGACGATCACTCCCGTGTTGCCTATGTCGAGGCGCACGACGACGAGACCAAAGAGACCGCGACCGCGGTCCTGCGCAACGCGGTCGCCTGGTTCGCCCGGCGTGGCGTCATCGTCCGGCGTGTGATCAGTGACAACGGCAGCTGCTACAAGTCGAGGCTCTGGTGCCAGACCAGTGCCGATCTCGGCATCGTGGTGAAGAAGACCCGCCCCTACCGGCCCCAGACCAATGGGAAGATCGAGCGCTTCCACCGGACCCTGGCCGAGGGCTGGGCCTTCAAGAAGTTCTACAACTCCGAGTCAGCCCGACTCGCGGCTCTGCCAGCATGGCTCCACGAGTACAACCACCACCGGCCCCACTCAGCAATCGGGAAGGCCGCGCCCATCACCAGGTTGACCAACCTGGCTGGGCATCACA
>NZ_JBEYYF010000067.1:0-1262 GCF_040645415.1 Pseudonocardia sp. NPDC046786 | reverse complement strand
GCGTGCGGCTTGCCCGGTTCCGCGGTGAGCGCGTCCCGGCTGGAGTCGATGAACGCCGAGTCCCGGGGCAGCACGACCGCCGCCGAGCGCACGTGGTGGTGCGCCGGATCCGCACCCGGGGGGACGGCGCCCTGGTCGCGCAGGGCGACGGCGGCGCGCCGGAGCTTCTGGCGGGCCTTGATGATGGCGGCGTCGGCGGAGACGAGCCGCTCCTTGGACCGGTCGACGATCGGGCCCATGCTCTCCTGCAGCGAGGAGTCCTGGATCGCGATGCCCTTGATCCCGGAGAAGTACTCGCCGCGGCGCTGGGCGTCGCGGTCCATCAGGTAGTCGTTGTCCCGGTTCGCCACCGGGCGGTAGGTGCCGGGAATGTTCTCGCTGTGCACCCCGTGCCCGGCGCGCATGGCACTCAGCTCGTCGCCGGTCAGCGGCCGGGTCGGGTGGTAGTCGAAGGAGTACGCCCAGCAGTTGTGGTCGTCGATCGGGATCCACCAGTGCCCGTGCACGGGGTGGTCTCCGCGCGGCGGGACGAGGGTGAAGCTGGGCATCACCCACGGGGTGATCCGCCAGTAGTAGGAGTCGGCCTCGGCGTTGCGCCGGGCGCCGACGAACAGGCCACCCTCGGCGTCGGCGACCTCGAAGAACGGGCGCAGGTCGTTCATGTTGTACTCGTTGCCCTTGGCGCCCTTGAACAACGGGTCGTTCTTGAGGCCGCCCGAGTGCAGCCAGGACACGTGGCTGGAGTCGATGCCGCCCTCGAAGGCCTGCAGCCAGTTGCACTCCTGCCAGCGCTTCGAGGTGTAGTTCTGCTCCGGTGCCACCTGGGTGAACTCGAACTCGGGCAGTGGCGGCCGGGTCGCCGGGTCTCCCATGTGCGTCCAGAGCACGTCACCGATCCGGACCAGCGGGTAGGAGCGGAGCTTGACGTGGGCGCAGAAGTTGCTGTTGTCCGGCTCGGAGGGCACCTCGAGTGCCTGGCCGGTGACGTCGAACTTCCAGCCGTGGTAGGCGCAGCGCAGGCCGCCCTCTTCGTTGCGGCCGAACCAGAGCGAGGCGCCGCGGTGCGCGCAGAACTCGTCGACGAGTCCGTAGCGGCCCTCGCTGTCGCGGAAGGCGATCATGCGCTCGGACAGGAGCTTGACCCGGACCTGGGGGCAGTCGTTCTCCGGCAGCTCCTCGGCGAGCAGCGCCGGGATCCAGTACTGCCGGAACAGCTCGCCCATCGGCGTGCCGGGCCCGGTCTGCGTCAGCAGCTCGTTGAT
>NZ_JBEYYF010000066.1:0-1264 GCF_040645415.1 Pseudonocardia sp. NPDC046786 | reverse complement strand
TGAAGTGACACCTACTGGCCGGACGCCTCCAGACTTGGCAGTAGCCGAGGAGGAGGACGTGCGATGGGGCGTCGAAGTAGGTACCCCGAGGAGTTCCGCCGTAACGCCGCAGAGCTGGCTCTCGACGGGGGCCGTTCGGTCCGCGACGTGGCTCGCGAGCTCGGGGTGAACCACGAGACTCTGCGCAACTGGGTCGAGGCCCTGCGCCGGGAACGGCGCGATGGGCCCGCGGCGGTCACCGGGGAGGAACGTGCCGAGCTGGCCCGGCTGCGGCGCCGGGTCGCCGAGCTCGAGCTGGAGAAAGAGGTCCTGCGAAAAGCCGCGGTCTTCTTCGCTCGGGAGACAGACCGGTGACCCGAGAAACGATCTACGGGTTCATCGCTGCGGAGAAGACCACCTATCCCGTCCGTCTCCTGTGTCGGGTCCTGGCCGTGAGCCCGTCGGCGTTCTACGACTGGCTGCGCCGCGGCAGCCCTGTGATCAGCGACGATGATCTGGCTGACGCCTACGACGCCGACCGGCTCCACGATGCCTGGCGCGAGCATCGCCGTACCTACGGAGCCCGCCGGCTGACCGCCGAGATCATCGACCGTGGCCACCGGTGGAACCGCAAGCGCGTGGCCCGACTGATGAGCGTGGCCGGTATCGAGGGCATCCACCGGCGCCGTCACGGTAAGAAACGTTCCCGGGTCACGGCCAGCGCGGTGGCCCCCGATCTGGTCAAGCGCCGGTTCCACACCGAGCTGCCTGACCAGCTGTGGGTCGCCGACATCTCGTACCTGCGGACCTGGGAAGGGTTCCTCTACCTCGCCGTGGTCGTCGATGCCTGCACGCGGCGGGTCGTGGGCTGGTCGATGACCGACCATCTGCGCCGTGAGCTGGTCCTCGACGCTGTCGGGATGGCCCTTCACCAGCGTAAACCTGCCGCTGGGCTGATCCATCACAGCGACCACGGAGTCCAGTACACCTCGATCGACTTCGGACGGACGTTGCGCACATCCGGGGTGGTGGCCTCGATGGGCAGTGTCGGAGACGCGTTCGACAACGCGATGGCCGAGAGCTTCTTCGCCACGCTCAAGGAGGAACTGGTCTACCGCCGAGCCTGGTCGACCCGCCACGAGCTGGAGATGGAGGTCTTCTCCTTCATCGAGGGGTTCTACAACCCGTTGCGCCGTCACTCCCGGCTGGGCAACCTCAGCCCCGCGACCTACGAGCAGCAGCTCACGACACAGAACGAGGTGTCCGGCTGACGGGTGTCACTTCA
>NZ_JBEYYF010000065.1:0-1899 GCF_040645415.1 Pseudonocardia sp. NPDC046786 | reverse complement strand
TCGGCCGAGCCGGCTTCGAGCTGCTCCGCACCCGCGTCCTCCACGCCCGCTGAGTCCAGGCCCACGCGCCCCATCACGCAAAGTGCGCCAGAGCCAAGGTCCGCGACGGCCAGGTCACCAACCGCCCGTTCTACGTCGTCATCGGCGTCACCGTCGACGGTCGCCGTGAGGTGCTCGGGATCTGGGCCGGCGTCGGCGGCGAGGGCGCGAAGTACTGGCTCGCCGTGCTCACCGAGATCAAGAACCGCGGCACCGCCGACGTCTGCATCGCGGTCTGCGACGGCCTGACCGGTCTCGGCGACACGATCACCACCGTCTGGCCGGCCACCGTGGTGCAGACCTCATCCGTCCACTCATCCGTCCACTATGGTCGGGCCGGGGAGGTCCCGGTGATCACCTGCACCGTCTCGGGGAGGACCTATGCAGACCCGTCACCTTCGAGGTCCAGATGCAGACCCGTCCGCCCGAGACGGTGGCGGGCTTCGCATCGGTCAGCGGGAGCAGCACCCACCGGCGAGTGGAGTGCCGAGATGAGGTTCCGACGAGGCCGGCCATGTTGCGGGGATCAGACTCGCAGGGAGCACCATTGGCCCACGTCACCCACTCCATCAACTCCAGCAACGACGAGCCCTCCTCGCCTGCGGAGGTGTTCGCCGGCATCGACTGGGGCGGCTCGTTCCACCCAATCTGCCTGATCGACGCCCACGGCATGTGGTGCGTCAGCAGCGCGTGCAGCATGACACGGCAGGATTCGACCAGCTCGACCGGCTACTCACCGGCAGTGGCCGGAACCAGCTGCGTGTCGCGATCGAGCGGGCCGAAGGGCTGCTGGTCGAGCACCTGCACGCCCTCGGGCTGGAGACCTTCTGCGTGTCGCCGAAGACCGTCTGCCCGGGCCCGGGAGCGCTATCGGATGGGCGCAGCGAAGTCCGACGCGTTCGACGCGTTCGTGTTCTCCACACTGGACCGCGAGATCACCCTGGACTTCATCACCGACTACCCCACCGCCGAGAAGGCCGGGCGAATCGGCACCGCGCGGATGGACGGGTTCTGCCGCCGCCACGGCTACTCCGGGCGCACCAAGCCCGAAGTGCTGGTCGAACGACTACGCCCGCACCTACTGACCGCCGGCGAGGGCACGGTGACCGGGAAGGCGTTCTCCGCGGACCTGTTCACCGAGCAGCTACGGATGCTCAACACCCATCTGCGCGCCTACGACAAGCGACTCGACGAGCTGCTCGAACGCCACCCCGACACCCCGATCTTCACCAGCTTCCCCGGTGCCGGCCCGGTCGTCGCCGCCACTCTGATCAGCGAGATGGGCGAGGACCGCCACCGGTTCCCCGCAGCGGGCGCACTGCTGGCCGAGGCCGGGCTGTCGCCGATCACCCGCACTTCCGGACGCACCCGCCAGGTCCGGTTCCGCTACGCGGCGAACCGCCGCATGCGCCACATGATCGACTGGTGGATGTTCACCGCGATCCGTGAGGACGACTGGACCCGCCAGCACCACCGACCCCTCCTTCAACCGAGGGGTTGACAGCGGGAGTCTGCATCCTGCACCTGATCCGCAACACCTTCCGCTACGCCTCCCGCCGCGACTGGGAGGCCATGGCCAAGGACCTGCGGCCGGTCTACACCGCATCCACCGAGGCCGCGGCCCAGGCGCGCTACGACGAGTTCGCCGCCCGCTGGTGCGGCCAGTACCCGGCGATCGGGACGCTCTGGACGCGGGCGTGGACAGAGTTCGTGCCGTTCCTGGACTACGACGTGGAGATCCGCCGCGTCATCTGCTCCACAAACGCGATCTGGGTGTTTGGATTGAGAGGTTGGTCGGGGCGTTGCTTCCCCGGCCGACGCTCAAGGCGGCCAGCCCTGACTCTGAACGCTATTGACGCC
>NZ_JBEYYF010000064.1:0-1981 GCF_040645415.1 Pseudonocardia sp. NPDC046786 | reverse complement strand
TCTGAGCTTGAGCTTTAACCTGTGCGCCGGTGGTGTCTGGTGTCGGTGCTGGTCGTGCGGCGTGTCGTCGGGACATGGCGCGGCCACCGCTTGATCCTCTTCGGGTTCCTTCCACGGAGCTCGAAGGCGAAAGGCGGTGGCCGCGTGCTCGGTGTCGCCCATGGTGGAGCGATAGGCGGTCGTGACACTCCACAGGACTGCGGTGATCCCGCTGGGCATCTGGCGGGGTTCCGTCGGCGGTTCTATGCCGCGCTGACGGCGCGGGCGGACGCGTTGTTCGAGTTGACCGACGCCGTGTTGTGCTCGGACGGCCCGGTGACCTCGCTGGTCGAGCTGACGCTGGTGGCCGAGCACCGTCGAGGGCACGGCGCCCTGTACGACGCGCTCGCAGCCGGTCAGGTCGAGCCCGCCCAGCTGCGGCGCAGCCTCACCGGGCTCACGATGCCGCAAGTAGGTGACCGGATCGTGCTCGCCGTCGATGTGAGCCCGTGGCTGCGTCCCGATGCCGCGACCAGCTCGGATCGACTGTTGGCCCTGTCAGATGGTCGGCTCTGGCACAGATGCGGTGGTGTCACGGCGCGTCACGTTCGGGTGACGTGCTCGGTACTGTGATCATCTCGCTGGTGCAGTCTTGATCTTGCGGGTGTGTTGTTTCCCGGGCTTTCGTCCCTGTTCATCGAGGAGATCGTCGCCGCCGGTCCTGCCCTGCGGATCACCGCCCGCAGCGCCGCGATCTCGGCGCCGTGCCCGCGATGCGGCACCGAGTCACGCCGGGTACACGCCTGGCACGCGCGCCGCCTGACCGACCTGCCCGTCGGAGGCCGCCCGGCCGCCCCACTACCGGCCGCCCCGACACCGCCGGTGCTCAGCGTCGACGACGTCGCGCTGCGCCGCGGGCGCCGCTACATGACGATGGTGATTGACCCGGTCACCCACCGCCGGATCGACGTGCTGCCCGATCGGCGGGCAGCGACCCTGGCCGCCTGGCTGCGTGATCGACCCGGGATCACCGCGGTCTGCCGGGACGGATCGGCCACCTACGCCGAGGCGATCACCGCCGGTGCACCCGAGGCGGTACAGGTCAGCGACCGCTGGCACCTATGGCACCTATGGCACGGTCTCGGCCGCGCCGCCGAGAAGGTCGTGATCGTCCACTCCGCCTGCTGGCGCCCCGCCACCGCACCCACCCCGACAAGCACGGACAGCGCACGCCCGGAGCCGGCGCTCGCGCAACGAACACCGGCCCGCCACGCCGCCGTCCACGCCCTGCTCAACCACGGTGTCGGTCTGCTCGACCGTTCCCGACGGCTGGGCTGGTCACTCAACACGATCAAGCGCTACGCGAGAGCCGCCCGGGCCGAGGAGTTGATCCGGCCACCGCGCTAGAGCACTACTCTCGTCGACCGTACCGCGATCACCTACGCCGCCGGTTGCTCGTCGATCCGCAGGTGCCGACCACCCGGCTCCTGGCCGAGATCCGCGAGCGCGGCTACACCGGCAGCGCGAACCTGCTGGTCCGCTACCTCAACCAGGGCCGGGCCCGCACCGAGCGGCCGGTGCCCGCGCCGCGCCGGCTGGTGTCGTGGATCATGACTCGGCCCGGCGACCTGCCCGACCCTGACCGCACCCACCTCGACGACCTGGTTGCAGCATGTCCGCAGCTCACTGCCCTGGTCGAGCACGTCCGTGACTTCACGAGCCTGCTCACCCAGCGGCGCGGCGCCGATCTGCACGCCTGGATGACCGCTGTCGACAACAGCGACCTGGCTCCGTTGCACTCGTTCGTCCGCGGCCTGCGCAAGGACCTGCCGGCGGTCCTGGCGGGCTTGACCCTGTCCTACAGCAACGGGCCGATCGAGGGCGCGAACACCAAGGTCAAGCTGCTCAAGCGGCAGATGTATGGCCGAGCGGGGTTCCCGCTGCTCCGGCAGCCGATCCTGCTCAGCTGAACCCGCCCGACCACCGAATCTGTGCCAGAGCC
>NZ_JBEYYF010000063.1:0-2129 GCF_040645415.1 Pseudonocardia sp. NPDC046786 | reverse complement strand
TCGGCGGCGTCGACGACGCGTAACATGTCGTCCAAGACCTCGGACCATGGGCGACTCGCGTCCGGCCAGAAGAAGGGTGTCGTCACCCAGAACTTCAGTGCCATTTTGACTCCTCCGCATTGCGGGCTTCGCAATGTCGATGCGACCGTGATCGGGGAGTGACCCGTACCGGCGCAAGTTTCCAGAGATTGATCGCGGGGTCGCTCAACGGTCCGAACGGAGACGACGCATCCCGATGAGGACGTCGCTGTACGATTCGTCATCACCGGTATAGCGCCACCCGGACAGCATCTGCGGCGATGTCGTCAGAAGCACTTTCGCCTCGACGCCGGTCGATTTCACCGTATACTTATAGCCGGCTGGCGCCCAGAAATACTCCCCGGCCTCGAGGGAGAACTCGACGTTGACGTCATCGGCGTCGGTCACCACGATGTGTATCGTGCCGTCGATGCAATAGAACGCCTCGTCCCAGCTCGTCGCCTGCCAGACCACGTCTTTCGCAGCGGGGGCGTGAAAGCTGATTCCCTGGCTGTAGTACCGGGCACCGTCACGCTCGCGCGAGATGAAGGTGCCGGCTGCGACACCTTCGCTGAAGGCGATCCGCGGCATCGCCTCGATCTCGTCGAACCGGAACAGCCGAGGAAACCGGATCTCCTGTGCGGGTACCGATCTTCTGATCGCTGCGCCGGCCTCACGTTTGGCCTCGCTGGACATCAGGCGACCACCGTCCCCTTCCCTTCGCCTGTAAGGGCGTTCGACGACACGTCCTCACCCGAGTCACGAGGAGTTCAATCGTTTCTACTTGAGGTGCTTCGATCCCGGGCTCCACCATGACTGACCGACCCAGCGTAGCGTCAGCGCCTGATGGCGGCAATACGTGGAACGTTTATATCCTGGCTGCTCTACCGGGCCGGAGCGCCTCCACCCGCGTTGGGGCACACCACGCTGGTGGGTGTCACGACCGCGGTCAGAGCGTGTCTGAGAAGATCAAGTCGAGGGCTTGATCACGTACTTCTGCTGCCGGGCGGCCGGGGTGCCGCGGGCGAGGCGGCGGGTGATGGTGTTGATCGCAGCCCAGCGGATCATGGCCTCGGACACGGCGGGGTCGCGTTCGTAGTCCCGGGCCAGACGCCGGTGCGCGGTGAGCCAGGCCAGGGTCCGCTCGACCGCCCGCCTACGCGGCAGGACGGCGAATCCGCGCTGCTCAGGTGGTTTGCGGACGACCTCGACGGTGGTCCGCAGGATCGAGGTGGCCCAGTCGAGCAGGCGTCCGGCGAACCCGGCGTCGGCGAACACGAAGTGCACCCTCGTGCGCAGGTAGAGGTCGAGCAGGATCGACTTGGCGCCGTCGCGGTCCTGGACCGACGCCGAGCACACCATCGTCGTCAAGAGCAGGCCGAGGGTGTCGGTGATGATGAACCGCTTCCGACCGTTGATCTTCTTCCCGGCGTCGTAGCCGCGGGCGTCCTGTCCGACGGTGTCGGCGCCGCGCACGGACTGGGAGTCGATGATGCCCGCGCTGGGCTCGGGGTCGCGGCCTTCGTCGGCGCGCAGCTGTCGGCGTACGATCGGCAGCATCTGTTCGGTGACCTTCTGCTGCTCCCACCGGTTGAAGTACCAGTACACGGTCTGCCATGGCGGGAAGTCCGCAGGCAGAGCGCGCCATGCGTACCCCGCGCGCACCACGTAGAGGATCGCGTCGACCACGTCCCGGCGCGGATGCTTCTCCGGCCGACCACCCGATCCGGCCTCGGGCAGGAGCGGTTCGGTCAACGCCCACTGGGCATCGCTGGTGTCCGGGGGATACCGCCGCTTACGCCGAGCTACCCGTCAACGATGGACCAGACCCGCGACCACACGGCGCAGACACGCCGACCCTTCTCAGGCGCGGTCTCACAGTGCCCGTCCCGCCGGAACCCAGCCGGCGCGTCGGGCCGAAACACCGATCTTGAACAGAGCCGACAGGAAGTTATGACGGCGGGCACCATTTGTCCATTTACATAATTCGGATTAAAATATTGTGGCCGGCGAATTAACCCCGGTCATTCATGACGCTGCTGATTGATCTCGGATTCGGTGTTGTCTGCTGGAGCTGGTGTGACGGCGTGCGGGAGTGTCCGGCGTGCGGT
>NZ_JBEYYF010000062.1:0-2357 GCF_040645415.1 Pseudonocardia sp. NPDC046786 | reverse complement strand
CTGCGCCACCGACAGCCGCCGGTAGCGGCCGGTGTCCGGGTCGAGGCGACGACAGCGCTGCGGGACCCGGACCGCCGGACCGCCACCCTGATAGGCGGTATCGGCCACGACCTGGGTCCCGGCGTCGTTGAGCGCGTCGATCAGGCCGTGTTCGCGGGCGGCGCCCATGTCGTGGCGGGCGCCGGGCAGCGCCGGTGAGGCCCACACCAGCCTGCCGGCAGGATCGGCGAGGACCTGCACGTTCACGCCGTGGCGCTTGTGTTTCCCGGAGTGTGCGCCGTGAGGCGCTTGTTGTTCGAGTGGAGGTGAGAGACCACCACCGTCGTCCTGTCGCAGCAGGGCGACTGAAGCTGGGGGCAGCCCGGGGCCGGGAGGTGCCGGTGCGGGTGGGAGCAGCCCTGACGAAGCCGGGACGTGCCAGCACTGCCAGATGGTGCGGGTTCGGCGAGCAAGACGGAGAGGAGTACGCGAGGAACCGGCGTTTACGCCTCCTCAAGGCACGCCAGCTCGAACCTGGTGGATCTGGGCTGGATGCGGTGCGTCCCCGCTGAGTGTTCGGTCGGTGGGGACTCTCCGGGCGGTCTACTGCGGTCGCTCGAGTCGGGGAGAGCTCGACACATGGGGAAGGGCGGCAGCGGTAACGAGAAGACAGGAGGCTGCAATGCCGAAAGACGCGCCGCTGAACAGCAGCGCCGCGCCGGCCGAGGACCACGCTCAGGATGCTGGCTCTCGTCGGCGGGTATCGGGGATGCAGGCCAAGCTTCACCATTGGGCGGCGGCCGACCCCGGCCGCAGGTTCGATGACTTGTTCAACCTCGTGTGCGACCCGGCGACGCTGCTCGTGGCGTTCGAGCGGGTCGCGGGCAACCGGGGAGCGCGGGCCGCCGGGGTCGACGGGGTCACCGTCGCCGACGTCGAGCGGGAGATCGGCTTCCCGGGGTTCCTGGACGACGTGCGCCGCGCGCTGAAGACGGGTGAGTTCCGCCCGTTGCCGGTGCGTGAACGCGCGATCCCCAAGCCCGGTGGGAGCGGGAAGGTGCGCAGGCTCGGCATCCCGACCGTCATCGACCGGGTGGTCCAGGCAGCGCTCAAGCTGGTGCTGGAGCCGATCTTCGAGGCCGACTTCGAGCCGGTCTCCTACGGCTTCCGGCCCCTGCGGCGGGCCCACGACGCGATCGCTGAGATCCACTACTACGGCACCAACGGCTACCGCTGGGTGCTGGACGCGGATATCGAGGCGTGCTTCGACTCCATCGACCACACGGCCCTGCTGGGCCGAGTGCGTCGCCGGGTGAAGGACAAGCGCGTGGTGGGGCTGGTCAAGGCGTTCTGCAAGGCCGGTGTCCTCACCGAGACCGGCTGGCAGCAGGCGACCATGACCGGCACTCCGCAGGGCGGCATCCTGTCCCCGTTGTTGGCCAACATCGCCCTGTCAGCCCTCGACGAGGCACTGATGGAGCAGTGGAAGCCCGGCGGGTCGATGTCGACCAGAGGCAGACGGGCGCATCGACGTCGCCACCGACGACCGAACTGGCGAGTCGTGCGCTACGCGGACGACTTCGTCGTGCTGGTCGACAGCAGCGGCGACGGTGCAGGCGAGGACGTCGCCCGGCTGCGCGAGGAGACCACCGACATCCTGCGCCCTCTAGGGTTAAGGCTCTCACCGACCAAGACCCGGATCTTGCACATGTCGGAGGGGTTCGACTTCCTGGGGTTCCACATCCAGTGGCGCCGCAAGCGAGGCTCGAACCGCTGGTACGTCTACACCTTCATCGCCCAGCGCCCGCTGCGGCAGCTGAAGGACAAGATCCGTGCCCTGACGAACAGGACATCGCAGCAGGCCCCCAGGGTCGTGCTGATCAGGCTCAACCAGATCATGCGCGGCTGGGTCGCCTACTTCCGGCACGCGGTATGCAAGACCACGCTGAAGACCCTCGACCACTTTGTGTGGCGGCGGATCACCAGCTGGTGGATGGTGCTGCACCGCTGGAGGTGGACCGACCTCCGTCGACGCTTCACCGACCACGACGGCCGGTGGAGACGACTCTCGGCGGACGGGATCGAGCTCTTCGCCACGGTATCGACACCGGTCACCCGGTACCGCTACCGCGGCAACACGATCCCCACCCCCTGGAGCCTCAACCACGCCTGAAGGCAGAGACCGTGGAGAGCCCGGTGCGGTGAGAGTCGCACGCCGGGTTCGGCGAGCGGCACGGAGAAACGGACCGGTGGCAACACCGGCACCGCGCTCCGTGCCGACTCAACAGAACGCCCGGTCATAGCCCGAGCCCATGCCGACCCGGTCGATCGCGAGCAGAGTGCCGTCGAGGATCACGAACGCCTTGCGCCGGGCCACG
>NZ_JBEYYF010000061.1:0-2880 GCF_040645415.1 Pseudonocardia sp. NPDC046786 | reverse complement strand
AAGCGGCAGATGTATGGCCGAGCGGGGTTCCCGCTGCTCCGGCAGCCGATCCTGCTCAGCTGAACCCGCCCGACCACCGAATCTGTGCCAGAGCCATCTTTCTGACAGGCCCTGGAAAGCGCTTAGCCCTGGTGATTCATGGGGACCGGTAGCTGATCTCGCTTCCGTGATTGTTTCCGGTTTCCAGGTCGGGGCGTGCAGGATCGTCCGGCCTGCGGTTCTGCCGGGTGCTCCGCGCCGCTCGTGGCCGACGGTGGGGCTTGGTCAGCCTGCGGGGACGGGCAGGGCATGGAGCCGGGCGAACGCGGTGGCGAGGTCGGTCGCCCAGGGCCATGTCTGCTGGATGCGGGCGAAGCTGCGGCGCTGCCCTCGGGTGATGCGGCGGCGACGCGCAGCAGCCGGTAGCGCAAGGTCTTCGGCTCGGCCTTCGCGAGATGCCCGTCGAGCACGAGGTGCTGGGTCGTGGCGAGCAGGTCGACGGCGAGCATGACTACCGTCAGCCACGCCTCGTTGATCGCGAACGTCCGGGACGGGAAGTGGTTGAGCCCGGTGTCCTTCGCGGTGCGGATGCGGTCCTCGACTCGGGCGTGGGCACGGTGGCGGGTGTCGAGGAACGCCAGCTGTCCAGCCGGGGTGTCGGTGGCGAAGCAGGTGTAGCGCCAGCCGTCGCGGGTCTCCATCAGATCCAGCTGCGCGCCCGGGTGCGGGCGCTCGCGGCGGACGATCACCCGAGTTCCGGGCGGGTAGCCCTCGAGCGCGAAGGTGGGCAGCAGCCCGGTGAGCTCGGCCAGCCCGGCGCCGTCGCGGTGGCCGCCATCGGCGTCGACCGCATCGGCCCAGACCTTGCGCGGGACCGCAGCGATGGCGGCCCGTTCGCGGTCGGTGATGGCCCACCCGACGGAGAACTCGCAGCTCACCGACCTGCCGCGCTCGTCGCGGATGTGAGTCAGGAACGCTTTCGTGCAGCCGGCGGTGTCGGCTCGAACCAGGACCTTGTGGCCGTGGCGGTGCTGATCCGGGACCTGGGCCAGCGCCTGGTCGAGCACCGTGATGTGGTCCGCGGCGATGTTCGCCCCGGCGTTGCCGCGCCGCAACACACCGGCGTGGAACTCAGAGGTGTTGTCGCAGAACGCCATCAGCGGGTGGTAGCCGAAGGTCCGCTTGAACGTCGGCGCCGCGAGTTCCTTCTCGCCAGTGGCAGACCACGATCGAGGCGTCGAGGTCGATGACCAGCACGTCGAGGTCCTGCCCGGCGACCTTCGCGGTCGGGAACGGCCGCCCGTGGCGTTCGGCGTGCTGGTCCCAGACCACCTCCCGAGCCCTCGCCCGCGCCGCTGCCACCCGGGCCAGGATCGCCTCGTCGAGGCGGTCGAGCAGCCGCCAGCACGTCGAGTCCGACGCCACCGGCCCGAACAACTCGCCCTGGTCACGCAGGACGTCGATCTCGGAGATCGTGGTCGCGCCGTCGGCGACCGCGACCGCGACCGCGAGGTCGACCAGGACCCGGCCTGGATCGTGCCGGGTTCCCGGCCGCCGCAACTCGTCCAGGACCTGGGACAGCTCGCCGGTCAGGGTGGTGTGGTCGGCGACGTCGGCCAGCAGACGGGAACCGGCGTGCGACACCACACCGGCCCCGTCGGCGGTCACGATGATCTTCGGACGGGTGGTTGTAGCCTGCACTCGGAAAGTGCCTCCTCGACCGCGGTGAACAGAGCCCTCAGCAAGCCCTGTCCTACCTGGTCGAGAGGCACTTTCTTCTTTCGGGGGTCACCTGCGCCCGGCCCGCCATGAAGAGCTCGGGCTAGGGAGCGTCTCTTAATCCGGTCGTTCGGGTGTGGGGGATGATCGTCGGGTGTCGCGCCGAGCTGTTCTGAACGATGCGCAGTGGGCCAGACTGGCGCCGTTGCTGCCCTCCTCAGACGGCCTGCCGGGACGCCCGTTCGCCGATCACCGCAGGGTGGTCGAAGGGATCATCTACCGGTTCCGCTGCGGGTTGGCCTGGCGCGATGTCCCGGTCGAGTTCGGGCCGTGGCAGACCCTGTGGAAACGCCACCGCCGATACGCCGGGGACGGCACCTGGGACCGGGTTCTCGCAGCTCTGCTCGCTGACGCCGACTCGGCCGGGCTGGTCGACTGGGCGGTGAGCGTGGACTCGTCGATCATCCGCGCCCACCAGCACGCCGCCACCCTGAAGCGAGACACAGGGGGCCGGATCGAACTACAACAATCTGCGCGTCGAGCCGCCCGATCACGCCTTGGGTCGCTCCCGCGGCGGCCTGAGCACGAAGATCCACCAACTCGTTGACGGACACGGCCGACACCTCGTGGTGCTCGTCGGTCCCGGCCAAGCCGGTGACGCCCCGATGTTCGAGCACCTGATGAGCCATCTGCGTGTCGGCCGGATCGGGCCGGGTCGTCCGCGGACCCGCCCCGAGCGGGTCCGCGGCGACAAGGCCTACTCCTCGCGCGCCATCCGCCGCCATCTGCGTGAGCGCGGCATCGTCGCGGTCATCCCTGAGCCGTCTGACCAGCAGGGTCACCGGAAACGACGCGGCTCAGCAGGTGGGCGGCCACCGGCATTCGACCCCGTGGACTACCGCGGCCGCAACGTCGTCGAACGGGGATTCTGCGACGTCAAGCAGTGGCGCGGGCTGGCCACTCGCTACGACAAGCTCGCCCTGACCTACCGCGGCGGGGTGGTACTGAAGGCGATCCTCACCTGGCTACGCACATTGGGAGACACGCCCTAGCCCCCTCGGCGGCATCCATCAAGAGGAGCCGACTAAGAGATGGTTTCAGAATGGCTTCATGAGTTCGCGGTGACAGATCAGCGCGCAGGCGAGCTGGAGGAAGCCGAGGTGGATGTCGGCGCGGCGTTCG
>NZ_JBEYYF010000060.1:0-3150 GCF_040645415.1 Pseudonocardia sp. NPDC046786 | reverse complement strand
TCAGCCCGGTCGACTACGAAGCAGCCCAGACCCCGCCACACCAAGATCACTGAACCCACACCGTCAGTGTCCGGCGCAGGGGGCCAAGCTCAGGTCGCGTTTGGCGGTCTTGCCGACGTCGTGGGATGTCGCGCGGTTGCGGTTGCGGTTGCGGCTGCCGGGAGGTCGTCCGGGCCCGGGCCGGTGAGGTTTCGGTGCGCTGGCGGGCAAGGCTGTGGTCGGGTGGATGGCGCACGACCAGCACATCCTCGACGGCCGCCCACCGACCGGGTCGCTGTTCGCGACGGACACCCTGGACCTCGTCGGATGAGCGGGCAGATGGTGGCGCTGGTCGCGGACCACAACGCCGTGCCGATGAAGCTCCGGCTCGCCGCGTGGCTGACCGCACGCGGGCACCTGGTCCTCGACCGCGGCGTGCACGACGAGCAGGTCGTCGACTACCCCGTCCTGTGCGAGGACCTGTGCACCCAGGTGCTCACCGGGGCCGCCGATACCGGTGTGGTGCTCGGCGGCAGCGGCGAGCAGATGGCCTGCAACAAGATGCGTGGTGTCCGTGCGGCGCTGTGCCACGACACCTTCGTCGCCGAGATCGCCCGTGCGCACAACGACGCCGCGATCCTGGTGATGGGGGCCAAGGCGATCGCCCCGGCGGCCGCGGAGCGCATCCTGGAGGTGTGGCTCGGCACCGCGTTCCGCGGGGGCCTCCACGCGCAGCGCCTCGACCAGATTGCGGCGCTGGAGCGCGGGGAGTCGCTGATCCCGTGAGCCGGGGCCGGTGCGCCGCCGGGGCCGACCAGCCCCGGCGGCGCACCCGATCTCACCCGGGCAGGGAGCCGAGAAACTCCACGACCCGCGCGGGAGCGGTCTGCGCGGTCTGCTCGGCCACGGGCACGTCCCACAGCTGCGACCCGTCGAGACACTCGTGCAGGAACCAGGCCGCGGACCGGGTGTGCGAGTGGTCCTGTCCCGCGACCACCAGGGCCGGGACGTCGAGTGAGAGCAGGTCCTCGGGCTCCGGCCCGGGGACGCTGTCCCGGTCGAACATCGTCCGGGCGATCCCGTCGACGACGGTGCGGTAGCGGGTCGGGTCGAGCTCCGCGTAGCGCCGGGCGAACTCGTCGTCGCTGCGCAGGACCGGGGCCCACGGACCGACCGCGGCGTCGGCGCTGAAACCGGCGCCGGTCTCGCGTGCCCGCTCCACCACGGCCGCGAGTCCGTGTGCGGCCACGAAGGTGCCGTGCTCGGCGAAGCGACGGTGCTGGGCCAGCCGGTACCGGACCCCCCGGCGGGGGAGTACAGCACCATCCCGGCCGTGCGCTGGGGATGGTCGACGGCGAACGCCGCCGCCACCGAACAGCCGACGCAGCCCCCCATCAGGAGGGCGCGGTCGATCCCGAGGTGGTCGAGCAGCCCCGCCCCCTGCGCGGCGTAGTCCGACCAGGTGACGCGCTCGACCCGCCCACCCGAGCCGCCCGCCTCCCGGCGGTCGAAGGCGATGCAGGTATAGTGGGCGGACAGGGCGTCGACGAGTTCCGAGGTCCGGTAGACCCCTTGGGTGGACCAGTTCTCGAGAGTGGCGTTGAACCCGCCGGGGGAGAACAGGATCAGGGGCGGGCCGTCGCCGGTGACCCGGTAGCGGGTGGTGAGGCCGTCGATCGTGGTCGTCTGCACCGGGTCACCGACCCCCGCGGATGTGGCGGCCCGCCCGCACGTCACCGGCGTAGGCGGTGATCGCGTCCAGGGTGATGCGGGCGACGTCGGCGTAGGTGTCGCGGGGGGCGTCGAGCTGCGTCTCGGCGTATCCGATGGCCGCGTGGGCCATGCGGACCCGGCCGTCGAGCCAAGGGCCACCCCCGTGGCCGCCGAGCACCGGCACCGATACCGCGTCGACCACCGCGGGCCCCACGACCGGACCGGAGTTGGTGAAGTTCAGCAGCGACGCCCCGGCCGCCTCGAGTGCCCGGGCCTCGGCGACCATGTCCTCGAGCATGCTCGGCGGCACCTCGCTCTCCGCCCCCGGTGTGGCGTCGTAGACGACGCCGTGCCGCAGAGCGGTCTGCGGGGTGATCCCGAACTGGGCGAAGACCGGGATGCCGGCTCGGTGCACCGCTGTCACCGCGTCCAGGTGGTCCGCGGCGCCGTCCAGCTTGACCAGGTCGACGCCCCCCTCCTTGACCAGGCGGATCGCCGCCCGCACCGCCTCGGCGGGCCCCTCCTGCAGGGGACCGAACGGGAAGTCGCAGGACACGAGGGCTCGGCGGGTGCCCCGCCGGACCGCCTGGCAGACGACCAGGAGCTGGTCCAGGGTGATCTCGAGCGGGTTCGGCTGACCCCACAGGTTCATGCCCACCGTGTCGCCGACCGAGATCAGGTCGACGCCGGCCCGGTCGACGATGCGGGCCATCTGGTAGTCCCAGGCGACGACTCCGACGATCTTGCGTCGTGCACGCTTCATCGTCTGGAGGGCCGGGATGCTCACCGGTTCACTCAACGGGTCCTCCTCACATCCGGATCGCGGTCAGCAGGTCCGCCACGTCCAGGGGATCGGCGCCGACCAGCAGCACCCGGGCGTGCGGGCGCAGCGAGTGGACGATTCTCTGAGACGAGCCGGTGGCTCCCACCACGATGCCGGCGGTCATCACACCCCGGCGTGCGCAGGCGCGGCCGACGCGTGCGGCGGCCGCCGCGGCGTCACCGGTCGCCCGGGCGGTGGCGACCATGACGGCGACGTCGGCGTCGGCGAGCTCGGTGGCCAGGTCGGTCGCGACCCCGGTGGTGCGCTGCAGCGCCAGAGCCTCGTCCGCCGAGTCGCCCGCGTTGCCCCGGCCCCGCTCCTCGCGCAGGGTGAAGAAGCGGGCGGCGTTCCATCCGTCCCGGGACAGCGAGCGCACCATGGTCGCCGCGCCGTCGTCGAGGGCGACGACCCGGCCGCCGCGCCGACCGGCGAAGTGGGCGTCGATGCGGTAGGCGGACTCCTCCTTGCTCGTGGCCCGTGCGCAGCTGCTCTGCAGGATCGGTCGTGCTGTGGTCGTGGGCATCGTGTCCTCAGACCGTGGCGTGCGGCTTGCCCGGTTCCGCGGTGAGCGCGTCCCGGCTGGAGTCGATGAACGCCGAGTCCCGGGGCAGCACGACCGCCGCCGAGCGCACGTG
>NZ_JBEYYF010000059.1:0-4644 GCF_040645415.1 Pseudonocardia sp. NPDC046786 | reverse complement strand
CCAGACCCTCGGTGTCCTCGCGAGCCTCCCGTGCGCGGGCCACCCAGTTGCCCAGCGTGCCCTCGTTGACCCCCAGGTCTCTGGCGACCTGGGCGATCGGCATGCCCGTCTCCTGCACGATCCGGACCGCTCCGTCACGGAACTCCCGGTCGTATCGCTTCCATACCTCTGGCATCGCTACCCCTTATTGCTGATGCCTCCCCGATCATGGGGGAACCGCAGCCCGACCGACCCCTCAGGATCACCAGGTTGGAAAGCGCTCATTGCTGTACGAAAGGTGTGATCGGGTGGGCCATGGCGGGCAACTATCAGACACCGCTGATCGAAGACGCGATTCGTATGGCCGCCCGGAACTATCCGATCGAACAAGGAGTAATCTTCCACTCGGACCGAGGAGGGCCCTGCTCTTCGACGGTGTTCTCCACTGTCGTGTCGTTGTCGGTCAACGATGATCCTTCCCGGCCGAAGCTGCTGCTTAAGCCTGCCGGATCACCGGCCCACACACGATCTTCCTGACAGGCCCCTTCACTCCGCCAGCTGATCTTCTCAAACACGCTCTCAGTCGCGACGGGTGGCTGCGGTTGTGCCACCTGTGAGCTCGTTCGAGTCTTGAAGCAGGATCAGACGGAACAGGTCGCGTAGTTCATCGTCGGACTGATCGTCGCGACGTTGGATCAGCTGCGCGTTGGCGCCTTCCCAGGCGGCCTCGAGAAACCGGGCGGTGCGTGCGCTGTAGAGGCGTTCCACGCCCGCGCGTGCTGATTCTGCCCAGGAAGTGACGAGCTCTCGGTAGGCGGGGTCGCGGACGCTCTGGGCGTAGAGCTCGTAGAGCAGGGTGCGATCTCGGGCGCTGTCTTTGAGCGCGTTCACGACCGCGAGGGCCGCATCGATCATGGACTCGAGGCCGGTGGCTTCGTGGAACTGACGCTCGTACAGGGCCGAGGTGTGCGAGACGAAGAGCCGGAACGCCTCGAGTAGTAGATCGTCGAGGTTGGCGAAGTGGTAGCTGGTCAGCCCGAGGGAAAGCCCGGCGGCGCTGGCGACCCGTCGGTGGGTGACGCCCTTGACCCCGTACTCGGCAGCAACGTCGAGGGCTGCATTAAGGAGGGCGAGGCGGGTGGCATCGGAACGAGGTCTAGCTCGCACTCCACAACTCCCTTCCACCTGCCCGGTCCTCGTTGACGCTTGGAGAACTATACCGTCTCGTTGCGTCCGCGGTAGGACGCTCCGCCGTTTTCGGGAGTCGAAGCGGGTCTAGCCTGGGGAACCGTGCCGGTTGCGACGGCCGTCGCTCGTGTCATCGTCGGCGCTGCATGACGGTTGGGGGTTGGGGGAACAGTCCACCAGCCGCAAGCATGGGCGGTGGGTCGGCCGTGTCGCGCGGCCTCGTCGAGCGGACACCCCAGATGCGGCCCAGGAGTGAGAGGGGTTGGGACTGCCCCGACTCGCGACATGGCTGCCGGGTCAGGATTCGAGTGCGATGAGGCGACGGAACCGGCTGCTGTGGAAGACCAGCGGCTCGTTGCGGGGATCTGCGGTCAGACTGTGGATCTGCAGCAGCACGATGTCGTGGTCGCCCGCGGTCAGCTCGGAGTGCACCGAGCAGTCGAGCCATGCTGCAGCGCCCCTGATGAAGATGGCGCCGTCTTCGCTGGGCTCCCACGGCACGTCGGCGAACCGGTCGCGGCCCTTCGCCGCGAGTGAGCGGCACAGCGCCTCCTGGCCGTCGGCGAGCACGCTCACCCCCAGCCGGGGCAGCTGCCGCAACCGCGGCCAAGTCGTCGAGCTGTGTGCCACACAGACCGACACCAGCGGTGGAGTGATCGAGACAGAGGTGAACGAGCTCGCCGCGATCCCGACGGGCTCCTCGTCGTCCAGCGCACAGACAGCGGTCACGCCGCTGGGGAAACAGCTGTAGGCCCGCCGCAACTCCGCCTGGTCAGCGGGCAGCGGACCGATAGTCAGTTTTGAGGCCATTGATCTACGTTTCGGCTCGGGGTATCAAAGTCACGGGAGTGAGATTTGAGCGGCGCGTTCAGGGAGCGGTGCGCGTCGCCTGTGGGTCAGCCCATCAGCTTGCCGCCGTGGCCCCAGCGGTTGCGCGGGACGCCTTCGACGATGACAGTCGACTCCGCACCGACTTCCTCGCCAAGCACGGAGGTCATGGCCTGTGTGACTGCCTCGACCATCCGCTGCGAGAATGACGGGTCCTCGAAGCGATCCTCGAAAACCTTCACCTCAACGTAGGGCATTCTGCTGCTTCCTTTCTGTGGCCAGTAGTACTGACGGGGTACTTGTTAGGGTTACAGGCGATTCGCGTCGAACCAGGCTGATGCGACTGTGTTGAACCGCTCCGGGTCGTCTTGGTGTAGGAAGTGGGTGACGCCTGTCCAGAGCTCGACTCGGGTCTCGAGACCGAGCCTGTCGACGAGATTCGACTCCCAGGTGTAGGTCGGCTCGTAGGCGTAGATGCACAGTGCTGGCTGGCGGCGCTCGCGGATCGCGCGTTCGGTCTGCGGGCGAAGCCCCGGCGCGTCCTCGCCGCACCACATGCCGGCATAGGTGGGCCAGACGACCTCGGGGCCGAGTGCGAGCGCCTGTAGCCGGCGTCGGATCCGGCGGGCGGCGGTGACGCTGTTGTGTACCTCCGGCTCGAGGTCGGCTGCCACCGCGGCGCGTTCTGCGCTGTCGGCGGAAGCCGGGTCGCCGATGATCGCGCCAACCTGGCCCTCCGACTCCTCGGGCTGCCCGTAGGCCGGGTCGATCAGCAAGACCGAGCGGGCGAGGTCCGGGCGGCGCACAGCGATCAGGTTGGCGATGATGCCGCCCAGGGAGTGCCCGACCAGATGGCTGTCCCTCAGGCCCAGATGGTCGAGGACAGCGATCACGTCCTCGGCGAGCTCAGCGCTCCCGTACCCGCTCGCGGTCCGTTCGGAATGCCCGTGCCCCCGCAGGTCGAGTGTCACAACACGCGCGTCGCCGGCGAAAGCAGAAACCTGATCAACCCAGTCGGTCGAGTCGCTGCACCACCCGTGAATCAACACGATAGAGCGGTCACCGCTGCCGAACTCCGCCACGAAGCAGTCGAAGCCCCGAACACGAACCCAACTCATGCCTTCCTACTTTCCCTTTGGTGGCCCGCTCGACCTAGCGCCGCGGTCAGCTGAGGACTGACGACGCAGCGGCGAGATAGTCGCTGCGGTCCACACCGGCGGTGAGGACGTGCACGATGTTGCTCTGGTCACCGAGCAGTCGGATATCGGACAGCACGTCGCCGGCGACGACAACGACGTCCCCGGCGAAGCCGGCCGCGAGCTTGCCGATCTGGTGTTCGCGCTGGAGCAGCTCGGCCGCGGTAGCCGTGGCCGTGGTCAATGCTTCCTCCGGTGTCATGCCGTGCTCGACGTAGAGCTCCAGCTCCCGGGCGTGCGCACCGAAGGGGCACAGCGTGCCGGAGGAGTCGGTGCCCATGGCGATTCGGACTCCGGCCTGGCGGGCGATGGCGAAGGCATCGAGTGTGCGGTCATGGGCGTCGCGCAGGTCATCGACGCCCTCGGGGGTGAGCCCGCGGCGGAATCCTTCGCGTTGGCACCAGTCGTTGAAGGCCATGGTCGGCACCAGGTAGGTGCCGCGCTCGGCCATCTCCTTGGCGGTGGGCTCGTCCAGGTAGGAGCCGTGCTCGATACTGTCGACGCTGGCGGCGAGGCTGCGGCGGATCCCGTCGATCGACAGTGCGTGTGCGGCCACCCGTAGGTCGAGGTCGTGTGCCTCGTCGACGATCGCGGTGAGCTCGGCGACGGTGTAGTTCGGCCAGTGGGGCTGCTCGCCGGGTGACATTCCGCCGCTGGCCATGACTTTGATGAAGTCGGCGCCCTCGCGAGCTTGTAGCCGGACAAGCTTGCGGCACTCGTCGACACCGTCGGCGGTGTCCCAGCGGCGGCGGGGGGTGTAGGGCGGGTAGAACAGGTCGCCGTGGCCGTTGGTCATAGTGATCCACCATGGGGAGACCAGCAGCCGCGGGCCGAAGGTCAGGCCTCGCTCGACGAAGTCGCGCAGCTCGATCTCTCCGACGTCGCGGTGTCCCATCACCCGCAAGGTGGTGAAGCCGGCTGCGAGGGCGCGATGTGCGTTGCGCAGCCCGTGCAGCAGCTTCGCCGGCTTGGTCACTTGCCCGCGGAAGGTGCTGCTCGCCACCACGTTGTCGTGGTCGGAGTTGGTCGTCAGGTGCACGTGCACGTCGATCAGACCGGGTAGGACGGTACAGCCGGTCGCGTCGATACGTCGTGTCCCGGCGGGCACCGCGGCGTCGTCGGCGGGCCCGGCGTACGTGATGATCCCGTTCTGGATGACGACGAGGCCGTTCACGTGGTAGGTGCCTGGTGCGGCCCAGACCAGGCCGCCCTCGATGGCGATGTCGTTCACCTGTTCACCGTCCCGCTGGTACGTGGGTATGTCTGGGGCAGGGAGCTCGGCGACAGCCGCCTGCATGTCGCCGAGCCCCTGCATGTCGCCGAGCTGCTGAAGCGGTCAGAGCCTGGAGGGCGTGGGGTCCTCGGCGAAGGCGGGGAAGACCTCCTTGGCCATCAGTTCCATGTTCTTGATGACCTCACTGATGGGCTGGCCCACCGCCACCAAGCACGCCAG
>NZ_JBEYYF010000058.1:1695-4195 GCF_040645415.1 Pseudonocardia sp. NPDC046786 | reverse complement strand
TGCAGGTGGTGCATGGCTGTCGTCAGCTCGTGTCGTGAGATGTTGGGTTAAGTCCCGCAACGAGCGCAACCCTTGTTCCATGTTGCCAGCGGGTTATGCCGGGGACTCATGGGAGACTGCCGGGGTCAACTCGGAGGAAGGTGGGGATGACGTCAAGTCATCATGCCCCTTATGTCCAGGGCTTCACACATGCTACAATGGCTCATACAGAGGGCTGCGAGACCGTGAGGTGGAGCGAATCCCTTAAAGTGAGTCTCAGTTCGGATCGGGGTCTGCAACTCGACCCCGTGAAGTTGGAGTCGCTAGTAATCGCAGATCAGCAACGCTGCGGTGAATACGTTCCCGGGCCTTGTACACACCGCCCGTCACGTCACGAAAGTTGGTAACACCCGAAGCCGGCGGCCCAACCCTTGTGGAGGGAGTCGTCGAAGGTGGGACTGGCGATTGGGACGAAGTCGTAACAAGGTAGCCGTACCGGAAGGTGCGGCTGGATCACCTCCTTTCTAAGGAGTCTCACCGTGTGGTGGGGCGCCAACCGTTTGTGCAGATTGTTTCTGTGTGGATTGTGTTGGTTCCTTCTTCGAGATCATGCCTGTCGGGGCCGTTCGTGTTCCGGGGTGTGTCTGGGTGGAACATGAGGCGTCAGGATGTGTGGTTCGGCACGCTGTTGGGTCCTGAGGGGACACCTGGTTGGTGTTGTCCTTGTGGCCGCTCGTCTGGTGGTTTCCTAACGCGCCCTTGTGTGGGGTGTGGTGGTTGCTGTCTGGGTCGGTGTGGTTGTGGGTTGAGTGTTGCATAGTGGATGCGAGCATCTTGTTGTGGTCAAGTTGTTAAGAGCACATGGTGGATGCCTGGGCATCAGGAGCCGATGAAGGACGTGGGAGGCCGCGATAGTCCTCGGGGAGCTGTCAACCGAGCTGTGATCCGAGGGTGTCCGAATGGGGAAACCCAGCACCCGTCATGGGGTGTTACCCGTATCTGAATTCATAGGGTGCGTGGAGGGAACGTGGGGAAGTGAAACATCTCAGTACCCACAGGAAGAGAAAACAATAGTGATTCCGTGAGTAGTGGCGAGCGAAAGCGGATGAGGCTAAACCGTGTCCGTGTCAAGCCGGCAGGTGTTGCGGGTGCGGGGTTGTTGGGATGTGTTGTTCACCTTCTGCCGAGGGTGGGATGATTGTTGTGCTGTGTTAGCGGAAGACTTCTGGGAAGGGTCGCCGGAGTGGGTGAGAGCCCCGTACGTGAAAATGCAGTGCTGGTCATGGACATTGTTCCCGAGTAGCAGCGAGCCCGTGAAATTCGCTGTGAATCTGGCGGGACCACCCGTCAAGCCTAAATACTACCTGGTGACCGATAGCGGACAAGTACCGTGAGGGAAAGGTGAAAAGTACCCCGGGAGGGGAGTGAAATAGTACCTGAAACCGTGTGCTTACAAGCCGTCAGAGCCTGGAGCAGTTTTGTGCTGCAGGGTGATGGCGTGCCTTTTGAAGAATGAGCCTGCGAGTTATGCTTCGTGGCGAGGTTAACCTGTGTGGGGTAGCCGTAGCGAAAGCGAGTCCGAATAGGGCGTGTGAGTCGCGGGGTGTAGACCCGAAGCGGAGTGATCTACCCATGGCCAGGGTGAAGCGTCGGTAAGACGTCGTGGAGGCCCGAACCCACCAGGGTTGAAAACCTGGGGGATGAGCTGTGGGTAGGGGTGAAAGGCCAATCAAACTTCGTGATAGCTGGTTCTCCCCGAAATGCATTTAGGTGCAGCGTCGTGTGTTTCTCATCGGAGGTAGAGCACTGGATGGCCTAGGGGGCCGACAAGCTTACCGAAGTCAGCCAAACTCCGAATGCCGGTGAGTGAGAGCGCGGCAGTGAGACTGCGGGGGATAAGCTTCGTGGTCGAGAGGGAAACAGCCCAGATCACCGGCTAAGGCCCCTAAGCGTGCGCTAAGTGGGAAAGGATGTGGGATCGCCCGGACAACCAGGAGGTTGGCTTAGAAGCAGCCACCCTTGAAAGAGTGCGTAATAGCTCACTGGTCAAGTGGTCCTGCGCCGACAATGTAGCGGGGCTCAAGCGCACCGCCGAAGCCGTGGCAATGACACTTGTGGTGTTGTTGGGTAGGGGAGCGTCCTGCGTCTGGTGAAGCCCGGGAGTGATTTACGGGTGGAGGGTGTGGGAGTGAGAATGCAGGCATGAGTAGCGAATGCAGAGTGAGAATCTCTGCCGCCGGATGACCAAGGGTTCCTGGGCCAGGTTGTTCCGCCCAGGGTGAGCCGGGACCTAAGGCGAGGCCGTCAGGCGTAGTCGATGGACAACGGGTTGATATTCCCGTGCTCGTGATAGTGCGTCCATGCCGAGGCTGGTGATGCTAACCATCCGAACCCATCTTCGCTCCTTCGGGAGTGTTGTGTGGGGGAGCGTGGGATCCGATCTGGTAGTAGGTAAGTGATGGGGTGACGCAGGAGGGTAGCTCCGCCACGCGGTGGTTGTCGTGGTGTAAGCCTGTAGCCT
>NZ_JBEYYF010000058.1:0-1600 GCF_040645415.1 Pseudonocardia sp. NPDC046786 | reverse complement strand
TCGTGGGTGAGAGGTGATGCGTAGCCGATTGAGGCGAAGAGGGTGATCCCATGCTGTCGAGAAAAGCCTCTAGCGAGTGCTGTTGCGGCCCGTACCCCAAACCGACACAGGTGGTCAGGTAGAGAATACCGAGGCGATCGAGAGAACTGTGGTTAAGGAATTCGGCAAAATGCCTCCGTAACTTCGGGAGAAGGAGGGCCATCTGCCTTGAAGCCCCTTTTGCGGGCTAGGGGTGGGTGGTCGCAGAGACCAGGCCCAAGCGACTGTTTACTAAAAACACAGGTCCGTGCGAAGTCGCAAGACGATGTATACGGACTGACGCCTGCCCGGTGCTGGAACGTTAAGAGGACCTGTTAGCTCCTTTCGGGGGGCGAAGCGGAGAATTTAAGCGCCAGTAAACGGCGGTGGTAACTATAACCATCCTAAGGTAGCGAAATTCCTTGTCGGGTAAGTTCCGACCTGCACGAATGGCGTAACGACTTGGGCGCTGTCTCGACCACAGACTCGGCGAAATTGCATTACGAGTAAAGATGCTCGTTACGCGCGGCAGGACGGAAAGACCCCGGGACCTTTACTATAGCTTGGTATTGGTGCTCGGTTCGGCTTGTGTAGGATAGGTGGGAGACTGTGAAGTCATCACGCCAGTGATGGTGGAGTCGTTGTTGAAATACCACTCTGGTCGAACTGGGTGTCTCAACCTCGGGCCATGATCTGGTTCAGGGACAGTGCCTGGTGGGTAGTTTAACTGGGGCGGTTGCCTCCCAAAGAGTAACGGAGGCGCCCAAAGGTTCCCTCAGCCTGGTTGGCAATCAGGTGTTGAGTGTAAGTGCACAAGGGAGCTTGACTGTGAGACTGACGGGTCGAGCAGGGACGAAAGTCGGGACTAGTGATCCGGCACCACCTTGTGGAAGGGGTGTCGCTCAACGGATAAAAGGTACCCCGGGGATAACAGGCTGATCTTGCCCAAGAGTCCATATCGACGGCATGGTTTGGCACCTCGATGTCGGCTCGTCGCATCCTGGGGCTGGAGTAGGTCCCAAGGGTTGGGCTGTTCGCCCATTAAAGCGGTACGCGAGCTGGGTTTAGAACGTCGTGAGACAGTTCGGTCCCTATCCGCCGCGCGCGTTGGAGATTTGAGGAAGGCTGTCCCTAGTACGAGAGGACCGGGACGGACGAACCTCTGGTGTGCCAGTTGTCCCGCCAGGGGCACGGCTGGTTGGCTATGTTCGGGAGGGATAACCGCTGAAGGCATCTAAGCGGGAAGCCTGTTCCAAGATGAGGTCTCCTACCACCTTGAGTGGGTAAGGCTCCCAGGAGATGACTGGGTTGATAGGCCGGAGATGGAAGCCCTGTGAGGGGTGGAGTTGACCGGTACTAATAGGCCGAGGGCTTGCTCACAACATTTTGTTCGCATCCACTGTGTGACCCTGAGCCCATGACCGTGTTGGTTGTGTGGTGGGGATAAGATAATAGTGTTGTCGGTGGTCATAGCGTCAGGGAAACGCCCGGTCCCATTCCGAACCCGGTAGCTAAGCCTTTCTGCGCCGATGGTACTGCACTCGACAGGGTGTGGGAGAGTAGGTCGCTGCCGACATTCAAC
>NZ_JBEYYF010000057.1:0-5599 GCF_040645415.1 Pseudonocardia sp. NPDC046786 | reverse complement strand
ACTCCTCGGGGTACCTACTTCGACGCCCCATCGCACGTCCTCCTCCTCGGCTACTGCCAAGTCTGGAGGCGTCCGGCCAGTAGGTGTCACTTCACAGAACCGCACGGCCGGGCTCGGACCTGGCGGCCGCGACCATGGCGGACAGTGGACCTCGGGCAGCGGGCCGACTCGCACTCTTCACAATCGGACAGCCTCCGCCGCTGATACGGGCGGGGAGTATGACGGTCACGGTGCATACCCCCCACCCGTATCGGCCAGGGTGCGTGCGGCTCTCTGTCGCCGTCGTCGCCCGTGGCCGGGGGACGGTCAGCCGAGCAGCTGGCGCATCTGGCCGATCTCGGCCTGCTGGGCGTCGATGATCTGCTGGGCCAGTGTCTTCGCCTCGGGATTGTTTCCGTCGGCGAGTTCGGTCTGGGCCATCTGCACCGCACCCTCGTGGTGGGCGATCATCATCTCGAGGAACATGCGGTCGAAGGCGGCGCCGTCGGCCTGCTCGAGCTGGCGCATCTGGTCAGGCGTCATCATCCCGGCCATACCGCCCTGGCCCATTCCGCCCTGGCTCATTCCGCCGTGGTCCATCCCGGACATGCTGCCCTGGTCCATCCCGGGCATACCACCGGATGCGGGTGCACCCCAGGTGGTGAGGAAGGCCCGCATCTGCGCGATCTCCGGGCCTTGGGCCTGCTCGATCTCGGTGGCGAGGCCGCGGACGTCGTCACTACCGGCGCGGTCGGTGGCCAGCTTCGACATCTCCACGGCCTGCTGGTGGTGCGGGATCATGCCCTGGGCGAAGGCGACGTCGGCCTGGTTGTGCTCGGTCGAGACCGCCGCGCCCGGAGCAGCGGCGCTGGTCGGGGCGGCGGCCGGGGCCGCGGGCGGGGCGCTGCCGGCGGGCTCTGCGCCGCCGCAGGCGGACAGGACGAGGGCAGCGGTCAGCGTCGTGGCCGCGGGGGCCACGTGGGTGATCTTCATGTGTGGTTCTGGCTCTCCGTGTCGATTACAGATGATCAGGCCGGGATCCGGCGCTCTGCCGCGCCGGGGGCCGATCAGGTCCGCAGCACGCAGAGCTGAGCGAGTCTTCGGGGGACGGGTGGTGGCCGCTTGGCAGGTCGGCCGCGGGGGCGCTGGCGGGCCGCGGTGAGCGCGATCGGGAGCGGCAGGCGTCCGAGGAACAGCCACGCCGAGAGCAGGGCGAGCCCGGCGGCGGCCAGGACGGCCAGGCACAGGTGCAGCGCGTGGGTGGCGTCGTGCCCGCCGTCGTCGGCCGGCATCGGCTGTTCGGCGGCCACCGGTGCCGGTGGCGCGGATGCCGAGTCGGCACGGTGGTCGCTGTGCCCGGTCGCTGTCGCTGCAGCCGCGACCTCGTGCCCGGTGTCTGCCGCGGGAGCCGGGGCGACGAGTGCGTGCATCCCGATCAGGCCGAGCAGGACAGGCAGGACCAGCAGCACCAGCTGCAGCCCTTCTCGCCTGTTGCCCATGTCGGTCACGGTACCGGGGGCGGCTGCCCGGTCCGCGCGTGCCGTGCCGTCGTCCTGGCGCGAGGGTGTCAGGTCGATCGACGGTCTTCTGAGACCGGACCGCCACGCGATGGCCTCACCCGGTGTCGGCGCCGACGAGTCGTGCTGTGCTGCGCGCCGGCGTCAGGTCGAGACGGCGAAGAAGCTGAGCGTTGAGGGCGACGACGACGGTCGAGGCGGACATCAGGATCGCGCCGACGCTCATCGGCAGGACGAACCCGACGGGAGCGAGCACCCCGGCCGCCAGCGGTACGGAGACCAGGTTGTAGCCGGCCGCCCACCACAGGTTCTGTTTCATCTTCCGGTAGGACGCACGCGACAGGTCGATCACCGACAGCACCGACCTCGGGTCGGACGAGGCGAGGATGACACCGGCGGAACCGATCGCGACGTCGGTCCCGGCCCCGATCGCGATACCCACGTCGGCCTGGGCCAGGGCAGGAGCGTCGTTGACGCCGTCGCCGACCATCGCGACCCGACGACCCTCGCTCTGCAGCTCGGCCACCTTGGCGGCCTTGTCCTCCGGACGGACTCCGGCGAAGACCCGGTCGATGCCGAGGTCGGCAGCGACGGTGTCGGCCACGGCCCGGGCATCACCGGTGATCATGACTACCTGGGTGCCGACGGCGTGCAGGGCCTCGACCGCCCCCCGGGATTCGGGCCTGATCTCGTCTGCCAGTCGCAGCGCAGCGATGACCTCTCCGTCAGCGAGGACGTGCAGGATGATCGCCCCTTGGCGGCGCCACTGGTCCACGACCGCGAACTCGGCGGCGCCGTGCTGGTCGAGCAGATGGGGTCCGCCGACCTGGATCCGCGTGCCGTCCACGGTGGCCTCGACCCCGACCGCAGGAGACGAGGAGAACTCGCGCGCCGGGGGCACGGTCAAGCCCCGGTTGCTGGCCGCGCCGACGATCGCTCGGGCCAGGGGATGTTCGCTGTCGGACTCGGCCGCGGCCGCGAGAGCGAGCACCTCGTCCACGGCACGGCCCTCTCCCGGCTCGATGTCGATGACGGTCGGCTCGCCCCTGGTGAGGGTCCCGGTCTTGTCGAACAGCACGGCATCGACGGTGCGCATCGACTCCAACGCCAGACGATCCTTCACCAGCACGCCGCCCCGGGCGGCACGCTCGGTGGCGATGGAGACCACCAGCGGGATGGCCAGCCCGAGAGCATGCGGGCAGGCGATGACGAGCACGGTGATGGTGCGCACCACGGCGGTGTCGGGCAACCCGACCAGAGACCAGACCACCGCGGTGAGCACTGCTGCGCCGAGGGCGAACCAGAACAACCACCCGGCCGCGGTGTCGGCCAGACGCTGAGCCCGCGACGACGATGCCTGGGCGTCGGCCACGAGCCGGCGGATCCCGGCCAGCGCGGTATCGTCCCCGGTCGCCGTGACCTCGACCCGCAGGCCCGAGTCGGTCGCAACGGTGCCTGCCACGACCTGATCGCCAGTCTGGCGCCGCACCGTACGGGACTCCCCGGTCACCATGGACTCGTCCATGCTCGCCGCCCCGTCCACGATCGTTCCGTCGGCGGGCACCGACGAGCCGGGCCGGACGATGACCACGTCTCCGACCACCAGGTCGGCCGGTGAGACGGTGACGACGACACTGCCGTGCTCGACCCGCTCGGCCTCGTCGGGCAGCAGCGCCGCCAGGGAGTCCAGCGCCGAGGTGGTCTGGGCCAGTGAGCGCATCTCGATCCAGTGACCCAGCAGCATGATCACGACCAGCAGCGCGAGCTCCCACCAGAAGTTCAGCTCGCCGTCGAGCAGGCCCAGGCTGGCACCCCAGGACGCGATGAACGCGACTGTGATCGCCAGGCCGATCAGCAGCATCATGCCCGGCGTGCGCAAGCGGATCTCTGCGATGGCGCCGGTGAGGAACGGACGCCCTCCCCACAGGTAGATCACCGTGCCCAGCACCGGCGAGACCCACCGCACCCACTCGCCGGCCGGCAGGTGATAACCGACCAGGTGGACGAACATGTCGTTGAACCCGACCACAGGGACGGCCAGGACAAGCATGATCCAGAACAGCCGTCGGAACTGCCCGACATGATCGTCGTGCCCGCCGTGCCCGCCGTGCTTCTCGTGCGCACCGGGTTCGTGACGTTCCGGATGCTCGCCCGAGCTGGTCCCGATCGACGCGACCGCTGGGCGGTTCTCCTCGGCCGGCGCGGCAGCGCTGCCCGTCGTGTCGGTCGCGTGGTGCGCATGGCGGGCACGCCCGTCCGCATCCTTGCTCGTTCGCTCTCCGGGATTCATCCCACCTGGATACCCTATACCCCTATTGGGTATCCAGCGAAGGGCGCCCGACTGCCCGGTTCACTCGCAATGTGAGTTCGACACGATCGTTTCATCCCAGGTGATCGGTTGGTTCTGCGCCACTCCGGCCCGGCGGTCCTGCGGCTGTCCAGATCGCCACAGTTGATCATGCATGCCCTGTAGGGGTATACTGGTGTGCTCATGAGGAGGTAGGGCGATGCAGCACGGATAGGCCGGTAGCAAGGACTCCCACATCAAGCAGATGCGCCGGATCGAGGGGCGGGTCCGCGGGATCACCAAGACGATCGAGTCGGACAAATACTGCATCGACATCCTGACCCAGGTGTCGGCGGTCAACAACGCCCTCGAAGCTGTGACCCTGGGCCTGCTCGACGAGCACCTCAAGCACTGAGCTTGATCTTTAACCTGGTTGTTGTGCTCTGTCGGCGAGGGTTCGGTCGCGTTTGGCGGTCTTGCCGACGTCGTGGGATGTCGCGCGGTTGCGGTTGCGGCTGCCGGGAGGTCGTCCGGGCCCGGGCCGGTGAGGTTTCGGTGCGCTGGCGGGCAAGGCTGTGGTCGGGCGGATGTTCCGAAAGCCGCGCCGGACCCGGGCCGGGGTCATCCGGTCGAGCGTGGCCGGTCGTTCCCAGGGTCGGCGTAGGTCGACCACCAGCCGCTGGGCCAGGCGGAGTTGAGTGTGGGCGGCGATGATCAGCCAGGTCCAGCGGTCCGCCGCGGCCGGGGTGCGGATCCTGGGTCGGGTCCAGCCGAGGGTCTGTTTGAGCAGCCGGAAGGTGTGCTCGAGATCGAACCGGCGCAGGAACGCCTGCCACCATCGGTCGATGTCGCCGGGATCGGCGTCGGTGACCGAGCTCCGCAGCCACAACGGCTTCGGGTCACGGTCGCCGGGCAGGTGCTCGACCTGCAGCCGGATCAGGGTGCCCTCGATGACCGGCAGCTCGCCCTGATGGTCGATCCAGCACGCGCGCCGGGTCAACCGAGGATGAACGCGGTCCCAGCTGCTGGCCACGGCGGTGCCGTAACGGCTGGTGGCGGTCGTGGTGGTGTGCTGCGGAACCGGCCAGGAGTCGGGCTTGGACAGCGCGATCTCCGGGCCGTGCTTGGGGGGTCGCCCGGTCGTGCCAGGCACCCGCGGCGGCTTGGGCAGCCGCAGTACCCGATGGGCTTGTCAAGATTTCGGCTCTGGCACAGATTCGGTGGTGTCACGGCGCGTCACGTTCGGGTGACGTGCTCGGTACTGTGATCATCTCGCTGGTGCAGTCTTGATCTTGCGGGTGTGTTGTTTCCCGGGCTTTCGTCCCTGTTCATCGAGGAGATCGTCGCCGCCGGTCCTGCCCTGCGGATCACCGCCCGCAGCGCCGCGATCTCGGCGCCGTGCCCGCGATGCGGCACCGAGTCACGCCGGGTACACGCCTGGCACGCGCGCCGCCTGACCGACCTGCCCGTCGGAGGCCGCCCGGCCGCGATCGACCTGCGGATTCGACGCCTGCGCTGCACCGACGTGAAGTGTCCGCAACGGACCTTCCGCGAGCAGATCCCCGCTCTGGCCGGCCGATACTCCCGCCGCACGCTACGGTTGGCGGCCCACGATCGGGCACGTCGCGATCGCTCTGGCCGGACGAGCCGGCGCCGCCCTGCTGGCCACGCTCGGCGTGACGGTCTCCCGGTCGAGCCTGCTGCGCGCACTGATGGCGCTACCACTACCGGCCGCCCCGACACCGCCGGTGCTCAGCGTCGACGACGTCGCGCTGCGCCGCGGGCGCCGCTACATGACGATGGTGATTGACCCGGT
>NZ_JBEYYF010000056.1:0-7015 GCF_040645415.1 Pseudonocardia sp. NPDC046786 | reverse complement strand
GTCGCCGGCACGAACGAGGTCCACGGCGCGGCGCCGGAACTCGGGCGGGTGAGGTGCAGGCACGAACAACATCCTCCCTGGTGGACCGGGTCCACTTCAGGTGACGTGTCCGGCGCCAGGGTCAAGCTCAACCGAACCCTCGCCAACAGAGCACAACAACCAGGTTAAAGATCAAGCTGAGAGCGTGTTGTGAAACCTCGTGAGTCAGTTCTCGAGGTCTTCTGATAGTGCCTCGTTAGTACTCCAGCCGCAGTTCGTGATGTTGGTCTTCCGACGAGGTCGAGTTCGCCACCAAAGCGACGCTGGCCAAAGGCATGCTCGGCCGAGCCCTCGACGCCGGTGTCCCCGCGTCCTGGGTGGCTGCGGACGAGGCCTACGGGCAGGACCACAAGTTCCGTTCCTGGTGCGAAAAGCGCCGGATCAGCTATGTCGTCGCCGTACCGCGCAGCCAGTCCATCCCCCTGGGACACGGTGGCGACCTTGCAGCCGACATCGCCGGACTGGTCGGGTCACGACGTGCTGATGACCTGGTCGCACGCGCCCCGGTGCAGGCGTGGAAGCGCCGCTCGGCCGGACCCGGGGCCAAGGGCGAGCGGCTCTATGACTGGGCCGTGGCCGGCCTGCACCCGCCACCGGATGCGCCCGCCGGGTGGGGACGCTGGCTCCTGGTCCGCCGCCAGATCCTCACCGACACCCAGACCGCCACAGGCGAGGACCCGGAGTTGGCCTACTACCTGTGCGCCGGCCCGCCCGGCACTACCGACGACGACCTCATCCGGGTCGCCGGCGCCCGCTGGGCGATCGAGGAATGCTTCCAGACCGCGAAGAACGAGGTCGGGCTCGACCACTACCAGGTCCGCCGCTACGACGCCTGGTACCGCCACATCACCCTGGCCATGCTCGCCCACACCTACCTCTCGGTCACCGCGGCGATCGCCCCAAAAGACCTGGCAGCGGGCTCATCCCGCTCACCCTCGCCGAACTCCGACGTCTCCTGGCACCTCTGATCCACACCACCAACCAGGCCCTGCGATGGGCCTGGTCGACCTGCCGACGCCGCCACCAGCACCGCGCCCGCGAGAGCCACTACCGGCGTCGCGAACGAAGAACATAACGAAGTGCGGCTGGAGTACTAGTCGGTGAGGGTGATGGCGCGCACCGGACAGGCCAACACTGCGGCCTCCAGGGCCGGTCGCAGCCGGGCTGAGGGCTCAGCTTCCAGCACTATCGCGACGTTGTCCTCCTCGTCCAGGTCGAACACCTCCGGCGCGCTCAGCACACAAGAGGCGAATCCCTCGCACTTCGCCACGTCCAGGACGACCTTCATTTCGTGCGGGTCCTCTCGTCTGTCGGCAGCGAGCCCAGCTGCTCCATCGGATCTGTGTGGGTGGCCCCGGCAAGCTGCATTAGCAGCAGAGGGTGCACACCGCGGGCGTGTAGGGCGGCCAGGTCCACGAGCATTACGTCGGCCACGTCCTCGACTGTCACCCCGGCGGCGGCGGCCACCGCGACTGGGTCGTCGCCAGCCCGCCGCAAGAGGTCGGGATCGCGCGCCATCTGACGGACCAGCCGGTCGAGTCGGAGATTCACCAGGGCTTCCTCAGAACAGCCGGGCCAGTGCCATACCGGTCGCCCATTCGGTCACCGGCTCGTAGGCCGTGACCGATCCCGGCGACGGGCACGCGGCCATGACGGTCACCCAATTCCGGATCTCCTGGGCCCCGTTGCCCGCGGTCTCTGTGACCCACGGGACGTCCCAGGTGAGCAGTTCGCCAACCGCACCCCTGCGAACACAGTCCAGGAAGCCCTCATCGAACTCGACGTTCACCCGGCCCATCCCCGGGGTGCCGACCCAGTGGGACAAGCCGCCTGCGGCCAGCAACAGCACCCGCTCGCCCTCGGGTCGTTCGGTGACCACCGAGGCTATGAGCTCGCCGAGCTGGGCGCTGCGCCAGAACGGGGCCAACGGTCGAGTACTAGCATTCTGGAAGATAGGGACGATCGGCAGATCCAGCTCCGGGCGGATCAACGTGAGCGGCGCCATGAAGCCGTGGTCCAACCGGGGGTCGGCCGACCACGACAGGTCGAAACCGCGCGCTGCACCCGCGTCGAGAAGCGCGGAGGCAAAGTCGGTCGCCAACGGGACCTCGGCCGCAGGTACACCGGCATCGCCCAACCCGGTACAGGTGTCGCCGATGCCCACGCAGACCTGTGGGTAGTTGTCGTAGAAGAATGAGTTCAGGTGCTCGCTGCTGACGATCACGACGACATCAGGCGCCAGCTCATCGACCTCGGTGCGCAACGTCTCGAAGGCCTCGCGGATCCGGCGTTGGTCGGCCGCGGTGGGGTCGTACCGCCGGATCATCAGGGCGGTGTGCGACGCGCCGTAGCCGGCGATCATTTTGCCCACCGGATCAGCTCTCGGCCATGGCGGTCGGTCGGGGGACCACGCGACCGAGGAACTCCCCCACCACCCGGTGGAACTCCTCCGGGTCCTCGAACTGCGGCCAATGCGCGACGTTCTCCATGAGGTGGAACGAGGCACCGGGGATCAGCTTGCTGGCTGCCTCGCCCACAGGCCACTGCATGGTCGGGTTGTGTCGGGTCCACAGCACGAGGGTCGGGCAGGAGATCCGGGTCAGCGCTTCGGGGCCCAGCGCGTCCGTCTCGCCCTCCGTCAGCCCGTCGAGCAGCCGGTTGGCGACCGCGAGGAAGTCGGGTTGGGTGAAGATCCGGTAGCGGGCCTCGACCAGTTCGTCGGTCACCACGGCCTTTTCGTGCACGAGCCATTCCAACCGAGTGCGCACCGCCTCACGGCTCGGCTGTGCGAAGGCCGTCTTGGTCGCCTCTCGAACCTGGCTGCCGACCTGGCGGGTCAACGCTGCGCCGCCGGCGTCCACCTGAAGCCCGGCGCCGGTCACGCTGACGAACGCCGAGACCCGATCGGCGTGGTGCGCCGCAAGCCAGCCTGCAACCCAGCCACCCAGCGACTGACCGACGAGCACCGCCCGCGGCGCGTCGACTGTGTCCAGGAAGGCCAGCACGTGCTCGGCCAGTGCCGGGACGGTGTAGTCGATCACGGGCTTGTCAGTGAAACCGTGCCCCAGCATGTCCAACGCGTAGACATGGTGGGTCCTCGCCAGGGTCGTGACGTTGCGGACCCACGTCTCGGCGTGGCCGCTGATGCCGTGCAGCAGCACGATCGGCTCTCCGCTACCGGCCTCGATGCACCGGGTCCGGAACCCACCGGCGTCGTAGTACCGCACCTGCGCTCCCAGTGCATGCACCCAGAACGAATTCTCGCTCATAGCCTTGCTCCTCCGTCGTCGGCGGGACCGAACGGGTCGTGCAGCAGGCGCGCGAACAACGCGTCGTCCTGCCAGGTCAAGCTCTCCAGTTGCAGCGGGTCCAGGAACACCTCACGCCCGGTGCGGGAGTTGTGGATCCGCAACCGCGTGCCGTTGGCGCTGTCGTCGCGGCTGATCTCCACTCGGGCAAACTCATTGCTAATCACCAAAGCATCGCACCAACCGTCGCGCTCAGAGGTAGATCGAGATTGCACGGGGCAACACTCTGTGATCCAGCAGGATCACCCGCTCGGCAATCTTCCAGTCGCACTCGGCCCGGACTAGTCGGTCTTTCCGACAACCGACGAAGAACTGCTCAGAATTGCCCCGACGCGATTGAAAGACCAGCAGATTCGATTCGACGCCGACCGTACCGTCCGCTTTCTCGGCGGCCACGATATTAGTGACGAACCGCCGGGTGCGAGAACGCGGCTGCTCGGAGTGGGCCAGACCGGTTTTCAGTCGCTCGTTGCGTTTGAGCAGAAACCTCTTGTCCTCCTCGATCAGCGCCCATTCGCCTGCGACCGGGTCCCGTTCCTGGGCGACCTCCCGGCTCTCGGTGATCGGCATCCAGTACCGGGCATCCTCGGTGAACAGCTCCAGCCACTCGTCGAACCGATTGTTGTCGAGCAACTTGGCCTCGCGGTAAAGGAACAGCTCAGCCTCTCGCTGAAGGTCCACCAGCTGGCTGGTCATGCCCGGTCCTCCGTCATCAGCTGGCGCCAGTAGCGGTAGAAGTTGCGGTGGTTCTGTTCGGAATAGTGCGGCCCGATCCGGCCGGGCAGGGTTGGCTCGTCGATCTCACCCTCGTGTCCCATTCCCATTGTGTAGTTGAAATCGAGCGTTCTGGAAACCGCTCCTCGCGCCGATTCGGTGATCTTCTCGAAGTTCTCGCCATCGTCCTGGCCGAAAATTCCAGCCGCCGCGTTCTCCTGCGACATCTGCGACCGCGCATAATCCTTGACGTGCTGGGGGGCGCCGGTGTCGTAGAACGTGGTCTGCCAGACCTCGAGTTCACCGGGGCCCTTAGGGTGCCACTGATAGAGACCGAACACGTGGAAGCAGCCGAACTTGATCCATGACAGGTTAGGGAAGACGTTGCCCTCTCCGAGCCCGTGCACCGCAGCTTGCTCGAGACTGAGCCGGTCGGCGATCCGCTGATTGTAGGCCTTGACGTAGTCGACGGCCTCGGGACCGAAGTGCTCGGCCATCATCAGGTCGTTCGCCAGCCCGCGCCCGGGCTTGGGGATGTCCCCCATACCGTGTCCGTGGTCGAAGTAGGCGATGTAGTCGGCCAGGATGTCGTAGTCGGGCAGGAATCCAATCTGGAACGCCGACCCATGGGTGTAGAGAACGTGGTAGTCGTCGCCGGCGAAGTTCTCCGCGGCGAGCTTCCAGTTGGCCGGAATTACGTACTTCATGGTGGGACCGAGGACCTCCAACCCCCCTAGCGCACCCTCGATCGGTATGTCGAGATACCAAAGCTGGTCGCGGCCGAGATAGTCGATCAGCGGGATCGCGTCGGCATCCCAGTTGGCGAAGATGAAACCTTTGTAGGTTTCCACACGAGGCACCTCAACCAGGCCGAGGCGGGTCTTGTCGAGCTCGTTGCGGTAAGCATCTGCGCTGCGCGGGACGCCGACCAGCGGGCCCTCCGAACTGTAGGTCCAGCCGTGGTAAGGGCACCGAAAGAACTTGGCGTTGCCCTGGTCCGATGAGCAGACTGTCATGCCACGGTGGCGACAGGAATTCAGCAGCACTCGGACCTGACCGTCGCTTCCCCGAGTCGCGATCACCGGGTCCTCACCCATGACATTGGTGATGTAGTCGCCCGGCTTCCGCAGCTGGGAGTCGTGCCCGATGTAGAGCCAGGTCCGGGTGAAGATCCGCTGCAGTTCCTGATCGTAGATCGCCGGGTCGCGGAAGATCTCCCGACTGATTATACCCTCATCCGGCCGCACGAGGTCGGCCGGAGTCCGGGTGGGCGCGACCATCGGCCGCGGGACGGTCATCGTCATTACAGCACTCCCTTGTGCACTCACGCTCTTGTCCGCCTGGTTCTTACCCCGGCCGGGACCTGGGACTGGCGCTCGACGGGCACAGTTCTTGAAACTGGCCTCTTGGCGGTGTGGTACGACAGACCCTACCCATCGACCTGTCGCGACCGGCGAGGTCCTCTGCAAATCAGAACTGCGATCTTCTAAACAGAAACGATATGAAGCACTTCTTCGGGGGCAACACCCACTCGTGCGTCCGCAGCGGTGTGGAACACCGCGGTGTCGAGGGTCATTTCACTGGGTGCTGCCGCCCGCCCAGTTCTCCTGCGAGCCGAGGTTGGCCATGGCCGCTGCATAGAGCGCGCCTTGTGCGTCGAAGGGCAGGTGCGGAACGCCGGCCCGCTCGTACTTCGGCATCGCTGCCTCGAGCCGGCTGTATATCTCCTCCATGTCCGGTGGCAGCTCGTGGTCCAGCCAGGCGGCGTAGTCGCCGTAACCGTGGTCGTAGTTCCATTCGGGCACGTAGTAGAGCCGACCAGCCGTCCCGCGGCCGTCCTGAGCAGAGAGGAACAGCGTGATCGGCAGCAGGTGCTCGGAGACCGCCGGACGCATGAAGTAAACGACCCCGATCTCGTTGAACGCCCGGGCGGTGGTGTCGAACCACGATGCTCGGGTGTGCCCGGGCATGATCGCGTTGACTGCGACACCGTCGCCGCGCACCTCCTCGGCGAGGTAGAACGTCAGCGCAGTGACGGCCGCCTTGGTGGCCTGGTAGGGCATCTCGACCGTCCACGGGCGCAGCCCGTGGTACCCGCCTCCGGCGGCTACCGGCAGGACGCCGCTGCTCACGACGTTGATGATGCTGCCGCGCTTCTTCTCCCGCATGGGCCTGATGAACCGGCGGATGACCTTGAGCGTACCGAAGACATTGACGCCGAACATCGTTTCCCAGTCCTGGTCGGTCGTGTCCAGGGTGTTGCGGTGGCCGGTCGGCGCGAAGAGCGTCTCCGAGACCAGGGCCGCGTTGTTCACCAGGACGTCGACGGTTCCGAACCGGTCCGTGACCGCCTTGTAGGCGGCGTCGAGCTGCGCGTCGTCGGTGATGTCCACCTCGACGGCCAGCCCCTGCTCGGCATCGAGTTGCTTGCGGAAGTCCTCGGCGCCTTCCCAGCTCCGGTCAGCGGCGACGACCCGCGCACCGGCGCGGATCAACGCTTCGGACATGGACCGGCCAATGCCGCGGGCGCCGCCGGTGACCACGACGACCCGTTCGTCGAGATCGCCGCGCCACTCGCGAAGCGCCCGCTCCACCATCTCGTCCTGCTTTGCCCGGGCCGCAGCTGCGTTCGAGCTTGCCGGGCTCGCCGCCTCGTCCATCGACATGCTCGCTCCCAATCCAAGGTGGTTCTGCTCCGGCGAGTACGTACCAGTTCATGCGGCGTTCTCTCCGGGGCGGGGTTCGTCCTTACGCTATGGCGCGCGCCATGTGCTCGTCTATATAATAGTTTGGATTTCATCTATTCATCGGGAGCAGTAGTGGAGCCTCGCCAGCTGCGTCACATCGCGAGGTGGACTTAGAGATGGTTTCAGAATGAGTTCGGCGTGTCTGCTGTAGACACTCACTGAGCTGCGGCAGAGTCGCTCGACATGGCTGTCGATCTTGTTCCTGAC
>NZ_JBEYYF010000055.1:0-7399 GCF_040645415.1 Pseudonocardia sp. NPDC046786 | reverse complement strand
CGGGCACAGGCTCGATCGTGCTGGTCATGACTGCTCCTCCCACCGAGCTGCGCTCGGCGTGTCGGACCAGTTACACCGAAGATCAGACAGTCCCGCGCCATCAGCGGTGGGCAAGGGGTGATGCAGGGCGCGGCGGAACAGGTTGTCGAATCCGGGTTCCCAGGGCCAGTCCCGCGGTAGGTGCAGGTCCAAGCGGCGCCCGGAGCGGGCGATCCGAGCCGGGGCGTGATCAAGCGGGTGCGCAGGGTGCCGGTGCGGGCGCGGGCATGGATCGAGCCGGCCAGTCCGCCGGCGGCGCGGGTGAGGTTGTGGGCGATCGCGGCGCAGACCAGCCAGGCGGCGTTCGCGGTGAACACCCCAGAGGGCAGGTGGGCCAGTGCGGAGTCCTTCAGGTCGGCGATGACCTGCTCGACGATGGCGTGGTCGCGGTGCTGGGCTTCTGCGGTGAGTATCGGTTCGGGGCTGTCGGTGAACACCGCGTGATACCGGTAGGCGGCGAACAACTCGTCCTTGCCGCCGCGGGCTCGGGTGGCGGGGTTGAGCCGACGGACCCGGCGCACGATCAGCCGGGCGGTGACATGCTCGGCCTGGCGACGCCCGGTGAACGCGGTGAATCGGATCTCGGCGACCTCGGCATCGGAGACCCACCGCTGCTCGTCCTCATCCCAGATGGCGTTCGGGTAGCGGGTCGCCACCCACGCCTGCGGGTCGATGGCGGCGATCGCGGCGGCCACGGACTTGGTGTGGCGGGCGGTGATTGAGAACCGGGCCCCGGCCCGGCGACAGGCGGCGACGATGCCGTAGCCGTAGTAGGCCGAATCGGCGCGCACGATCACCAACCCGGTCGCGCCCGCCCGGTGTGCGGTGGCCAGGGCGCCGGCGAGCAGTGTCGGCGCGCCGCGCACCGAGTTCGTCGGTCCCTTGCGCAGCCGGGTCGCGGCGATTACCGGCGCCGAGGCCGCGGTGGAGAGCGTGGCGATCAGCGCGTTGAGCCCTTTGACGCCGCTGTAGCCGCGCCCGGCGCCCTGCTTGGCGTAGCCGAAGGTCCGCCCGACGGTGTCATCGATATCGACGAACGCCACGGTCCGCGCCCCGGCCAGGATCGGAGTGGCCGCGACGAGGCGGGCCAACAGCCGGGAGGCGACGGCGTCGAGCTGACGGAACTGACCGAAGGGTGAACCGGCGCAGGAACACCTCCAAGGTCGAGGACGAGCGGACCTGGTCGAACAGCCGTCCCATCCCGCCGTGACGCAGCACGTCCATGTCGCTGATCGAGTCCGCGCCCGCGACCATCCCCGCGACCAGCGCCAGGACCTTCGCGGCGGCGTTCGCCCCGCCCGCACCGGCCACGGTGAGCCGCTCGGCGAGCTGGCCACCCAGACCGCACCGCGCAGCCAGCGCCATCACCGGCGCGAGACCGCCGCACGACACGAGATTCGGATCATCGAACCGCACCGACATGACGCGACGGACATGGGATAGTCGCATCCAGCGGATGCCCTTCTGCGCGGACCGACGTGACCTCAGACAAGCCACATCGTCCCAGCGCAGAAGGGCATCCGTGTGTTACGACGCACCTTCACCACCGAACCCCGCCGGTGCATCCAAATTCAGGCAGTCGTCAAGAATCCGGTGAAATCGCTCACTGTCGGCATGAACAGCGAAACGTGCGTTACCCACCGTCCCGCTGCGCCCGTGCAGGTAATCAATGGTTGTCCGACCGTAATTCTGGGGGCTCACCGTTTCGACGTCGACAGTGACCTCCGTCAGCTCGAGAACGGCTGGGTCAATAGCGTAAGCAACGCAGAGCGCGTCGTGGAGAGGGGCAGAAAGAAGCGCCCCTACGCCATGAGGATCGGTTGCGTAATAGCTGTCGATGTAGTACTCGGTGACAGCCGAGACGACTTGACCGGCGCTGGTCTCAAGCTCTCGGTAGCGACGCAGGTCGTCACGGCTCACGAGCACCTCGTGCGTAGCGTCGAGAGGCGCGACGGTGAGGCGCTCGATGCCAGCCCTAAAGACGACATCGGCCGCCACGGCGTCGGCGTAGATGTTGAACTCCGCTGCTGGTGTCCGGTTTCCGGACTTCGATGCGCCGCCCATGACGATGACCTCTTCGACCGTGTCGATGACGTCGGGTGCCACCGTCAACGCGGCTGCGAGGTTGGTCAGAGGGGCGACCTGGATCAGGGTGATCGGATGAGTCGCGCGGCGCAACGTTTCGACCAGCCATTCCACGCCACGCCAACTGCGTGGCGTGAGCCCCGCCACCCCGACTGGCAGCGTGTCCTGGTGGAACATTCCTTCCGCCGGGTTGGGTGCGGACGGGTAAGGACTCGGTGCGAAGCGGCGGGCCAGGCCGGCGTGGACCTCGACCTCGCTCTTGCCGATCGCGTGTAGGACACGGAGGGTGTTGTCGGTGGCTTGATCCAGCGTCAGGTTCCCGACCACCGTCGTGCACCCGACCAGTTCGACATCCGGGTGCATGGCGGCCATCGTGAGCGCGACTGCGTCGTCGTTGCCGGTATCGACGTCCAGGATCACTGGCCGGGGCATCTGCTGTCAGCCTCTCGCATCGTGGCCGACCAGGCCGGGAGCGCCGGCTGGCGCTCGCAGCGGGATAACCACGTCATGAGCCCGACTCTGACCAGATGGACACCTTCCGAAGTCGCTCGATGGTCCGCCAAGTATTACGCTGGCCCTTATTGAGGCGGACGACGTCGCCGGGTCCGATATGGATCGTTTCCTTTGTGTCGTCGAATGTGACCTCGGCACGTCCTTCCAGGACCACGAAGACCTCGTCGTCGGTCAAGCCCCCAATGAGTCCTGGCTCCGCCTCCCATACACCGATCTCCGCCCCATCGACAGTGCCGATATGGTAAGTACCGGTCGGTACCGTGGTGCTGGCGTCCTCTAGTGATTCGTACCCTTCAGGCTGGAGCTGGTAGCGGAACACGTTTCCGAGATGCTGCGTCATTCTATGTACTTCCTTTCGCGGAATTCTCACTTCTTTGGTGCAGTCCCGAACGTCCATGCGGGCAGGGATCACCTGACCGAGGCTCATGACTCATCGCAGGTGAGTTCGCCCAGTTCTGCTACGGTGCTGACCGATGCATCGGTCGAGGCTTCCACGGAGCGCAGGGCGCCGTGTTTGATCTTGCCGGTCGCGGTCTTTAGGACGTCGTCGACGATGTAGATCCGCCGGGGGCACTTGTACGCCGCGAGTCGCCCTCGTGCGAACTCCACCAGCTCTTCGGAAGTCGCGGTGGCAGCGCTGTTCAGTGAGACGTAGGCGACCACCGTCTCGCCGCGGTACTCGTCAGGCTCCCCCACGACGGCAACCTCGAAGACATCGGGGTGCGCATACAGGACGTCTTCGACCTCGCGCGGCCACACCTTGAATCCCGAGATGTTGATCATGTCTTTCAGGCGGTCCACCAGGTAGATCCAGCCGTCCTCGTCCATGACGGCAACGTCTCCGGTTCGCAATCGACCCTCAGGGAAGCTGAGGGCGGTCGCGTCCGGATTCCGCCAGTACCCGATGGCGTTCTGAGGAGCTTCGACTTCGAGCTCGCCTTCCTGGCCGACCGGCAATGCCGTGCCGTCCTGGTCCAGGATCCTGACCGATACATTCTGCATGGGAACCCCGGCCGACAATGAACCGCTCGGCGCGTGCACAGGGGCTTCCAGATGGAGCGGCGTGGCGATGCCGCCTGCCGTTGTCTCTGTCATGCCCCAGGCGTTGCGCACCTCGAGGCCGAATCTCTCGCGGAGCTGGATGACGGTCGACGGTGGTACTGGTGCCCCGCCGGTATAGCAGCGAGTCAATGTTCTGAAGTGCTCGGCGCCAGCCCACGGCACTTTCATGAAAGCGTTGTAGGCGGTGATGGAGCCGACTGTGTAGGAAACGTTGTTCTCGGCGATCGCCTTGATGACGCTCTCCGCACGGAAGCGTCCGGTCATGACGAGGGTGGTATCGGCCAGCAGCGCGATTGCCATGTTCAGGCTGAGCCCAGTGATGTGGAACAACGGCGCGAGGGCCAGGATCGTGTCGCCGGGGCCGAGGTCGATCCACTGCGCGAAGTTCCGCGAGGAGTGCAGGATGTTGGCGTGCGTGTTCAACACACCTTTCGGAGGCCCGGTCGTGCCCGAGGTGTAGCTGATGACCGCCACGTCGTCCCCCGTGGCCTCCTCGGTGCGGGGCGTGCTGCCGAGATAGCCGCCGATCAGGGTGCCGACGTCCTGTGAGGAGGCACCTGCGCCCGTGTGCTTGACGCCGCGCTTCAAGCTGTCTCCTCTCGCGGTTCTGCGGTGTGTTGTTCGCGGTCTTGTGATCGCGCAGCGTGCGGGACGTGATTCTCGTCCGGGGGTGGGCTTCCACGGTCAGGTGGTGCAGCTGTGGCCGCGCGTCGCCGGAGTGCTGGTGCCGGGGTTGGCTGAGCGACTGACATCTGGGCCCGCTCGGCACCGCGACCGGGGAGACGGAACCGGTTCTACTGACGCCGCGCGTCGAGTTGTCGGCCCGATCGTCGGCGGTCGAGGGCTGCGGCCTGCTTACGCAGCTCGGTGCGGGCGAGCGCGTTCTTGTGCACCTCGTCCGGGCCGTCGGCGAAGCGCAGGGTGCGGATGCCGGCGTAGGCGCGGGCTAGCGGGAAGTCCTGCGAGAGGCCCGCCGCCGTGGGTCTGAATGGCCTTGTCGAGGATCCACTGGACCATAGCCGGGTGGCGATCTTGATCGCCTGGATCTCGGTATGTGCGGCCTTGTTGCCGACGGTGTCCATCAGCCACGCGGCCTTGAGTACCAGGAGCCGTAGTTGCTCGATGCGCACGCGGGACTCGGCGATCCAGTCGCGGATCACGCCCTGCTCGGCCAGTGGCCGACCCAAAGCGACCCGATCCTCGGCGCGGGCGCACATCAGCTCCACGGCCCGTTCGGCCACGCCGATCGAGCGCATGCAGTGGTGGATTCGGCCGGGGCCGAGCCGGGCCTGCGCGATGGCGAACCCGGCTCCCTCCTCGTGGATCCGGTTGGTGACCGGGACCCTGACGTCGTGGAAGGCCAGTTCAGCGTGGCCGCCGTTGTCATGGTCGTCGTAGCCGAAGACCTCCATGCCGCGCTCGATGGTCAGGCCCGGGGTCTCCCGTGGCACGAGAACCATCGACTGCTGCTGGTGGCGTTGGGCGTCGGGATCGGTCTTGCCCATCACGATGAAGATCCGGCAGTTGGGGTTCATCGCGCCGGTGATCCACCACTTGCGGCCGTTGATGACGTACTCGTCGCCGTCGCGCACGACGGAGGTGGCGATGTCGGTGGCGTCGGAGGAGGCGACGTCGGGCTCGGTCATCGCGAAGGCCGAGCGGATCTGTCCGTCGAGCAGGGGGTCGAGCCACTCCTTTCGCTGGGCCTCGTTGCCGAACATGGAGAGCACCTCCATGTTGCCGGTGTCCGGCGCGGCGCAGTTGAGAGCGGACGGGGCGAGATCGGGTGCGCAGCCGGTGATCTCCGCGAGCGGCGCGTACTGCAGGTTGGTCAGACCAGCGCCGTGCTCTCCCGGCAGGAACAGGTTCCGCTCAACGTCCCCTCTCCGCGCCCGACCCTTCCGGCGCTGACGCTGCGTATCGCCATCGACCCGAGATCCATTCGTGAGCGACGCTGGCACCGCCGCCGGCCGTTCCTCGTCACCGCTCTGAGGATGACCACACCCGCTGTCCTCTCCCCCACCGTCGGCATCTCGTGGTGGTGCCACGCGGAGGGGGCCCGACCGCCCGAGCAGACCGGCCACCGCGCCGCCCGGCACCTCACCATCGATGAGCACGACCGGAGGTCCGACAACGCCTTGCCGCTCACTTGTGGACATCGACGACGACACGCCCGTGTACCCGGCCTGCCACGACATCCTGAGACACGCTCGCCGCGTCCTCGAGCCCCACGACCGAAGTGATCGAGTCGAGCAGCTCGTGGTCCACGTTTGCCAGCCGGTCCCATGCTCGCCGCCGTCGGTACTCGGAGGCGTAGACGGAGTCGATACCGACCAACGAGACCCCTCGCAGGATGAACGGCAGCACCGTCGAAGGAAGATCGATCCCTTGCGCGAGACCGACCGCGGCGACCACGCCTCCGTAGCGGGTGGCTGCCAGAGCCGAGGCGAGGGTCGTACTGCCGACGGAGTCGACCACCGCGCTCCAAGCGGGAGTCGCCAACCCGTCGCTGGCCTCGGCCGGCAGCCGGTCGATGATCTCGCGCGCCCCCAGCCGGAGCAGCGAATCCCGCAGCTGGTCTGCCCGTCCGGTTGACGCCACGACATCGAAGCCGGCCTGGGCTAGCACGGCGATGGCGATCGTTCCGACGCCGCCACCCGCGCCGGTGACCAGAACCGGCCCGTTCGAGGGCCTCACACCAGCCTCGAGGATCGCCTCAACGGCCAGCCCGGCGGTGTACCCCGCAGTCCCGATCGCAGCGGCGCGCCGCTGATCAAGCCGCGAAGGCAGTGCTAGCAAGAAGGCCCCCGGAACGCGTGTCCGCTGCGTCAGCCCCCCGTCACGATCGGTCCCGAGACCGAAGCCATTCGCCACCACCTCATCGCCGACCGCGAACAGTGGACTCGAAGAACGGGTCACCGTTCCCACGAAGTCGATACCGGGAATGATAGGAAGGTGCTGCGGGATAGGCGAGCCCGCCTCCATCACCTTTCCATCCTTGAAATTGAGATCCGAGTAGAAGACGTCGACCTCGACATCACCCCAGGGTAGGTCGTCGTCGGCCAGCTTGTCGACCGAAACCCGGGTCGAGCCGTCGACTCCATGGATCCGTACCGCATGGAATTCGCGCCCGCCACTGCTGCTCACTTCTTACCCCACTCACCGAACGAGCTCGCGTCGACCAGTCGCCGCCTCAGCGACTGCACCAATGGGCCCTCCGCCTCGCTCGCGCGAACCACGGCGACCCACTCCGGGTCACGGACAAACACGCCCCATTTGTGCTCCATGTCTCCGACATCTGTGAACCGGAGCGTGTAGACGACCTCATTCAACGAGTGATCGCCCACCGAGGTCACGCCGATCTGAACGAGGTCCATCTGATGTTTGTCGACCAGGCGGAATGTGTGCTCATTGAATTTCGTGATGAGCAACTCAAGGCGGCCGGGCGTGGCGACGTACTCTCGGACCTCGTATAGCATTCTCTATCCTCCTCTGTCGGTTGCGCTATGATCCGACCGCCACAGGAACTCGCCAGGAGGGGACCGCCGGATACACGTCCCAGCAGCGATCGAACGGCGACGGATCACCGAGTTGAGGCGGAGCCCTCCTCGGCGAAGGCGGGGAAGACCTCCTTGGCCATCAGTTCCATGTTCTTGATGACCTCACTGATGGGCTGGCCCACCGCCACCAAGCACGCCAG
>NZ_JBEYYF010000054.1:0-7544 GCF_040645415.1 Pseudonocardia sp. NPDC046786 | reverse complement strand
CTTGAATGCTCGCTATCGGCGCGCGGTCCGCGCCCGCGGGCACTTCCCCACCGAGCAGGCCGCGCTGAAGTGTCTCTACCTGGCCACCCGGTCCCTGGACCCGACCGGGAAGGGCAAGGCGCGGTGGTCAATGCGCTGGAAGCCAGCACTGAACGCGTTCGCGATCACCTTCGAAGGCCGTATCGTCACGAGCAACACCTGAACCCCATCAACGCCGGTTACACCGTTGATCGGACAGTCCCATGCTCGACGCGGCCGTCGAGCTCGGGCGGACCCGGCGGTGATCATGATGGCGATCGCCTATGGCGACAGTCTCACGAACATGGTCCAGCCTCTGTTCATGCTGCCGCTGCTGGCGATCGCGAACTGCCGGCTTCGCGACGTCGTCGGCTACACCCTCGCATCGATGCTGGTCTCCGGGCCTGTCCTTCTCGGAGTCATCGTGGTCGCCGGGCTTGTGTGACAGCTCCAGTCGGCGTCGACAGGTGTCGTGCAGGTTAGCGACAGCGCAACTCGATCGTTCCGAGGCGGTCGATCGTGACCGTCACGGTGTCGCCGGGTGCAACCGGTACTGCGGCGGTCAGTCCGCCGGAGAGGACGATCTCGCCCGCCCGGAGTCCTTCTCCCTCGGGGGCAAGAGTCCGGGCGAGCCAGGCCACCGCGGCGGCGGGGTCCCCGAGCGAGGCAGCTCCGGTCGCGGTCGCCGCGATGGCCCCGTTTTTCTCCAGCACGACCCCGACCAAGCGCAGGTCGATCTCGGAAGGAACCACGGGGCTGCCGAGGACGTAGCGCGATGCCGAGGTGTTGTCGGCGACGACGTCGGCGGTGGTGAAGTGGTAGTCGAGGTAGCGGGAGTCGAGGACCTCGATCCCCACCGCGACAGCCGAGGTAGCCGCGAGCACCTCCGTGGCCGTGACGTGTGGCCCGACGAGGTCGCAACCGAGGATGAAAGCGATCTCGGGTTCGCAACGAGGCTGGATCTGAGTCCGGGTGTCCAGCGATTCGCCGGGCTCGAGCTCACCGGAAGCCGGGAGGAAGCCATAGATCGGTTCGTCGACACCCACCTGGGCTTGCTTCGCCGGAGAGGTCAAACCCAGTTTCCAACCCGCCTGTGCGCCGGCGTTGCTGCGGAGCTCACGCTGGACCCGGTAGGCGGCAGCCAGGTCCAGTTCGGGGAATTGATCGGTCAGCTTGCCGATGGCGCAGCGCCCCGCGGCCGCTGTGGTCAGCCGCGCCGCGAGCTCGGGCACCGATATCTGGTTGCGCATGGTTTCCTTCGCAGTGACGCGCTCCGGCCCCGGTGGTCGTGGCGCCCCCGCAGGGTTCGAGCGGCGCCCGAGGCGCCACGACGCCGGGCGGGGATCAGGCGGGCAGGAAATTGCGCAGTAGCTGGACGAACTCGTCGCGCTTCTCGATCTGGGTCCAGTGGCCGCACTGTCCGAAGACGTGCAGCTGGGACCGGGTGATGAGCCCGTGCAGGCGCAGCGAGGCGGACAGCGGGATCACCTTGTCGTCGCGGCCGTGCACGATCAAGGTGTTGTGGGGCAGCGAGTGCAGGGCGTCGTCGTCGAGGGCGAGGTCGTCGATCCCGTTCTGGCGCGGCGCCGGGAACATCGCGGAATAGGACTCGTGCACCCCGTCGCGGATTGAGGCCTCGTAGCGCAGCTGCGCGAGGTCCGGTCCGAGCATCGACTGGTCGTAGGCGAACAGCTCGAGCAGCTGCTGCATGTTCTCCACCGACGGCTCGTAGCCCCACACGGCGTCGAGGCCGGGGGTGAGCTCGAATCGGGTACCGGCGCTACCCATCAGCGCCAGCCTGTCGACGCGCTCTGCGAACTGGTCGGCCAGCCACAGCGCCAGCGCCCCGCCGAAGCTGTTGCCCACGATGGAGACCTTCTCCAGCTCCAGCGCGTCGAGCAGGCCAACCAGGTGCTCCACCCACGCCTGCCGGCTGAAGGTGTAGCCCTCGGGATGCTCGGTGTAGCCGAAACCGACGATGTCCGGGGCGATCACTCGTCGCTGCTTGGCGAGCTCGGGCAGCACACCGCGCCAGTTCGCCCATGCCGAGACTCCCGGCCCGGAGCCATGGATCAACAGCACCGGGGAACCGCTGCCCTGGTCGTGGTAGTTCGTCCGGATCCCGGCCGCGCGCACGGTACTGCCGATCTCGGGGTTCGCTGCGGTCGCAGTCTGGGTCATCGCTGACCTCCGATGTCGTCGTTCGCGAGCCGAGCGGCCCGCCACTGACCGGCACGATAGCAGTAAGATTAGCAACATTGAAACGACCTCATACGCCCACGGTGGCACATCTTCGCAGGTATACGCGAAGTTGACGGGCACTGGGTCACTGACTATCTTCATGCAGAATCCCAAACATCCTAGCAGGTTCGCTGCTCCCGACGACCGCTACGCGGCCGGTGAGCGGCACCCGATCTCCGATGGAGGAGTGCTGCAATGACGCAGATGATCAACGAGTCCGCGCCCTCGACCGCCGGTGCGAACGACCGGCGGCCGTTCACCGGCGCGGAGTACCTCGAGAGCATTAACGACGGCCGTGAGATCTGGATCGACGGCGAGCGGGTGGACAACGTCGCCACCCACCCGGCGTTCCGGAACTCGGCCCGGATGGTGGCACGGCTCTACGACGCGATGCACGATCCGGCGAACGAGGGCACCCTGGCCGTGCCGACCGACACCGGCAACGGCGGGTTCACCCATCCGTTCTACAAGGCGCCCTACTCCCCCGCTGAGCTGCGGGCGGGGGCCGAAGGGTCGGCGGAATGGGCGCGCATGACCTACGGCTGGCTGGGTCGCAGTCCCGACTACAAGGCCTCGTTCCTGTCGACGCTGGGGTCGAACACCGAGTTCTACGCCCCGTACCAGGACAACGCCAAGCGCTGGTATGCCGAGGCCCAGGAGCGGCTGCTGTATGTCAACCACGCGATCATCAACCCGCCCGTCGACCGCGATCTGGGTATGGAGGCCGCCGGTGATGTGTTCATGCGGGTGGTCGAGGAGACCGACGAGGGCCTGATCGTGTCGGGGGCCAAGGTCGTCGCGACGAACTCGGCGCTGACGCACTACAACTTCGTCGGCAACTACGGCCCACTGCCGGTCAAGTCCAAGGAGTTCTCGGCGATCTTCATGGTCCCGATGAACACACCCGGCCTGAAGCTGATCTGCCGCTCGTCCTACGAGCTCAACGCCGCCACCAGCGGCAGCCCGTTCGACTACCCGCTGTCGAGCCGGCTCGACGAGAACGACTCGATCCTGGTGATGGATCGCGTCCTGGTCCCGTGGGACAGCGTGTTCTGCTACGACGTGGACAAGGCCAACAACTTCTTCGCCGGGTCGGGGTTCATCTTCCGCGCGATGCTGCACGGTTGCGTCCGGCTCGCGGTCAAGTTCGATTTCCTGGTCGGGCTGCTGACCAAGTCGCTGGAGATGACCGGAACCTCCGGGTTCCGCGGGGTACAGACCCGCATCGGTGAGCTGGTCTGCCTGCGCAACCTGTTCTGGACCTGCGTCGACTCCATGGTCGACAACCCGGCGCAGTGGGACGACGGCACCTGCGTGCCGAATCCCGACGCCGCCAGCGTCTACCGCCTGATGATGACCCAGGCCTACCCACGGGCGAAGGAGATCTTCGAGCAGGACGTAGCGAGCGCCCTGATCTACCTGCCGTCGAGTTCACGCGACTGGAAGAACCCTGAGCTGCGCCCCTACCTAGACCAGTACGTGCGCGGCTCGGCCGGCCGCACCGCGGAGGACCGGGTCAAGCTGATGAAGCTGGTGTGGGACGCCATCGGTTCGGAGTTCGGTGGGCGCCACGAGCTCTACGAGCGCAACTACTCGGGCAACCACGAGAACCTGCGCATCGAGGCGTTCCTGGGTCAGCAGCAGTCCGGCCAGATCGACTCGTACAAGGCCATGGTCGAGCAGTGCATGTCCGAGTACGACCTCGACGGCTGGACCGTGCCGGACCTGATCGACAACGACGATGTCCGGCGGGCCGCCGCAACCGGATGAGCCCTCGCCGTCCCGGGCCTACAGTCGGCCACACTCGGCGCGACAACAACCGTCCCGGGCGGGGCGCGGTACGCGGCACAGACAGGAGAGAGCAGTGAGCAAGGACAGCGAGACCAAGTCCCGGGCAACATCGTCGCGCGCAGAGGACGTGGCGGCAGAGCTCGAGATGGAGATCTTGCGCGCCGGCCTTCCGGCTGGCTCGCGTCTCGGGTTGCGCACGGACCTGATCAGTCGTTTCGAGGTCAGCCCGGGCGTGATGAACGAGGCGCTGCGTCTGCTGCGCGACCGCGAGCTGATCAACGTCAAGCCGGGCCCCAGCGGTGGCGTGTTCACCGCCGACCAGCCGCCAGGGGTCCGGCTCGGTGCCCTGGATCTGTGGTTCCAGGGCCTGACCATCCCGCCACTGGAAATCTTCGAGTCCCGCACACTGCTCGAGGAGATGTTCAACAACCTGGCGCTGCAGAAGTCGACCCCGGACGACCACGACGAGATCGAGCGCGGCCTGCAGATGCTGACGGCATCGGCGAACGACCCGCGGCGCTTCTTCGAGGCGAACGTCGAGTTCCACCGAGCGATCGCACGCTCCACCGGCGTCACAGTGTTGATCGGCATCTACGACAGCCTCGTCACCGTCCTGCTCGGCGCTCTGGTCCGAGCAGCGTGGGCCAGCGGCTATGAAGAGACCGTCGACCACAACGTCCGGGTGCACGGCCAGATCCTGGAGGCGATCCGCAACAAGGACCGCAAGCGGCTCGAGATCGCCACGCGCCTACACCGAGTCGACATGATCAGCCTGGCCCAGCCGGAGAAGTCGCCGGTCACACGGATCGGTTCTCGCTCGGCGGCCAAGGACGACAGCGCCGCCGGATGACCACACCCGACGAGGACGTCGCCTGCCACCGCACGTGCTCGCCGACGCCTCGTAGCGGTCCGTCCACGACGGGAAGGACTGATGTGACTAACCACGCAGCTGCAGCCCCACAGGAGCAGGCCGAGCCCATCGAGCCCAGCCGACTCCGCTCCTGCCTGGGGCGGTTCGCCACCGGGGTGACCGTGGTGAGCTACCAGCACGACGACGAACCCCGCGGCGCCACGGTCAACGCGTTCAGCTCGGTCTCGCTCGATCCGCCCCTCGTACTCGTCTCCATCGCCCGCAAGGCTCGAGCGTGCCCGCTGCTGCGGGACCGACCCTTCGCCGTCAACGTCTTGTCCTCCCGCCAAATCGGTGTGGCCATGACCTTCGCCGGCCGACCCGACGACCAGGCCGTCATCGAGTGGGAACACGGTCGACACGCGCCGCGCCTGCAGCACACCCACGCGACGATCGAATGCACCCCGTGGAAGTCCTACGACGGCGGTGACCACGTCCTCTACCTCGGCTACGTCGAAGACCTCGCGATCCGAGAGAATGAGCCGCTGCTGTTCCACAGCGGCGCGTTCCACCGCCGCGGCGAGGGCCTCGACGCCACCGGCCGAAGCAGGCGCTGCTCGGCCCCCGTGGCCATGCCGCTGCAGCTCGAGGCCATGGAACAACTCAGCAAGGAGTTCGTCGCGGGCTGGATCTGACCAGCACCGCCACCAACACCGTTCATCGCATCGCCGCTCACACCGCGGGCGATGCCGCACACCCTCCACCGCATCACCACCAGATAGGAGATGGTCCAGGTGTCCACTGCGACCGAGCCGGCCACCTCGAACGTCGAGTACGTCGAGGTCACCACCCCCCGAGTGCACAACCTGCACCACGTGGAGGTCTTCACCCCCAAGCCCGAGGAGTCGCTCGACTTCTTCACCCGAGTTCTGGGTCTGCACGAGACCCACCGCGAGGGCCAGTCGGTCTTCCTGCGCGGCGCCGGCGAGTGGGGCCGCTACTCCACCGTCCTCACCGAGGGCCCGAAGCCCGGTCTCGGACACATGGCCTGGCAGGTCGCCGAGCCCGACCAGGTCGAGGGTTGGGCACGGCGACTCAAGGACGCCGGCGTCGAGCACAAGCTGGAAGCCGGTGGGTCCTCGGCATTCGCCCAGGGCGACACCGTCAGCTTCACCGGGCCCTTCGGGCACCGCACCGAACTGTTCTACGACTTCGAACGCTACGAGCCCGCCGACCCCTCCAAGCTGCTCAGCCAGCCCATCAAGTTCCCCAGCCCCGGCATCGGTGCCCGCCGCCTCGACCACCTCAATATCACCGCGCAGAACGTCGACGAAGCCCGTGACTGGTACACCGACGTGCTCGGCTTCAAGCTGCGCGAGGCCGCCCGCACCCCCGACGGCGACCTCGGGGTGTGGATGTCGGTCACCTCGCAGGTCCACGACCTCGCGATCATGCGCGACGGCCTGGGCGAGCGAGGCCGGCTGCACCACATCGCCTACTACCTCGACACCCCCGAGACGCTGCTGCGCGCCGCGGACACCTTCGTCGAGGAAGGCACCCCTATCGACGCTGGCCCCGGTAAGCACGGCCTGACCCAGGCCTTCTTCATCTACGTGTTCGAGCCCGGCGGCAACCGTGTCGAACTGTTCTCCGGCGGCTACCCCATCCACGGCCCGGACTGGAAGCCGGTCATCTGGGACGGCGCGAACATCGAGAAGGCCATCGTCTGGTACGGTGGTCAGCTGCCCGACACCTTCTTCGACGTCGCCACCTGATCCCCCGACGCGGGACCGGGCGCCGGGCGACCACCGCTGGCCCCGGTCCCGTGCACCCCGGCGAAAGAGCGCTGTAGTGCACCCGACCCCGCTACTCCGCCCCTACTGGACGAGCCTGGCCGACGTGCCCCTCGACTGGGGCCCTGCAGTGGTCGTCCTCGGCGTGTTCGATGGCCTGCACCGCGGTCACATCACATCCGCGTCCTGGCACACGCCCGTGCCCCTGCCGACGCCCGGAGGCTGCCGGCCGTGCTGGTGACCTTCGACCCCCACCCCGCAACCGTTGCCGGCCCCGCCCGCGACACCACACCGATCGTTAGGGGCTCTTGATCTTCCGGATAGCAAACCCACTAGGGTTTTCGCCAGGCGCCGGCCCGAGTCGGTTACCGCGAAGCAGCGGAAGTACCTGGGCGGACTGATCGCGAAGATCCTGCCGCGTCATGCTGCACGCGCTGCTGACGCACCACATGCCCGTGGGCGTCGATCAGGCAGATTTGGTGGAACGAGCCGCCCCAGTCGATGCCGGCGAACACCTCCGCAGGCGAGGAGGGCTTGGTGATCACCGGGACCTCCCCGGCCCGACCATGGTGGACGGATGAGGTCTGCACTACAGCGTCGGGAAACACGCTGGTGATGGCCTCGGGAAGGCCGGTGAGGCCGTCGCAGCAGGCGATCAGGATGTCGCGTAGCCCGCGGTTGCGCAGCTGGGTCAGCACCCGAGTGCCAGAACTTCGCGCCTTCGGTCTCGGCGATCCAGCACCCCGGGGCGTGCTTGCGGCCCTCGACGTCGACGCCGATGACCAGGTGCGCGCTCTTGATCGTGACCGCGGCCTTGTCCCGGATCCTGACACGGATTCCGTCGATATAGA
>NZ_JBEYYF010000053.1:0-7712 GCF_040645415.1 Pseudonocardia sp. NPDC046786 | reverse complement strand
AGCATGGCTCCACGAGTACAACCACCACCGGCCCCACTCAGCAATCGGGAAGGCCGCGCCCATCACCAGGTTGACCAACCTGGCTGGGCATCACACCTAGAAGAGGTGGTTCTTGCCGCCGAAGACCTCACTGACCGAGTCGTCGGTGAAGATCCGGCGGATGGAGTCGGCGAGCAGCGGTGCGCAAGATACGACGTCGATCGTGGGCGGCGCACCCGGGCGGAGCGGGATGGTGTCGGTGACGACGATCCGCTCGAACGGCGAGGTCGCGAGGTTCTCGTAGGCCCGGCCGCTGAACACCGGGTGCGTCGCCGCGGCGAACACCCGCCGCGCACCGGCCCGGGACACCGCCTCCCCCGCGGCGCGCAACGTGCCCGCAGTGTCGATGATGTCGTCGACGATGATCGCGGTCTTCCCCTGCACGTCCCCGATCACGTGCCCGATCTCGGCCACCTGCTGGGCGGGTCGCTCTTTGTCCAGGATCGCGAGCCCGGCGCCCATCCGGGTCGCGAACTGCTTGTTCAGCTTGACCCGGCCCGCGTCCGGCGCGACCACCACAAGATCGTCGTCCAGGCCGGCGAAGTGGTCGGCAAGCATCATCAGCGCGGTCATGTGGTCGACGGGTATTCCGAAGAACCCCTGCAGCTGCCCCGCGTGCAAGTCCATGGTCAACACCCGGTCCACGCCGACCGCCTCGAGCGTGCGCGCGACCATCCGGGCCGAGATCGGCTCCCGCGGGGCGGACTTTTTGTCCTGCCGCGAATAGCCGTACCAGGGGGTCACCGCGATCACCCGGTGGGCGCTCGCCCCGACCGCCGCGTCGACCATGACCAGCAGCTCGAGCAGCGCGTCGTTGGCGTTGACCCCGGCGGCCGGGTTGGCGCACATGGGTTGGACGAGGAAGACGTCCGCACCGCGGATCGACTCCTTGTACCGGCAGTACATCTCGTCGTTGGAGAAGGTCTTGAGCGTGATCGGGCCGAGGTCGACACCGAGCTGGCGGGCGATCTCCTCGGCCAGGAGGGGATTTGCCCGACCGGAGAACAGCATCAGCCGCTTGTCGTAGCCCCGCTGTAGCGACGCCGTCATGGATCCACCTTTCGTGGAGGTAGTGGAAGAGCCGCGGTGGATCAGCCCGTGGGCGCGCCCTGGGCGATCGCGTCGTCGATCGCCCGGGCGCGTGGCATGCCGGCCCGCGCCCCGACCGTGCCGACCGACAGCGAGGCCGCCGCCACGCCGCGCGCGCCGGCCTCGGACACGGTGGCGCCGGCGGCCAGTGCCACCGCGAGCACCCCGTTGAAGGTGTCGCCAGCGCCCGTGGTGTCGCGGACCGTGGCGGGCGGGGCGGGCAGGGGCGTCGCCTGCTGCTCGGGGTCGACCACCAGCACGCCGTCGCCGCCGAGCGTCACCACGACAGGCGCGCCCGTCCGTGCAGTTACCGCGGCCGCCATCTCCGCCACCGATGCGGCCGTGTCCTCGCCCGTACCGTCCTCAAGCAGCGCGAAGAGGTCCCGCAGCTCGGACCGGTTAGGGGTGACGACCGGGCCGAGCCGGAGCAGGTCCACCAGCTCCGTGGTCACCGGCGCCGGGTTGAGCACGCACGGCAGGCCGTGCGCCGTCGCGGTGTCGACCGCCGCCGCCACCGCGTCCGGCGAGATCTCGGTGCTGACCAGCACACAGCCTGCCCAGCCCGCAGACCGCGCAACCGCCGAGCGCACCGACGCCGCGTCCACGGCGGCGTTCGCCCCGGCCCCCACGGCGATCTGGTTCTCCCCCTGCACGTCGACGACGATCAGGGCGGCGCCGGTGGCGACGCCCTCGAGCACCGCCACGTCCGTCACGTCGATCCCCTCCGCGCGCAACTCCGCCAGGGCACCGGCCCCGGCGTCGTCCGCACCCACCGCGCCGCAGTAGCGGACATCGGCGCCGACCCGGGCCGCGGCGACCGCCGCGTTCGCGCCCTTCCCGCCTCCATGCCGCTCGACACCTGGACCCAGGACGGTCTCCCCCGGCCCCGGCAGTCGGTCGGTCTGCACCACGAGGTCGACGTTGACCGCGCCGACCACCACCACCCGGGGCGTCATGCGACCACCGACGGCGGACACACGGAGTCCCGCACCTGGACGGTGGCGGGAAGCTCGCCGATCGCGCCGGACTCGTCGTTCTCCAGCAGGTCGAACAGAGCCGACGCCGCCCGGAAACCCATGTCGTGCGCGGGCTGACGGACGGTGGTCAACCGCGGCGTGAGCAAGGCGGAGACCGGGAGGTCGTCGAAGCCGACGACGCTCACGTCCTCCGGCACCCGGAGCCCCACCTCGCGGCAGTGCTCCATCACCCCGATCGCCATCAAGTCGTTCATGCAGATCAGCGCAGTCGGCCGTGGCTCGGCGGCCAGGGCCTTCGCCGCGAGCTCGCGCCCGGAGGCCTGCCGGTAGTCACCGGCGAACACGGGCACCAAGTCCGGGTCGAGCCCGGCCCCGGCGAACGCCTCCCGGTACCCGGCCAACCGTTGCTGGGCCGTCCACAGGCTGGGCGGCCCGCCGATGACCGCGACCCTGCAGTGCCCGTGCTCCATGACGTGGGCCGCGACTTCCCGGGCCCCCTTGCGGGCCTGGCACACTACTGCGGGCAGGACCATCCCGGGGATCTGCTCGTCGACCAGCACGACCGGCCCGGAGCGGGCCAGCTCGTAGATCGACGCCGGCATGGACCCGGTCCCGGACAGGTAGATCAAGCCGTCGATGCGCTGGCTGCGCAGGAGCTCGGCCTGATTCTCTTCCGGCTTCTCGGTGGCGTCCGGCACGACCAGAACCACCAGGAAGTCCCGTGCCGAGGCGGCCCGCTGCACACCTTCGGTGACCATCGCGAAGAACTGGTTGGTCAGCTCGGGCACGATCATCCCGATGGTGCAGGCGCTGCGCCGCTTAAAGTTGCGTGCGGACTCGTTCGGTGAGTACTCCAGGACACGCATGGCGTCGAGCACCCGGTCGCGCCGCTCCGGGGCGACCGGGCCGGAGTCGTTCAGCACGTAGCTCACCGTGCTCACGGACACCCGGGCGTGCTCGGCGACGTCCTTCATGGTGGGCCGCTTGCGCCTGCGGGCGGGCTGTGTCACGTCACATCCCCTTCGGACTCTCACTGACCTCGGGAACCGCCTGCGGCCCAGGACAGTATCGACGTCCACAGTGCCGCGTAGTGCTCCCACTCCACGAACTCCGGCGGGGCCCAGTGTGGGGCGAGGTCCGAGGTGAAGGCCACGGAGCGGCCCCGGCCGTAGTCGCCGACCACCAGCAGCGGGTCGTCACCGGTCCGCGCGACGACGGTGGAGCCCTCCTTCGGGAAGGTCCGGTTGTAGCCCAGCAGCATCGGCCACTCGGCAGGCGTGCCGCCCAGCACCGGGTGGGTCGGGTCAGACACGTCGACCTTCAGCCCGTCGGAGATCTCGACCCGGTCGTCGGTGGGCATGAGGTCCACGGGCAGCACGTCCGCCAGCGGGCTCATCCCGTAGCGCGCCTTGCCGTCGATCCCGGTGAACGACAGGTACCCCCCGATCATCACCAGCCCGCCGCCGCGGCCGACGTAGTCCGCCACGAGGCCGAGCTTGTTCGGGGACTTCTCCGAGCGCAGGAACGTCTCGTCAGGCAACAGGAACGAGTTGGACCCGATGTCGGAGATGACGACGACGTCGAACGCGTCGAGCGCCTCCGCCGTCTTGGGGAACAGCGCGCTGATCTCGTGTCCGCGCACGTAGGTCAGCTCGTGACCCGCCGCCCGCACGCAGTCCAGGAAGACGCCGGCACCCTCCTCGTACTCGGTAGAGTGGAACTGGTCGAAACCCTTCATGTGGATCGTGTGCTTGATCCAGGACTCACCCGCGACCAGGACACGCAGCGGGGGGGTGCTCAGGGTGTCGGGCACGTGCCCTCCTCTCGTGATAAACGTTTCTGCTAACGGCGTACGTGCCGCCCAGTGCGCGGCCCCTACCGGGCTGAAAGTAGCCAGGTCCGCGAGAACTGACAAGAGGTAGGAACGTTTCCATCCGGTCAGCAGAGGCCCGGCCGGCTGAACGATGCGCCTCTGGAGCGCGGCCCGGCGGCTCACGACCGGACGGCCGGTCGGGAGACTCGCTGGGTGGCCGACTCCTACCGCAACCGCTACCGGATGGCGTGCGGGCCTGCAGCGCAGAAGGGCTGATACCCCTCGACACCCTCGGGACCCAGACGCGCAGCACCAGCGGCCTGCCGGGTGCTTCGTCACCGCTGGAGATCGCGCGTACCGATCAATTGGCCGTTGACAAGCCGAGGAGCGGAGGCCAAACTCAGCCGCCATGTTGGACGTTTGTTCAAAGTAGCCCGGAAGATCGGGTCGACACAGGGCGGCGAGTTCGTCAGGAAGCTCGCCTCCTGTGACGGAGGCCGAGGTGGTCGCCGTGTGCAGGTCGATTCATTGCGAAGGGTGGGATCCTCAGGTGGTCCGTAAGACCAGAGAGCTGGAGCGTGCTGCTCAGGCAGTACGTTCGGCCGTCGAGGCGCTTGCGTCAGGTGGGCTGGTCGTAGTCGCCGATGACCATGAACGCGAGAACGAGGGCGATCTGATCGCGGCGGGCGCTCTGATAACCGCGGACGCGGTGGCCTTCATGGTGCGGCACACGACCGGCATCCTGTGTGCTCCGATGCCTGCCGCCCGTGCTCGGGAGCTGGGGCTTGCGGACATGCTCCCGAAAAACACGGACCCCCACGGCACCGCGTTCACGATCACCGTCGACCACGGCAACTGCGGAACGGGCGTGTCGGCACAGGATCGAGCCCTGACTCTGCAGGCCCTAGCCGACCCGGCGGCTGTTGCATCGGAGTTCACCCGGCCCGGCCACATCTTCCCGCTGAAGGCCCGCGAGGGCGGAGTGCTTACCCGTCCCGGGCACACCGAGGCCGCCGTCGACCTCCTGCACCGAACCGACGTCCCGCCAGTCGCGGTGATCAGCGAGATCATCGACGAGGACGGTGATATGGCGTGCGGAGAGACGCTCAAGCGGTTCGCCGCGGAGCACGGGCTGCCCTTCCTGACGATCCCGGACCTGATCAAGGTCCGCGCCGCGGAGCGTGCCGAGGTGCGACGAGTCGCAACGGCGGCGCTGCCCACGGTGTTCGGCGACTTTCAGGCCGCGGCCTACCGCACCTGCGACGGCGCCGAGCACCTGGCGATCGTGCTCGGCGACGTCGCTGCACAGGGGGTATCCGAAGACGGTGTCCTGGTCCGGGTACACAGCGAATGTCTCACCGGAGACATCATCGGCTCGCTGCGCTGCGACTGCGGCGCCCAGCTCGAGCACGCGCTCGCCGCGATCACCCGCGAAGGCTGTGGCGCCGTCATCTACCTGCGAGGACACGAAGGCCGCGGAATCGGACTGGCCAACAAGATCACCGCATACAGCCTCCAGGATGACGGCCTCGACACCGTCGACGCCAACGTCGTCCAGGGCCTACCGGTCGATGCCCGCGACTACGGGCACGCTGCGGGCATCCTGGCCGATCTCGGTGTCCACAACGTTCGCCTCATGAGCAACAACCCAGCAAAGAGCGTCGCTCTCCGCGAGCATGGGCTGTCCGTGGTCGAACAAGTCACAGTCCCCTACGCGGAAAACCCACACAACGTGCGGTACCTCAGAGCGAAGGAGAATCGCATGGGGCACCAGAAATTCGACACATTCGCGATGTAGGGAATGGTTATGTTCGCCCTACGTGCGGTGCAGGCATATCGCGCATCGCTCCGCAACGTCCGAGGCAAGAACGTAGGTGAAGGCATGGCACAGCCGCCGAGCGGGGGACAGTCAAAGGTGCTGTTCGTCGGTGGCTCCTGGGTCAAGCACACGATCCATCTGAAAGGGTTCGACCAGTTCCACGACACCGAGTACGAGGAAGGCGCCCCGGACTTCTTTAATGCACTCGCCACCAGCGGCTTCGATGTCACGTACATTCGCGCACACGAGATCTCAAGTCGCTTCCCGCGCCAAGCCAGCGCTGGACGAGTACGTGGCTATCATCATCAGTGACAGCGGCTCCAATAGCTTGCAACGCGGTACTAGAAGCCGGGCCGTGGCGGTGTGCGCCGGCGCGACTCACGGGATCTTCTTCGGCGACGCCGAGATCAAATTCAAGTCGGCTGATCTGGACGGGACCGTGGTCACCGACACGATTGCGCTGCGTAGTGCGGTGAGTGGCCTGGTGCAGCAGTTGTCGTGTGCCGAGCTTCTTGCTCGGTCGATCGCTCAGATCGAGGTGGGTGGCTCGGTCTGCGCGTGTTCCACGGTTCCAACCACATCTTCTGACCGGTCGGATGGCCGACCGCCTGCGGTTTAAGGAGACGCTCATGTTGCTCGACCCCTTCAAGGTTCGGGGCCTGGAGTTGCCAAATCGGGTCGTCATGGCGCCGATGTCGCAGCGCTCCGCTGACGAGACCGGGTGCGCGAGTAGTTGGCATCTGGTGCACTACGGCTCGCGTGCGGTCGGTGGTGTCGGGCTCGTGATGATCGAGGACTCGGCGGTCTCGCCCGAGGGCCGCGGCCACGGCGGCGCCCTTGGCCTCTACACCGATGAGCAGGCCGCGGCGCTGGCACCCATCGTGGAGTTCTGCCACGAGCAGGGGGCCAAGGTCGGTGTGCAGCTCGGGCACACTGGGCGGAAGGCCTTCGCCGACAGCGACGCGCTCGACCAGGTCGTAGGTGCTACCGGGGCGCCCTTCAACGCCTCAAGCCACCAGCCCCACGCGCTGACCGACGAGGAGATCTGCGACCTGGGCGCTGCGTTCGGGCAGGCCGCAGCCAGGGCGAGTCAGGTTGGCGTTGACGTGATCGAGATCCACGCCTCGCACGGGTACCTCATTCACGAGTTCCTTTCGCCGCTGACCAACCACCGCTCAGGCCCGTACGGCGGCGGCCCCGAGGCCAACAGTCGCTTCCTGCTGGAAATCGTGGAACAGGTACGCGCAGCCTGCGGGCCGGGAATGCCGCTGTTCGTCCGGCTGGCGATCGACGACCTCGCCGACGGCGGCTGGCATGCTGACGACGCCATCCCGGTCATCGACCAGCTCAGCCGGGCCGGCTGCGATGCCATCGACGCCGCGGCCGGCGGCGCAGTCGAGGGCGCGTCATCGTTCGAGATCCCGGTCGACTTCCGCAACCTCGCCGCACAGGTCCGCGAACGCACGGGTATGCCGACCATCGTCGCCGGCGGCATCAGCAGCGCAGAAGCAGCCGAAGCCGCGCTTGCCGGCAGGGACTGCGACCTCGTCGCGGTCGGACGGCTCCTGCTCACCAACCCCTTCTGGGTCAACTCCCTGAAGGAGCCGACACAGGCCAAATGACCACACCCACACGAGACCAACCTCGACGCCCAAGCGCACCCTGCTGCCAGGCCATACCCGAACGGGCGCACGTCCAAGCAGTCCGTCGCTGAGTGGGCCTTACTTGGCCACACAACGCCGCACTCCGACCTCGGGTGGGTGGCGAGAACCTAGCTTCGCCCCACGTTGTCGCAGCTGGTCTGCGGAGCGTCGGATTCGGCCTCACCCGTTCCTTCCTCTTCACACACAATCCCGATGATGGAGTGAGTTATGGCCCTCAAGTTCTGGGTGACGACACCCTTCTTCTGGCCGGACGCGAGTCGCCCATGGTCCGAGGTCTTGGACGACATGTTACGCGTCGTCGACGCCGCCGA
>NZ_JBEYYF010000052.1:0-9474 GCF_040645415.1 Pseudonocardia sp. NPDC046786 | reverse complement strand
GGTGTTGTCGCAGAACGCCAGCATCGGGTGATAGCCGAAGGTGCCCTTGAACGTCGGCGCCGCCTGTTCCTTCTCGCTGTGCGCGATCACGATCGCCAGCCGAGACGATGATCTTCGGACGCGTGGTTGTGGCCTCCACCTGGAAAGTGCCCCCTCGACCCGCCGGACATAGCCCTCAGCAAGCTCTGTCCTACCTGGTCACGGGGCACTTTCTGCATCCGGGGCCCCGATCGCCCCTCAACAACGTGAAAAGCCGGGGCTAGATCCGGAAGAGCCAGTAATCGCACCGCTACGCCGCGCCACCTTCTTGCCCTCGCTGGCGCGACTCGTGCCCAACATTCCTGAACCCTGTATGTCGACAGTGATCGTGTCGGCCGAATTCCCGCACTCGGCTCCTGCCCCCCGGAGCACCCATGCCGGCCGTCATGGTTCCTCGTGGCGATCAAATGATGCACGAACGACCGAAACGTGCACATCCACCTCTCGCCCGCGAACCATTTCTCGACGAGCGCTATGACCGCCAGGAGCGCCCTCGAGAGGGAACCCCCTCTCCGATCCATCTCGCGGCGGTCCGACCCGGCGGGTCCGGCGGCAGATCGCCGACGGAGCGCGGATCCACCCCCACCCACCCACCGGAGAGGCACCGGCGACCAGTGGACGGCCGCCACACCGCCGAGGCCGGCTCGGAGCGGCGAGCCTCGGCCGCCGCGGGTCGAGCGCCACACGGGAGCCGCCCGTCGTGTCTCGACTTGCCGCCGCAGATGAGCAAAGATGACACGCGCATCAGTTTTTTCGTCCCAGAGGAGGCCCTGGTGACAGAGACACCGGCAGCGGAAGAGTCCCAGGTCGTTGCGACACCGGTCCTCGCCGAACGGCGCGGGGCGGCGGCGTGGCTGCGGATCAACCGGCCGGAGGCCATGAACTCCCTGAACGTCGACGTCGTGGAGGGCCTGCAGAAGGGGCTGGACGGCGCCGAGACAGACGACGAGGTGCGCTGCGTCGTGGTCACGGGGACCGGACGTGCCTTCTGCGCCGGCGCGGACCTGAAACTCGTTCGGAACTCCGTCGAGGGCTCCGGTGACGGGCAGCGGCAGTTCCTCGAGCTTGTGGGGGCACTGCTCAACCGCATCGAGAGCTTCCCCAAGCCAGTCATCGCAGCCGTCAACGGGCTGGCGCTGGCGGGCGGCCTGGAGACCGTGCTCTCTTGCGACCTCGTCGTCGCGGCCCGGAGCGCGCGGCTGGGCGACGCGCATGCGAACTACGGACTCCTGCCAGGAGGAGGCGCGTCGGTGCGCCTGCCGCGCAAGATCGGCCCGACCCGGGCCAAGTACCTGATGTTCACCGGTGACTTCGTTCCCGCGGCCGAGCTGGTCGAGGCGGGACTCGTGAACCAGGTCGTGCCCGACGGCGAGCTGGACGCGGCCGTGACGGCGCTCGTGGACAAGCTCGCTGCGCGCAGCCCGCTCGGCCTGCGCCGGATGAAGCAGCTCGTCGACGATGCCCTCGAGCAACCCGTCGGCACCGGATTGCGACTGGAGCTCCTCGCGTCCACGCTGCACCAGCACTCGCACGACATGGCCGAGGGCCTGCGTGCCTTCCAGGAGAAGCGTCCGCCGGTCTTCACTGGTCGGTGACGGCAGAGAGGAGCCCGCCCGTGTCCGCCTTCCTCTTCGACGAGCACCATGCCGCCTTCCGGCAGTCGGTCCACCGGTTCAGCCAGGACAAGCTCGCTGCGGGATACCTGGAACGCGCGCGGTCGACGGCGTTCTTCTGGGACGTCTATCGCCTGCTCGGCGAGCACGGGTTGCTGGGCCTGGGGGTTTCCGAGGCGAACGGCGGCCAGGGTGCGGACCTGATCGCGGTCGGCATCGCTTGCGAGGAGGTCGCCCGAGCCGATTTCAACGTTGCTTTCGCCATGTTCAACTCCGCGATCGCCGGCGGGATGCTGGAGCGGAACCTGCAGCCGGCTCTGCGGGCCGAATGGCTGCCCGGCCTCATCAGCGGCGAGCTCCTCACTGGACTGGCACTGACCGAACCCGACAGCGGCTCGGATGCGCAGGCGATGCGCACGCGCGCGACGAAGGTCGACGGAGGCTGGTTGCTGAACGGGGAGAAGACGTCAGCGAGCCTCGCGGCGCACGCCCATGGCCTCATCGTCTTCGCCAAGAGCTCCCCCGAACGGACCAGTCGCGAGGTGACCGCGTTCTTCGTCCCCCTCGACGCGCCCGGCGTGACCCGGCGCCCATTCGACGACACAGGCTTCCGGCCCATCGGCCGCGCCGCGGTGTCCTTCGAGGACACGTTCGTGTCGGACAAGCATCTCATGGGCGAGATCGGCCGCGGGTTCCCGATGGTGCTGGGCGAGTTCGACTACACGCGAGCCCTGCTCGGCCTGCTCACGATCGGCACCGCGATGACAGCGATCGACCTGACCGTGGAGTACGCCAAGAAGCGCGAGGCGTTCGGACAGCCGATCGCCAAGTTCGAGGGCGTCACCTTCCCACTGGCGGAGCACGCGACGTACATCGAGGGCGTCAGGTGGCTCTGCCACCACACTCTTGCTCTGCGCCAAGCCGGGCTGCCGCACACGAAGGAGGCGGCCATGATCAAGTGGTGGGGGCCGCGCACCGCGGTGCAGGCGATCCACGACTGCATCGTCCTCCACGGGCACGTGGCCTACTCAGAAGACCTGCCGCTCCAGCAGATGCTGCGCGACGTCAGCGGTCTCGAGATCGGCGACGGCACCCCGCAGATCCAGAAGCTCATCGTCGCGCGGGAGATCTTCGGCCGCGAGTACCTGCCCTACTCCCGGGCGTAGATCCCCCTCAGCTCGCCGGCCGCCGAGGCGCCGGCTCCGCGACCGCTCCCGACGCCAGCAGCCGCTCCAGCTCGTCGTCGGCGTACCCGATCGCGCCGAGCACCTCCCGCGTGTGCTCCCCGACGTCGGGGACGTGCCGGCTCGGCCCCGGGCCGGCGCCGTCGAAGACCAGCGGCTGACGGACGTGCCGGCGGGCCGGCCGACGGTGGTCCGCGGGGACCTCGACCAGCAGGCCGCGGTCCTTCACGTGGGGGTCGTCGGCCACCTCCTCGAGGTCGAGGACAGGGCCCATCGGGACACCGGCCTGGTCCAGTACCGCCACCCACTCGTCCCGCGACCGGGTGGCGAGCACGGTCGCGATGCGCTCGCGCAGCTCGTCCTTGCGCGCGATCCGGTCGGAAGCGCGCAGCCCCGCCACGTCATCCATCCCGAGGACGGCGCACATCGGCGTCCAGAACCAGTCCTCGTGCGCCACGCTCAGGCTGAGCAGCCCGTCGGACGTGCGGAAGACGCCGTAGCCGGGCTCGTGCTGGAAGCCGGCCGCGGCATCGCAGTTCAGCACCGGAACGAGCTGTGTGGTCATCCACGACACCAGGCCGTCGGTCATGGAGACATCGACATAGCCGCCCTCGCCGGTCTGTCCGCGCCGCAGGAGTGCCGCCAGGACGCCGACGGCCGCGAACATTCCGCTGGACACGTCCCCGATCGCAAGCGTGCTCACCGGACCCGTGCGCCGGTCGGCGGCGAGCTCGTGGAGCATGCCGGCCGCGGCCTGGTAGGAGAGGTCGTGGGCCGGCCGGTTTCGGTACGGGCCGTCCTGGCCGAAACCACTGACCGAGGCGATGACCAAGCGCGGGTTCGCCTCGCGCAGCACCTCCGGCCCGAGCCCCAGCCGATCCATCGTGCCCGGCCGGTAGCCCTCCAGCAGCACATCGGCCGTGCGGGCGAGCCGGAGGAGGGCTTCCCGCCCATCGGGAGACTTCAAGTCGACGGCGACCGACCGCTTGTTGCGGTTCAGCGACTCGTGGAAGGCCGGGAACTGCCGCGCCGGGTCACCGCCCGCCGGACGCTCCACCACGACGACGTCGGCGCCCATGTCCGCCATCAGGAGGGTCGCGTAGGGCCCGGGATACTGCTCGGCCAGGCTCAGCACGGTAAACCCGCTCAGCGGTCCGTTCCTGCTGCTCATCATGCCCATCTCTCGTCAATCCCGGGACAGGACGGTCACGCACACGGCCGCCGGGTCCGGGCCGAGGTAGCCCCCGCCGTTCTCCCCGACAGCGACCCGCGCGCCCTCGACCTGGCGGGCGCCGACCGTCCCGCGGAGCTGCTCGGTCAGCTCGACCAGCTGCGCACACCCCGTTGCTCCGACGGGGTGCCCCTTAGAGATGAGCCCCCCGCTCGTGTTGACGGGCACCCGACCGCCCAGAGTGGTGGCGCCGGAGGCGAGCAGCTTCGGCCCGTCACCAGGACCGCACAAGCCGAGCTCCTCGTAAATGATCAGCTCGGCGGGTGCGGCCGCGTCGTGCACCTCCGCCACGTCGACGGCCTCCGGGCCGAGACCGGCGATCTCGTAGGCCTTCATCGCCGCGCGCTCCGCCGCGGTCTCGGCGGACGGGCCCTCCCGGCCGGACACCACCACGGATGCGCGCAGGCGAACCTTCGGCGTCTCGAGCCGCGACGCGACATCGTCGGAGACGAAGACGAGCGCTGCGGCGCCGTCGCCGATGGGCGAGCACATGAGCAGCGTCAGCGGGCCGCTCACGTGCCGGCTCTCCAGCACCTGCTCGACGGTTACCTCGTTGCGGTACTGGGCACGCGGGTTCAGAGCGGCGTGCCGGTGGCTCTTCACGGCGACCGCGGCGAAGTCCTGTGTCGTGGCACCGCTGCGCGCCATGTACTTCTTGGCCATGTCGGCGTACACGTCCATGAAGAAGGACCGGTCCCCGGTGGTCGCGGGGTCGTTGTCCTCTCCGTAGAGCTCGGCCCTGAGCTCGTCCAGCCGCTCTTGGTCAACCGCCGCAGAGAGCGCTGTGAACGACCGGTTCTTGTCCGGATGGGACAGCTTCTCCGCACCGACCGCCAGCGCGATGTCGGTCTGGCCGGAGGCCACGGACAGCCAGGCCAGGTGCGCGGCCGTGGACGCGGAGGCGCAGGCGTTCTCGACGTTCACGATGGGGAGGCCGAGCAGGCCCGTCTCGCGCAGGGCGATCTGCCCCCGCACCATCTCCTGGCCCGTCATCAGACCGGCGGTGGCATTGGCGAAGAACACCGTCTCCACGTCGGAGACTGCGAGGCCGGCATCGCTCAGCGCGCTGGTGGTCGCCTCCACGGCCAGGTTGCCCATCGTCCGGTCCGGGAACTTGCCGAAGGCGGTCATGCCCACGCCACCGACGAATACGTCTCTCATGATCTGCTCCTGGGCTTGTCGCTACGCGACGGCGAATCCGCCGTCCGCGGTGAGGACCTGTCCGGTGATATACGCCGACGCGTCGGACACGAGGAATGTCACGAGGGCCGCGATCTCCTCGACTGTCCCGAACCGGCCTGCGGGCACCTTGCGCAGCACCATTTCGCGCAGGCTCTCGTGGTGGCGCAGGCCCTCGGTCAGGTCGGTCTCGACGTAGCCGGGCGCCACTGCGTTCACGCGCATTCCCCGGTCGGCCCATTCGACGGCCAGGGTTCGCGTCATGGCGTCCACGCCGCCCTTTGCCGCGACATAGGGCAACCCGCGCAGGGTCCCGCGCTGGGCGGTCACGGAGGACATCGTCACGACGCTGCCCCCGCCGGTGGCGAGCATGTGCCGGGCGGCCGCCTGCACGGCGAAGAACACTCCACGCAGGTTGACGCCCATGGAGGTGTCCCACTCCTCCGTCGTCACCTTCTCCGGTCGCACGAAGTAGGGGTTCATCCCCGCGTTCGCCACGAGCCCGTCGAGGCGCCCGTGGACTGCGTACGCCTCGTCGATCGTGCGGGCGGTGGCGTCCACGTCGGAGAGGTCGTGCACGGCTGCGGTGGCCTCGCCTCCGCCGGCCCGTACGTCGTGCACGACGGCGTGGGCGTTCTCCGCGGACCGCCCCGTCACCACAACGGTCGCCCCGGCCCGCGTGAGATCGAGGCAGCACGCCCGGCCGATCCCCCGGGTCCCGCCGAGGACCATGACCACCTTGCCCGCGCAGGACGCCGTCAACGGTCCCATGCGTACCCGTTCAGGAGCGCTCCGGCGGCCACCATGTACTGGATCGTGGGAGGCCCCTCCTCCAGCCAGTTGAGCCGAGCATCCCGGTAGAGCCGCTCGATCGGGTGCGTGCGTGTGTAGCCGATGCCGCCGAAGACCAGCAGGGCCCGGTCGGTGACCCGCCCGACGGCCTCCAGGCCGAAGAGCTTGCACATCGACGCCTCAGCCGGGATGCGCAGGCCGCGGTCCCACTTCTCCGCGGCGTCGCTGATCATGTTGCGGAGCGCGTAGACGTCCGTCGCCATCTCGGCGAGGTAGCGCTGGATGCCCTGCCGGGCGGCGAGCGGCTTGCCGAAGGTCGTACGCACCTTCGCCTGCCGCAGCGACAGCTCGAGGGCGCGCTCGGCGGTGCCGAGGGAGGTCGCCGCGATGAAGACGCGGCTGATCTCGAGCGCCTGCTCCATCTGTGCGAGGCCGCGCCCCTCCTCGCCGAGCAGGTTGGCGACCGGGACGCGCGCGTCGGCGAACGTCAGCAGCCCGTGCTGACCGCCTTTGCATCCCATCGTCTCGGGGAGCGCCTGGATGGATAGGCCGGGCCGGTCCCGTTCCACCAGGACGGCGCTGACCCCGTTCTCTCCTGCGCCGGGGTCGGTCTTGCCGAAGACGATGAAGTGGCTGGCGAAGTCGGAGTTGGTGATGAGCCATTTGCGGCCGTTGATCACGTAGTCGTCGCCGTCGCGAACGATCGTCGTCCCGAGGTCGGCGCCGCTGCCGTGGTCGGGCTCGGTGAGCGCGAAGGCCACCGACTTCGAGCCGTCCGCGCACCCCGGGAGGATGGCTTTCCGCTGGACCTCGTCGCCGAGCTCCCACAGCGCGTGCGCCATTGAGTTGTGGACGTGGACGACCACGCGGATGCCGCCCTGAACCTTCGCGAACTCGCCGAGGACCGGGAGGTATTGCGTCATAGTGAGACCGACGCCGCCGTACTCCTCCGGGATCGTCAGGCCGAACGCCCGCATCTCGCGCAGCAACGGCATCAGCCGGTCGTACGGGAGCGCCTCGTTGTTCTCGATCTCCTCCTCGAGCGGGTCCAGATCCCTCCATATCGCCTCGAACAGCTCACGCCGGAAGGCCTCGTACGCCGCCTGCTCCATGTGTCCCCACGCTCCGCTGAGTCGGGAAGTAATCTGACACTCGTATCAGTTTTGCCAAGGGGCTCCGGCGGTGTCAACCACGACCCGCCGCGAAGGCGAGGTTCGGGCGCCGTCGCCCCGGCCCGGGGGGAGCGTGCGACGATCACGTCTCGACGAGGCGCGAACCGACGGAGGAACCCTGGTGACGACGGCACCCGGGACGAGCAACGGCCAGCGACGACGCACGGAGGCCACCCGGCGTGCGCTGCTGGCTGCAGCGCGCTCGGTGCTCGTGGAGCACGGCTACACGCGCGCGACCGTCGCCCAAATCGCTCGGGCCGCTAGACGTGCCCACGGCACCTTCTACCTCTACTTCGACAACAAGGAAGACATCTACTCGCGGCTCCTCGAGAACATGTGGACCGGGCTCAAGGAGGAGTCGCGGGACATCTGGCGGCCCGACGTACCGCTGAAGAGCGTGCGCGTCACGGTCGACCGCTACGTCTCCGCCTTCGCGGAGAACGTGGACCTGTGGCGACTGCTCGACGAGATGTCGGCGACGAACCCGCGGTTCCAGGAGATCCGCGACGACACCCGCCGGGAGTTCACCCGGAAGATCCAGCGCGGGATCGAGAGTTCCTTGAACCAAGCGGACGTCGGGAGCATGCGCACCGAGATCATGGCCGAGCTACTGGCCGGAATGGTCGACGAGGGGTGCTCCGCCCTCTTCCTCCGGGGACGGTCCTGGCCCCGTGAGGATCTGGTCGACCACATCGTGACCATCTGGGGACGGGCCGTCGGCTACACCTCGCCCGGAGGAGTCGACGACGACGGCTCCGACCCCGATGACACGCCCGCCTAGACCGCGACGGAGTAGCCGCCGTTCACGGGGTAGGTCTGACCAGTGATCCACTCCGCCGCGTCCGAAGCGAGAAACAGGGCCAGCGCCGAGGCATCCGACGGCTCACCGAATCGCTTGATTACGTAGCTCCTGAGCATCTTCGTCACCATCTCCGGGTCCTCGAGTGCAGCCTCGCTCGCCGGGGTTCGCATGGCGGACAACGCAATGCAGTTGGCAGTGACCCCATGACGGCCGACGGACTTGGCCAGGCCGCGCATGAATCCGGCCGCGCCCGCCTTCGCACCGGAGTACACGACCAGGTTCGGTTCCCCGACCCGGCCGGCATCGGAGATGATCGTGACGATCCGTCCGTACCTCCGCTCGACCATGCAGCGGGCAACGGCGCGCGTGCAGTTGAGGACTCCGAAGAAGTTCGAGCCGAGCCACGGCGCCCACTGCTCGGGACTGGTCTCCCAGAAGGGCGTGTTGTCGAAGATGGTGTGATCGGGACCGGCGTTGCCGGCGTTGTTCACGAGGATGTCCACTGGCCCCGTCTGCGCCACGGCCCCCTCGACACCCCGCAGCACGCCCTCGTAGTCGGTGACGTCGAAGGAGACCGGGACCCCTCGACCGCCCGCCGCGCTGATCTCGTCGGCGACGGCGACGGCCCGGTCCTCGTAGTAGTCGTTCACGATGACGGAGCCGGCACCGTGGGCCGCCAGGTCGAGGGAGATCTGCCGCCCGACTCCCTGCCCGGCGCCCGTGACCATAGCTACGCGTCCCTTGAGGTCCAACAGGTTCGGCATGTGGGGTCCTTTCGCGGAGGGAACTTGCGTTGTCATCAGCAGTTGATCGGGAGGTCACGCCAGGTCTCGTGGCAGCGACAACCGCCGCGCGGGCGCAGTGATGCCGCAGGCGTGGGGTGCCGGAGCACCCCTGTGGAGCTGATCGTCGGCGGCCCGTGGTCACCCGTGAACAGGAGCGCGTCCGCCTCGTCGCGGTCGTGACCCAGCCCGAGTCGATCAAAACGGACGGACCCGTCGTCGCCTGCGCCGACGTAGAGGTCGGCGGCCCGAAGGTCGCCGTGCGGCAGCGGAAGTGGCGCTCCGTGGACCCCTGCGCCCACCTCCGACGTGCAACCCGCGTGAGCGGTCACGCGAAGCGCTGTCGACGTCGCGGGACTATCGCCCCAACAGGTTCAGTCGTCATAATGACATATGTATCAGTTTCGCGGGGAGCAGGCGAGAGGGGGACTGTCCGATCAACGGTGTAACCCGGCGTTGATGGGGTTCAGGTGTTGCTCGCGACGATACGGCCTTCGAAGGTGATCGCGAACGCGTTCAGTGCTGGCTTCCAGCGCATTGACCACCGCGCCTTGCCCTTCCCGGTCGGGTCCGGGGACCGGGTGGCCAGGTAGAGACACTTCAGCGCGGCCTGCTCGGTGGGGAAGTGCCCGCGGGCGCGGACCGCGCGCCGATAGCGAGCATTCAAGGACTCGAAGCTC
>NZ_JBEYYF010000051.1:0-9660 GCF_040645415.1 Pseudonocardia sp. NPDC046786 | reverse complement strand
TTGGGTCTACCCGCGGTCCCCCACCCCCCCCCCCCGCCGGGCCGGGGGGCCACCCCCCCCCCCCCCCGGGCGGGGCCCCCCCCGCCCCCCCCCCCGCCCCCCCGCTGCCCCCGGGCGGCCTGGGCAGGTTCGGCGAGCTCGGCGTCTGGCTCGCGGCCTGCCAGGGCGAGTGCCCGCCGCGGCCGCCGGTGAACGCCCGCGTGCTGCTGCTCGCCGCGGACCACGGCGTCGCCGCCGACGGCGTGTCCGCCTACCCGCCGGAGGTCTCCGCCGCCCGCGCCGAGGCCGCCGCCGCCGGACGGCTGCCGATCACGGTCGCCGCCCGGGCCGCCGGGGCGGCGGTGCGCACCGTGGACGTCGGGCTGTCCCGGGACGCCGACGGCGTCGAGTCCGGGCACCGGGTGGCCCGCGGCACCGGCCGGATCGACCGCGAGGACGCGCTCACCGACGACGACGCCGCCGCTGCCTGGCGCACCGGCCGGCAGCTCGCCGACGAGGAGATCGACGCCGGGGCGGACGTCCTGGTCCCGGCGACCCTGGCGGTGGGTGCGACCACCCCGGCCGCGACGCTGGTCGCCGCGCTCACCGGCGCAGAACCGGTCGCCGTGGTCGGCCGCGCCTCCGGGATCGACGACCAGGCCTGGATGCGCAAGGCCGTCGCCATCCGGGACGGGCTGCGCCGCGCCCGCCCGCACCTGCGCGATCCGCTCGCGCTGCTGCGCACCGTCGGCGGCACCGACCTGATCGTGCTCGCCGGCTTCCTGGCCCGGGCCGCCGAGCGGAAGGTCCCGACCGTGCTGGACGGGGTCGCCGTCGGTGCCGCCGCGCTGATGGCCGAGGAGCTCGCACCCGGCGCGAAGCAGTGGTGGCTGGCGGCGCAGCCGTCCACCGAGCCGGCCGCCGGGCTGGTCCTCGAGCACCTCGCGCTGACCCCGGTGCTGGATCTCGCGGTGCGCACCGAGGACGGCACCGCGGGCGTCGCGGTGCTGCCGCTGCTGACCACCGCCGCCCGCCTGCTCGGCGAGACGGGCAGCGCCGAGGACACCGGCGTCGTCCCCGGGGACGCGACGGCCGCGGCGGGCGCCACCCGGTGACCGACGCCAGGCCGGGCCCGGGGCCGCTGGCCGGGCTCCGGCTCGCCGTCAGCTGGCTGACCGTGCTCCCGGCCCGGGTCGGCACCGGCCCGGACGGCGCCCTCCCTCGGGGGGTCCCGGCGGCCGCGCTGAGATGGGCACCGGTGGTCGGGATCGGCCTCGGCCTGGCCGGTGGGGCGCTGCTGCTCGGGCTCACCGCGCTCGGGACGTCCCCCCTGGTGGCAGGCCTGCTCGTGGTCGGGGCGGGTGCGCTCGCGACCCGCGGGATGCACCTGGACGGGCTGGCCGACACCGCCGACGGCCTGGGCAGCTACGGGCCCCCCGAGCGGGCGCTGCGGATCATGGCCGAGGGCGGTGCGGGGCCGTTCGCCGTCGTCACGCTGGTCGTGGTGCTGGGGGCGCAGGCCGCGGCGCTGGCCCAGCTCGCCTCGGCCCCGCCCGCGGCGGTGCTGGTGACCTGCGCGCTGGCCGCCGGGGTGGGCCGGGCCGGGTTCTGCTGGGTGGCCAGGAGCGGGGCACCGGCGGCCAGGGAGGGTGGGCTGGGCGCCTTGGTCGCGGGTTCCCAGCGGGTGTGGGTCGCCCCGCTGTGGTGGACGGTGCTGGCCGCGGCGGGAGCCGCCGCCCTGGTCCCGGCCGTCGACCGGGCGGGCATGCCCCGGCGCTACGCCGACTACCTCCCAGAAGGCCCTACGGCGTTCCCCGGGGTCCTGGCCGGGCCCGGGATCGTGCTGGTCACCGTAGGTGCGGTGCTGGCCGCCGCGCTGCTCGTGGCCGGCCTGGCCCGGCACACCCGCCGACGGTTCGGCGGGATGAGCGGGGACGTGCTGGGCGCCGCCGAGCAGCTGGCCGCCACCACCGTCCTGGTCGTGCTGGCCGCCGCGCTGTGATCACCGGTCGTGGAGCGCAGCGCCCACCTGGCGGGCTCCGCGCTCCACGACCGGTGATCACTCGCGTGAACCGCTCCCCCGGTTCCGGCCCGGTGAGGTGCAGGTGGATGTGAGCCTCCCCGGGTGCGCGTGCGTGAGCTGCTGCTTCTGCAGGCCGGGATCATCTCCCGGGAGCAGGCGCTGGGCTGCGGGCTGTCGGCCTCGTCGATCCGCCGCCGGGTCGCGCGCGGCGAGTGGCGCGACGTCCATCCCGGGGTCCTCCTGGATGTCGGGCACCCGCTGGGCGACCGGGCGCGGATCGTGGCCGCGGCGCTCTGGGGCGGGCCGGACGCGGTGCTCGACGGGCCGTCCGCCGCGTTCTGGTCGGGTCTGCTGCCCCGGGCCCCGGTCCCGGTCGGCGTCACCGTGCCCCCCAGGGTCAGGAGACGGGTGCCACCGGGCATCCGGCTGCGCCGGCGCGATCTCCCCCGGGCGGACCGGATCGTCCTGGACGGCGTCGCCCTCACCGCGGTGCCGCTGACCGTCCTGGAGACCTGCGCGGTCCTGCCCGACGGTGCGGCGTTCCTCGACCGGGCACTGCAACGCCGCCGGGTGGGACCCGCGGACCTGCACCGGGCCTACTGCCGGAACGCCGGCGCGCACGGGATGGCGACGGCGCACCGGCTGCTGGTCGCCGCACTGGACCGGGCGGACTCCCGCCTGGAACGGTCCCTGCTGCGGCTGCTCAGGAGCGAGGGCATCGGTGGCTTCGTGCGCGGCCTCCCAGTGGGCGACGGCCGGGAGATCGACATCGCGTTCCCCGTGGAGCGGGTCGCGATCGAGCTGGACGGCTGGGCCTGGCACGTTGATCCGGCGCGGTTCGCGGCGGACCGGGCGAAGGGGAACGCGCTGGTCGGGGCCGGCTGGATCCTGCTGCGGTTCACCTGGCGCGACGTGACCCGCCACCCGGACCGCACGATCGCCGCCGTCCGCCGGGCGCTGGGCCGGTGATCACCCGTTGTGGAGCGTGGCGCCCACCTGGCGGGCGCCGCGCTCCACGACCGGTGATCAGGCCGATCAGACGGCGGCCGGGGCGGGCACCAGGGTGTGCATCCAGCCGTGCGGGTCCGGCGCGGCGCCCCGCTGGATCGCGGTGAGCGCCTCGCGCAGCTGCAGGGTGACCGGGCCGGGCTTTCCGTCGCCGACGGTCACCTCGCCACCGGAGTGCTTCACGGTGCCGATCGGGGTGATCACCGCGGCGGTGCCGCAGCCGAACACCTCGGTGAGCAGGCCGCTCGCGACCCCGCCCAGCCACTCCTGGCCCGCGATCCGCCGCTCCACCACCGACATCCCCAGGTCCCGGGCCACGGTGATCAGCGAGTCCCGGGTGATGCCGGGCAGCACCGCGCCACGCAGGTCCGGGGTGGCGATCTCGACGCCGCCGTCGGGCGTGGTGAAGACGAAGAACAGGTTGTTCGAGCCCATCTCGTCGATCCAGGTGCGCTCCTCGGCGTCGAGGTAGGCGACCTGGGCGCAGCCGTGCCGGGCGCCGACCGCCTGGGGAAGCAGCGACGCCGCGTAGTTCCCGCCGCATTTGGCGGTGCCGGTGCCGCCCAGGGCGGCCCGGGTGTACTCGGTCTCCAGCCAGACGTCCATCGGCTTGACCCCGCCGGCGAAGTACGGCCCGGCCGGCGAGGCCAGCACCGCGTACAGGTACTCCGACGACGGCCGGACGCCCAGCCCCACCTCGGTGGCGATCATGAACGGGCGCAGGTAGAGCGAGTCCTCGCCGCCTGCGGCGGGCACCCACTCCGAGTCCACCGACAGCAGCTCGGCCAGCGAGGCGAGGAACAGCTCCTCGGGCAGCTCGGCCATCGCCAGCCGCCTCGCGGACCCGGCGAACCGGCGGGCGTTCTGCTCCGGCCGGAACAGGGCGATCGAGCCGTCCGGCTGCCGGTAGGCCTTCAGCCCCTCGAAGATCTCCTGGCCGTAGTGCAGCACCATCGACGACGGATCGAGGGTCAGCGGCCCGTACGGCACGACCTGCGGATCGTGCCAGCCGGTGCCCTCGGTGTAGCGGATGGTGACCATGTGGTCGGTCATGTGCCGGCCGAAACCGGGATCGGCCAGTACCTGGGCGCGCCGCTGTGGGGACGCCGGGGCAGGGTTGCGGGTGACGGTGAACTGCGGCGCGCTCATGGGTGAACGGTATCTCCGCCGCCCGCATCGCAAGTAGTCGGATTCCCGACGGTCGGGACGCGATCCTCCCCTGCGGGACGGACACCGGTCACACCGGCGTCATCGCACGTGGGACGGCACCAGGGGCGGCTTCACCACCTCGACCGGCAGCGCCCGGCCGCGGACGTCGACCACCAGCGCGTCGCCGGGCGACACCGCGGGGTCGGTGTCGATCAGCGCCAGCGCGATCCCGGCCTTCAGGGTGGGCGAGAAGGTGCCGGAGGTGACGGTCCCGACCGGGTTGCCGCCCTCGGCGTCCAGCACGGTCATGCCGGCCCGCGGCACGCCGCGCCCGGTCGCCCGCAGCGCGCGCAGCCGGCGTGCCGGGCCGGCCGCCCGCTCGGCGACCAGCGCATCCCGCCCCCAGAACGACGGTTTGTCCCAGCCGACCGCCCACGCGCTACCCGCCTGCACCGGGCTGATCTCCTCGGACAGCTCGTGGCCGTGCAGCGGGTAGCCCATCTCGGTACGCAGGGTGTCCCGGGCGGCGAGCCCGCACGGGCCGCCGCCGACCGCGCTGACCGCGTCGAGCAGGGCGTCCCACAGGGCGGGCGCCGCCGCGGCGTCGAGGACCAGCTCGTAGCCGTGCTCGCCGGTGTAGCCGGTCCGGCAGACCCGCACCGCGCCGCCCTCGATGTCGGTGAACGACATGTAGTCCAGGTCGGCGACCACCGACCCGGCCTCGCCCAGCGCGGCCGCGAGCGCCTCCGCGGAACGCGGCCCCTGCAGGGCGAGCACGGCGAGCTCGCGGTGCCGGTCGGTGACGGTGACCCCGTCCGGGGCACCGTCCTGCAGCATCGTGACGATCCGGGTGGAGTTCGCGGCGTTCGGGACGAGCAGCAGGTCGTCGTCCGTCGCCAGGTAGATGATCATGTCGTCGATCACGCCGCCGGACTCGTTGCAGGCCAGCGTGTACTGCGCCCGGCCCGGGCCGATCCGGCCGAGGTCGTTGCTCAGGCAGGTGTTCACGTGCGCGGCGGCGCCCGGCCCGGCGATCGGGACCGTCCCGAGGTGGCTGACGTCGAACAGTCCCGCCGTCTCGCGCACCGACGTGTGCTCTGCGACGGTGCCGCCCGGGTAGGAGATCGGCATCGACCAGCCGCCGAACTCGCCGAGGGTGGCGTCGAGGGCGACGTGCCGGTCGTGCAGCGGGCTGGGCAGAAGATCGTCGGTCACGCCAGGGGACCCTAGTCCCTCAGGCGGCGCGTTCCTCGGGATCGGCCGGGCCGGCGGCCTCCTGGCGGCCCCGGACGGCGGCCGAGCGCGCGGACAGCGCGCACAGCACCCAGCCGGCCGCCAGCGCGCCGGCCGTCGCCAGCAGCGGCCACAGCGGCAGCGCCGCGACCAGCACGAGGCAGCCGGTGCCGCCGGCGCCCGCCACGAACGCCGCCGTGGCCGGGCGGCCCGGGATCCGCAGCACCGCGGCGTGCAGCAGGGTGTGGTGCACCAGGGCGGCGCCCACCGCGATCGCCATCGCGGTGATCGGCCCCACCGCCAGGGTGACCAGCAGGGTCAGTCCGCCGAGCAGCAGATCAGCGACCCACGGCGTGCCGCGCGAGCCGCCGCGGCCGAGGAAGCCGGGCAGCTCGCCGTCCAGGGCGAGCCGGGACGCCCCGCCCGCGGCCCGGGACAGCGCCCCGAGCAGCGCGGCCGCGGTGGCCGCGGCCGCCGCGATCCGGACCAGCACGCCGAGCGCCGGGCTGCCGCCGGTGTCCATCAGTGAGGCGAGCGGGGTCGGCGACATCGCCAGCCGTTCCACGCCCAGCCCGTGCAGCAGCGCCATCGAGAGCGCCAGCAGCAACCCGGTGGTGACCAGCACGGCGACCGCCGGTGCGCGGCGGATCGCCCGCATCGGGTCGCGCAGGCTGCCGCCGAGCTCGGCCACCCGGGACAGGCCGGTGTAGACGAAGAACGCGAACGCGGCGGCGGTCAGCACGCCCAGCGGCCCCGGCTCGACCGCGGCCTGCAGCGTCCCGGCGACCGGATCGTCCGGGGTCCCCGCGCCGTCCGCGACGGCGGCGCCGGCCAGCTCCGCGGCGGGCATCGCCGACGACGGCCCGGCGCCCTCCGGCGCGTCGGTCGTCAGGCCCACCCCGGCGACCAGCGCGAGGACCAGCAGGGTGCCCACGACCAGTCCGCCGGACGCCGCCGGGGACACCCGGACCCCGGCCGCGTTCACCGCGATGACGGCGAGCACCGCGACCACCGCGACCGGCAGCGGCTGGGTGGGCAGCACGTAGGCGCCGAACACGCCGGCGGCCGCCGCGGCGGCCGCGGCCCGCGACACCAGCCGGGCCACCGCGCCGAGCCGCACCGCGGGTGCGGGCAGGTCGTCCCGGACCAGCTCCGGCCCGGCCGGCCGGGCCGTCGCCAGGTGCGCGGTGGAGGCGACGACGCCGAGCGCGACCAGCCCGGCGAGCAGCACGCCCAGCGGGAACCACGGTCCCGACACCGCGGCGGCCGGGGCCAGCGCCGCGTACAGACCGGTACCGAACATCGCCGCGAGGGCGACGACGACCGCGGTCGCGGTCGGCATCCGGTACGGGGGTCGGGGCACCCGATCACCTTCCCATTCGACCCTGTGCCGCGCGGCGCCGCGGGGGTGTCATTACCATCTCGGTCCGGTCTCGCCGCGTCGCTCCCCACCCGCCCGGCGCACGGGACACGTGTGCTGGTCACCGTGTGTGCCCGAGCGGAACGCGAGGCCACCCGTCCACTACCGATCCGACCGTCCCACGACCGAGGAGTTCCCCGTGCCGACCGCCGAACCGACCATCCCGGACACCGCCGCGACGACCGCGTCGCCGTCCACCGTCGAGGCCGGGGCGCTGGTGATCGGCCTGCACCCGGGGGCGCCCGCCGACGACGGGGCGGGCGCCGCGGTCGCGCCGGTGCTCGCCGCCGGCGCCGCCGACGTCGACGCCGCGTTCGGCGGCGAGCTCGCCGAGCTGCTCCGCGTCGTCGGCGCGACCGGGAAGGTCGAGCAGGTCGTCTCGCTGCCGACCCGCGGGGCGGTCGCCGCGCCGCGGCTGGTGGCGGTCGGGCTCGGCGAGGCCGGCGACGACGCGGCGGCGGCCGACCGGGTCCGCCGGGCCGCCGGTGCGGCGTCCCGGGCGCTGGCCGGGACGCCCGCCGCGGTGAGCACGCTCGGCGCCGCCGGGGACGGGGCCGCCGGGGACGGGGCCGCCGAGGCGGCGGTGGCCGGTGCGCTGCTCGGCGGCTACCGGTTCGACGCGCACCGTTCCAGCACCGACGCCGGATCCGCACCGGTGGCGTCCTGGACGTTCACCGGGGTCACTGCGGCGCAGGTCCGCCGGGCCGGCCTGGTCGCCGAGGCCGTCGCCACCGCCCGCGACCTGGTGAACACCGCCCCGAACGTGCTGGTCCCGGAGACGTTCGCGCAGCGCGCGGTGGCCCTGGGCGAGCGGGCCGGCCTGGTCACCGAGGTGCTCGACGACGAGCGGCTGCGGGAGAACGGCTACGGCGGGATCACCGGGGTCGGCAAGGGCTCGGCCAACACGCCGCGGCTGGTCCGGCTGACCTGGAACGGCGGCGCCGCGCCGGCCCGGAAGGTCGCGCTGGTCGGCAAGGGCATCACCTTCGACACCGGTGGCATCTCGCTCAAGCCGAACGCCGGCATGGCGGACATGACCTCGGACATGGGCGGCGCCGCGGCGGTCGTCGCCACCGTGGTGCTGGCGGCGAAGCTGGAGCTGCCGGTCGCGGTGACGGCGACCGTGCCGATGGCCGAGAACATGCCGTCCTCGACGGCGTACAAGCCGGGTGACGTGCTCACCATGTACGGCGGGAAGACCGTCGAGGTGCTCAACACCGACGCCGAGGGCCGGCTGATCCTGGCCGATGCGCTCGTCCGGGCCGGCGAGGACGACCCCGACTACCTGGTGGAGACCTCGACGCTGACCGGCGCCCAGCAGGTCGCGCTCGGGCTGCGCACCGCCGGGATCATGGGGTCCGACGACCTGCGGGACCGGGTCGCCGGGCACGCCGTCGACGTCGGTGAGGACGGCTGGGCGATGCCGCTGCCCGAGTACCTGCGCTCCGACCTCGACTCCCGGGTCGCCGACATCGCGAACGTCAGCGGGCAGCGGTTCGCCGGGATGCTGCTGGCCGGGCTGTTCCTGAAGGAGTTCGTGCCGGCCGGGCTGCCGTGGGCGCACATCGACGTGGCCGGTCCGGCGTACAACACCGGCGGCCCGCGCGGCTACACCACCAAGGGCGGCACCGGAGTGCCGGTGCGGACGCTGATCGCCTTCCTGGAGGACGTCGCCGCGAACGGCTGAGGCCCCGGGTGCCGCCGCGGTCGCGGCGGCACCCGGTCACGCCGCGCGCCTCACCCGGCGTCCTCGAAGAGATCGGTGACCGGCGGCGCGAACCCGGGCAGCAGCGGGCTGGTCAGGTCGCCGCCCGCGACCTACACGCTCGCCGCACTGCTCCTGCTCGGCGCGGGCCGGCGCCGTGCGGAGCACCCCGGGTTACCGACCGGTAGGGCATACTCCCGGCCCATGCGACGACGCCGGCACGAGATCCCCGCGCACGCTCCCCGTTCCGCCGTGGTCACCGGCGCCGCCCGCGGTATCGGCGAGGCGATCGCCGCCGAGCTGGTCGGCCGGGGCTACCGGGTGCTCGTCACCGATCTCGACGCGGACGCCGCCCGGGCCACCGCCGAGCGGATCGGTGCCGCGGACGGCGCCGCACACGACGTCACCGACCCGGCCGACGCGCGCACCGTCGCCGACCGCGCCCGCGAGCTCGCCCCGCTGGGCGCCTGGGTGTCGAACGCGGGCGTCGGGTTCGACGGCACGCTCACCGAGCTGTCCGAGGCACACGCCCGCGCCCTGGTCGAGGTGAACCTGCTCGGCTTGGTCTGGGGTGCCAGGGCCGCGGTCGCCGCGTTCCGGGAGCAGGCCGCCGCCGGCGTCGCGCGCGGCGGCGAGATCGGCGTCACCGTCTCGCTCTCCGCGCTCGGCCCGGTCCCCGGCCTGTCCGTGTACGCGGCGTCCAAGGCCGGTGCACTGTCCGTGGTCTCCGGACTCGCCTCCGAGGTCCGCCGGGAGGGGATCCGGGTGCACGCGGTCTGCCCGGACGGCGTCAACACCGAGCTGCTGCGCGGGATGAAGCCCGGCGGGCAGGCCCAGGCACTGGTCCGGTCCGGGACGCTGGTCACCACCGAGCAGGTCGCGCAGGGCCTGGTCGGGATGTTCGGCACCGGCCGGGTGTACCGCACGCTGCCGGCCTGGCGCGGCGCGGTGCTGCGGCTGACGGCGCTGGTCCCCGGGCCCGCCCTGCGGCTGGAGCCCGCGATGCGCGCGATCGGCGCCCGCAGGGCCCGCTCGCTGCAGGACTAGCTGTGATGCCCAGGCACGTTGGTCGAGATCGTGTGACGACACGGTCTGATCTGTAGACGGGCGAAGGCCTCCCGGGTGTGGAGTGGAGCTGTCTAG
>NZ_JBEYYF010000050.1:0-10123 GCF_040645415.1 Pseudonocardia sp. NPDC046786 | reverse complement strand
ACGCCGCGCCGACATCCACCTCGGCTTCCTCCAGCTCGCCTGCGCGCTGATCTGTCACCGCGAACTCATGAAGCCATTCTGAAACCATCTCTAAGTTCGGCCCCCACGTCCGCGAGCTGATCTGCCGCCTCGCCCGCACCCCGCCGCAGCAGGCGGGACTGCCGTTCACCACCTGGAGCCTGACCAAGCTCGTCGAGCACCTCGTCGCCGCGCACCGGGTCGTGATCAGCACCGATACCGTGCACCGGATCCTGCGAGCCGCCGGGGTGCGCTGGCAGGCCACCAAGACCTGGAAAGTCAGCCGCGACCCACAGTTCCGGGAGAAGATGGATCGGATCCTCGACCTCTACGACCGCTCCGCGGCCGGTCAGCTCCCCGACGGCGCCCGCGTTGTCTGCGTCGACGAGTTCGGGCCCCTGAACCTGCAACCCCGCCCAGGCCGCGGCTGGTTCCCCACCAGGCGACCGGCCCGGCTCGCGCGACCTACAACCGCTATGGCGGTGTCCGCCACATGATTGCCGGGCTCGATCTGGCCTCTGGGCAGCTGTTCTACCGGCTCCGAGACCGCAAGCGCGCCACCGAGTTCCTCGAGTTCCTGCGCCAGCTCCGAGGCCGCTTCCCGGTCGGGCGACTGTTCGTGGTGTGTGACAACTTCTCCCCGCACCGCAAGGCCACCGTCGCCGCCTGGTGCGCCGATCATGACGTCGAGCTGGTGTCCACCCCGACCTATGACTCCTGGCTGAACTGGATCGAGTCCGAGTTCACCGCGCTGCGCTACTTCATCCTCGACGGCAGCGACTACCCCTCCCACGCCGCCCAGGAAGCCGCGATCGCCGGCTACATCCGCTGGACCAACAGACACGCCACCCCGAAGCGACACTTCGCGCCCGAGTCGAAGATCCGCCGACCCGATTACCTACCGAACGTTGCCTGACGAGGCACTAGGTGCGCGAAGCCGTAAATAGGCGTCCGGGGTTCGCGGTCATCAGCTCTGCCGCCACGTCGGGCGTCACTCCATGACGCTCCAGGCGAGGCAAGAAGAGCTTTGGGATGTAGCCGAATCCGTTCCCGCCATTGCAGGTTAACATGCTCTTGGCGGCCACATCGTGGCTCAATAGTATTCGTGCGGAGTACCCGTCCCGAATTAGTCCGGCAACCGCGGCTGCGGTCTGGTCAGGGGCGGGAGACTGACCTTCCCCAGGGTAATGGAACGGCATCCCGATCATGTCGAACTCGAGCCAGACGCCATGATCGGCAACGCCGCGCTGGTATTCCACGTCATGGCCAGACGGATCCATGTGGCACATGACGACCGCCGCAGGGGTAACTCCCTCCTCGCCCAGCACGATGTCGAGTACCTCGAAGGCTCGACGTTGCCAGCCCGGCAAGTGGATCATGAGCGGGACTCCGAGCTGGCGTTGGGCACGAGATGCAGCGCGCAGCCGGAGCTTCTCCGCGTCAGTGAAGTCAGGTGAGACCCCGATCTCCCCGATGACTCCAGGCGCAAGTCCCGTGTCGCCGACTCCGTCGGTGAACTCGGCCAGGAGCTCCTCGGTGAGCTGGTCGGCGCTGGCGGAGGCGGTCCTGCTGTCGTGAAATCCGTGGACATACCAGCCGGAGCCCATCACGACGTTGATTCCTGACCTGTCGGAGATCTCTCTGAGCGCTAGAGGGTCCCGCCCGAAGTCTCCGTTTGTGCAATCGACGACTGTCCGTCCGCCTGCCTCACTGAAGTTCCCAAGTTCGGCGGCTGTGGCGAGCGGGTCGTCCTGGCACCCGTTGTCAAAGCAGCAAAACGGACGGTCGGCAAGTAGCCAGTTCATCGACGGACTGACGGGGGTGCCATACAGCTTGCGTTCGGCGGCGCCCTCGGGCGGCGTGAACCGCTTCGTGAAGTCGAAGATGAGGTGCTCGTGGGTCAAGGTCATACCAAGCTCGTCAACCGATACGGGGCCTCGAACCGTGTTCACCTGCACGGCCTGGTCGGCTACCGCTGAAGCCATGTGGGTTCTCCTTTGTGTCGGGATCGGCCGGGCGCCGGCCCGGACTGGATGCCGCGCCATCGTCGATCCGGGGAGCTTGTGCCGCACGTGTCGCTAACGCCTGGGCGGTGCGGCCGTTGTCTACTGCCGTCCCACGGTGGCCTGCGTCCGCCTGACCGTGCCGTCAACCTCGAGGTTCGCGTCCTGTGAACACCTGTAGATAGGGCTACGCGCGGTTCGGCCGCAGCGCACGGCCGGGGTTCGCGAACCCACAGCCGCGGCTGCAACGCCGCGCTGTGTGCTCGTCAGACGCCCGCCGCCGGCGCTCGATCGGTTCAAGACTGAGCTGTCGATCACGGTGTCTCCGGTGGTGGCTATGGATTCGGTCATCTAACAGGATGGAAACGTTCTGAGTCTTGCTGTGACGCAGCCTACGTCGCTATGGTCACTCCGCAGCGTCTGACGCCACGGAGGTAGATCTGTGCCCGAGGAGTAGAAACGATTCCTGTCTCTGGCTTGTCGGGCGCCTTCGGGACGGGAACCACAGAAAGCGACATGGCCTCGACCGCTCGCTCTAGATCGCGGTCGGCGAGCACTCGGCTGTTCAACCCCGGGGGGCAGCGGAGATCGGCACGCGGAGGGCGTCCGCCGCCTGGGTCAGACGGCGACATGTCATTCGGCGTGGGCCAGCACTCGCTGCCCTGGACTGAGAGGACGACCACATGGCTACCTCCCTCGGGGAGCTTGCTCCCCTCGAAGGCATCAAGCGCTGGGCCTTCGTGGAGAGGGCTCTGCGGCTTCGGCTCGCGTCTGCCCTTCCAAACGGGGCGATCAATGTCTCGCCGGCGTGGTTCGTCGTTGCAGACGAGACCGTCTATGTGCCTCTCGACCCGACCCTCGGTGATCCGGGACAGAGCACGACCCCTGACGCCCGCCACATGGAGATCATCGACGCGGGTGGGAGGGTGTCCGCGGTGATCGACGAGGGGGACGAGATTTCCAACGTGCGTGCGGTTCAGCTTGAAGGGACAGCCAAACAGGTTGACGATTCGGAGCTCGTCGAGCAGCTCCTGAATCTGGTGGCTGAGAAGTACTTCCACGTCGGTCACCTGCACCTCGAGTACTACTTCAGCGCGGGTGCAGTAGCCGAGCGGCGTTGGTACCGGATCATTCCTGAGCGCGTCGATGGTTGGGATATGCGTGAGCTGCCTCAGCCTCCGATCCAGGAACGCCTTCGCTTCCCTGACCACGTGGTGAACGGAAGCTGATTCCTTCATCGAGGCCGGCCTGCTCGGATCGAGCGACCGCCTCCATGGCCCCGACGACGGCAAGGGTGGGCCGCTGACCACCAGTTGAGCGACTTACCACCATCCGCTTCATGACCACGGAGGCGGCGCGGGCGGGGCGAGTCAACGAGCACAGTCCTCGGCTTGGTCCGGGTTCGCCTCCGACCAGGCCCCCTACCTGTAGGCATACGATCAGGAGAGTTGACATGGGCGATTCGTCCCTGTGGCGCAACATCATGGTGAACGTCGATAGTTACAAGAACGCGCACTACGGGATGTACCCGGACGGCACCGAGTACGTCTCCAGCTACATCGAATCACGTGGCGGCCGCTTCCCCGCGACACTGTTTGTCGGGCTCCAGGCCTTCCTGCGCGAGTACCTCACTCGGCAGATCACCCTCGACGACATCCACGAGGCCGAGGCCGTGCACCGGCCGATGGGCATCCCGTTCAACCGCCAGAACTGGATCGACCTGCTCAACGACCACGACGGCTACCTCCCAATCGAGATCGAGGCGGTCCCGGAGGGCACCGTTGTCCCGACCGGCAACGTCCTCGTGCAGCTGGTCAACACCGATCCGCGTTACCCATGGATCACCGGCTTCGTCGAGACCGCCCTGCTCCGGGCCGTCTGGTACCCGACCACGGTCGGCACCCTGAGCTGGACGGCCAAGCAGCTGATGAAGGGGTTCCTGGAGCGCACCTCCGATCATCCCGAGGCAATCCGCATGTACCTGCACGACTACGGCAATCGCGGCGTCAGCTCGCTGGAGTCGGCCGGTCTCGGCGGAATGGCGCACCTGGTCAACTTCGACCAGACCGACACGGTTCCCGCGTACGTCGCCGCCCGGCAGTGGTACAACGCGGCGGCCCCGAACGGCAGTGCCGTCTTCCAGGAGCATTCCACCGTGGCGGCCGCCGGCAGGGATGCCGAGGCGGACACGTTCCGCAGCCTTCTGAAGTTCCCCGGGGTCGTCGTGGCCGGCCTTCTGGTCGACACGTTCGACCACGGCCGGGCGGTCAACGAGATCCTCGGCAAGGAGATGCACGACGAGATCAGCCAGTTCCAGGGTCTCGTCGCGGTGCGGTGCGACTCTGGCGATCCGATCAAGGTGCCGGTCGACACCGTCGAGTCGCTGATGGACAGCTTCGGACACGAGACCAACGGCAAGGGGTTCAAGGTCCTGCCTCAGAACATCCGGGTGATCCAGGGCGACGGGCTCATCCTCGACACCTACACCGCGATCTACACCGAACTGGAGGCGCGGGGCCTGGCCGCGGACAACGTGCTCTGCGGGATGGGTGGCGGCCTGCTGCAGCAGGTCAACCGGGACACGCTCAACTTCGGTTTCAAGGCCAGCGCTATGCGCATCAACGGCGAGTGGCGAGAGACCGTGAAGGCCCCGACTGGCAGCGCGATGAAGCGGTCGAAGGGGGGCCGGCTCGCCCTCCGCTACACCGACGGCACGTACTCCACCGTCCCCCGCGACTCCATCCCGGCGGAGGAGAACCAGCTCGTGCCGGTCTTCCGTGACGGCAAGATGCTGCGCCAGTGGGACTTCACCGAGCTCATCGAGCGGAGCGAGCGGCCGACTCCGGAGAGCTACTACTCGGGCGTCGTACAGGGAGTCGCCGGCGTGCACTGAGGCCGGCCGCTGCGGGACCGACCCGTGCTCCCCTGGGTCGGTCCCGCCCCGTGCGACCCAGCCTGCCCATCAGGTGCGCGGCCGACCGCTCGATCACGGTCCCGAGCGCCAGGGCGTGCTCGGGGATGGCCGGGTCGGTAGAGCTGCGAGCGACCTCGGACTTCCATTCGGCAAGACGCTCGACCTACGATCCCGTCGGTCGGGAGCGTGTGGCCGGAGGACGAAAACCCGCGGATGACGTTTCCGTGGTTGCGATGTTCTCGGTTGAGGAAGAAGCTACGATATTGGACCCTCTGATATGACCATGAATACAGTTCTGCTGGCCGGAGCAGATGTTCCACCGATCGGCCAGGGCACCTGGCGTATGGGTGCGGACCGCCCGGCCGAGATCACCGCCTTGCGGGCCGGTATCGATCTCGGAATGACCGTGATCGACACGGCCGAGCTCTACGCAGACGGGGCTGCAGAAGAAGTCGTCGGTCAGGCGGTGCGTGGCCGTCGCGACGAGGTATTTCTGGTCAGCAAGGTGCTCCCGCAGAATGCGACCACCGAGGGCACGGCCGCCGCATGCCATGCGAGCCTCAGGCGCCTGGGGACCGATAGGCTGGATCTCTACCTGCTGCACTGGCGCCGTGAGGTTCCCCTCGTGGAAACGGTGGCCGGGCTCGAGAAGCTGCACGAGGAGGGTTCGATCCAGGCCTGGGGGGTCAGCAACTTCGACCTGCACGATCTGGAGGACTTGCCGGAGGGCGCCGTCCCTGCCTGCAATCAGATCCTCTACAACCTCACCCGTCGCGGTCCGGAGGCGAATCTGTTCCCCTGGTGTGAGAGCGTGGGCGCCACGATCATGGCCTACTCGCCCGTCGAGAAGGGAGCGTTGCTCGATCACCCCGACCTCCGCCGCGTGGCGACAGAGCGTGGAGCTACCTCGGCGCAGGTCGCGCTGGCCTGGTCGGTCCGTAGCAGGCGCGTCGTCGCCGTTCCGAAGGCTGTCCGGCTTGCCCATGTCAAGGAGAACGCTGCAGCACTGGACCTCGAGCTCACTGACGAGGAACTCGAGGTCCTGGATCGCGCCTTCCCGGCGCCGGGTGTCGTCCCGCTCGAGACGTTGTCCTAATCTGGAAAGGTCTTCGTCTCCATCGGCCCGACGGTTCGGTGATTCGTCTCTGTCGAGTGACGCCTGGCCCAATAACCCTTGTATGCGTCCCGCGGGCATCGTCCCGTGTGGCCTTCCCGTGAAAAGAGAGCTCATGCCACAGAGCCCAGGTGCCGACATGTCGGGCCATGGCCGACGTCTGCATGTCTTCGACATGGACGGCACCCTCCTTCGAGGTGCCGCTACGATCGAGCTGGCCCGACACTTCGGGAAGCCCACCGTCGGTCAGGACATCGAGTCTCGGTGGCTCGCTGGCTCCATCTCGGACCAAGAATTCTGGCAGATCTTGCTCGATATTTGCGCCGAGGCGACCGAAGCTGATCTCGACGCTGCGTTTCAGAGCGCCTGTTGGATGACAGGCATCGTCGACGTCTTCACCGATATTCGTGCCAGAGGTGAGATCGCGATCGTCATCACACAGTCCCCGGCCTTCTTTGCCCGCAGGCTGCAGCGTTGGGGTGCAAGTGAGACCTACGGCTCGGACGTCGAGGTCGGCCGGCCGCTGCCGCCTTCCGCCACCCTGTTACCGGAGGACAAGGTAGGGATCACGAAGGATGTTCTGGGCCGACATCGTCTGACGGAGCATGCATGTGTTGCGTACGGCGACTCGTCGTCCGATCTCGACCTGTTCGCTTGGCTACCGCACGCCGTCGCGGTGAACCCGAGCCCAGCCGTAGCCGAGCTGGCTTCGGCAAGTTACGTCGGCACCGACCTCAGAGAAGCGTACTCGATCGGGCGTGGCCTGCTGTCGGACGACTGACGTCGACACGACCTGAAGAGGATCGCTCAAGCAGCTGACGCCACAGCATGGCAGAATAGTTTCTGGTACCGCCGGGACCGGGAGGAGGCAGAGTGGCTGATGAGCCACGCGGACCCGCTGGCTGACCCCGGCGTTCGCTACTTACTGAATCGACGCCGCAGGCCACACGGCAGGTCTTGAGTCGGCGTGGTCCCGGACACGGCGAGGTGCTGGTGTCGGACATGATGATCAGTTGGGAAGCCCCGGGCGACCGCCACGATCGAGCCCGTTGCTGCTCCCCGTACGCAAAGGATCGATTCGCATGAGCGCGCGCGGGTCACACTTGAACGTCTTGGTCGCGGGGGAGTCCTGGGTCAAGCATACCTTCGATGTAATCGTCATCTCTGACATCGGGTCGACCTCATTTATTCCTCCGGACGAGACGTTCTTGCGTTCAGAGAAGTCGCCAAACCGGCTTGGGCTTGTGGCCGAGTATGCGGGCCGCGGCGGGGGTCTCGTCATGATCGGCGGGTACCTGTCGTTCACCGGTATCGACGGCAACGCCCGCTACGGCATGAGCCCGCTTGCGGACGTCCTGCCGGTCACGATGCTTCCCCACGACGACCGCATCGAGATGTCCGACGGGCTGAAGGTCGACGTCGTCGAGCCGGGACACCCGATCCTTGGCGGCACGCCCGCGGTGTGGTCGCCGCTGCTGGGCTACAACCGATTACTGCCCAAGCCGGGTTCCGTGGTGGTGGCCCGCGCGGGTGATGACCCGATGCTGGTCACCGGTGAGTACAGGGAGGGTCGGGCGGTCGCATTCGCCTCGGATCTCGCCCCGCACTGGGCGCCCCCGGAATTCGTGGAGTGGGTGCACTACCCCGCGCTCTGGACCTCGATACTGGCGTGGGCCGCCCAGGCGGCGCCAGGCGCGCACGTGACAGACTGATGACGCGGTCCGGCCGTACGCGTAGGCGGCCCACCATGAAGGATGTCGCCCAGCACGCTGGTGTGTCGGTGAGCACGGTGAGCTACGTGCTCAACGACTCGGGCCCGGTCGCGCCCGAGCGGCGCAGTCGAGTGCTCGATGCCGTGCGGGTCCTTGAGTACACGCCCAACGAGTCCGCCCGGAACCTCAAGCTACGCAGCACCTCGACGATCGGCATGGTGGTGCCGGAGCTGACTAATCCCTTCTTCGCGATGGTTGCCGAAGGTGTGCAAAGGGTGGCATCGGAGCGAGACGTTCTGGTAGTGCTGGTCGTGCCCGATGCCTCGGGGCAGCCCGAGGAGAAGCAGGCAGAGCTTCTACGGAGCCAGCGGATCGACGGCGTCGTCTACCTATCGGGGACCGGGTCGATGCCTGCGTCGCTCTACAGGCTGGCTCGCTCCGGTCCCGTCGTGCTGGTCGATGAGCAGATCTCCGGTATGGATTTACCTGCGGTGGTCTGCGACTCCCGGAAGGGAGCTCGCGAGGTTGCCGCGCACGCCCTGGAGCAGGGGCACCGGCGGGTGGCCGTGATTGGCGGTCCACCGTCGCTCTGGACGTCCCAACAGCGGCTCGCGGGCTACCGAGAGGCGTTTGCGGGAGCAGGACTCGACCCAGATTCGGTACCGGTCTTCCCCGGCGACTACCGACAGGCCACGGGCGAGAAACTTGCGGCGACAGCGCTGGAGTCCGACCCACGGCCGACGGTGCTGCTCTGCACGAACGACCTCATGGCGATCGGCGCCATGGAGTACTGCAGACGAGTCGGTCTGCGGGTCCCCGAGGACGTGAGCATCGTCGGGTTCGACGATCTCCCCGTCTCCGCGCTGCTCACGCCCAGGCTGACCACCGTTCGCCAGCCCGCGCACGAGATGGGGTCCCGCGCGGCGTCGGCACTGTTCGATCTACTCGAGAACGACGAGTCCGAAGCACTCGGTGTGCTGCAGGCGACCGTGCAGCTACGCGAATCGGTGTGCCCTCCGACGAAAGGCAAATGACCGCCCGGGTGCTCGTCGTCGGCGCCGTCAACATCGACGTCTCGGCCGGAAGGGGGAGAACCGGATCGCCGTCGGTGCCGGGGCGAACGCCGCCGTCGATCCGGCGGCAGTCCGAATGGGCCGTAGCGCTGGCAGCTGGCTGGGCGGGCTGTGTGCTCGTCAGTGCTGAGACCACCCCGGATGCGGTCGTCGCCGCTGTCGAGAGTGCTGCTTCCCCACCCGGGTGGTGACGTCTGCTTGCTCCTATGTCAAGCGGCGGTGTCAGCGTCCTGTTGCGGCTGTGAGCAGCGGTCGAGGTCGGCGAGTGAGCAATGCTTGAGACCTGTGGATGAGCCGGGATGGGTCGTACCCTCCCGATCATCTTGAAGCCCTCAAGCAAGGCCGGCGCGCCAACGCCGGTCGGGAAGGTACGACCCGTGCTCACCGTAGTTCCTGGAGCTGGCGACGCTGAGGATCCCCGCCCGGATGAGGGCCCTGCAGGCGCGTCGCTGATCGATGAGCTGGTTCGCGAAGGCGCCCGCCGGATGTTGGCCGAAGCGTTGCAGGCCGAGGTCGACGACTACATCGCCCGGTTCGCCGACGAGCGCGACGAGCGGGGCCGGCGGCTGGTGGTCCGCAACGGCAGCCACCATCCCCGCGAGGTCCTCACCAGCGCCGGGGCGGTCGAGGTCGTCGCGCCGCGCGTCAACGACCGCCGCACCGATCCGAACACCGGCGAGCGGGCCCGGTTCTGCTCGGCGATCCTGCCGCCGTGGTGCCGCAAGACACCGAAGATCACCGAGGTGTTGCCGCTGCTCTACCTCCACGGCCTGTCCAGCGGGGACTTCGTGCCCGCGCTCGGGCAGTTCCTCGGGTCCACGGCGGGGCTGTCCGGACCGGTGATCACGAAGCTGACCGAGACCTGGCGTGCCGAGCAACGCGCCTTCGCCGCCCGTGACCTGTCGAGCGTGGACTACGTCTACCTGTGGGCCGACGGCATCCACGTCAACATCCGCCTCGAGGAGCACAAGCTCTGCCTGCTGGTCATGATCGGGGTGCGTGCCGATGGTCGCAAGGAACTCGTCGCTCTGACCGACGACTACCGCGAGTCGACCGAGTCCTGGGCCGACCTGCTGCGTGACTGCGCGCGGCGTGGGATGCGCGCACCCGTGCTCGCGGTCGGGGACGGCGCGCTGGGGTTCTGGGGTGCGTTGCACGAGGTGTTTCCCACCACGCGGGAGCAGCGCTGCTGGTTCCACAAGATCGCGAACGTGCTCGGTGCGCTGCCGAGGTCGGCCCATCCCGGGGCGAAGAAGGCCCTGGCCGAGATCTGGAACGCCGAGGACCGC
>NZ_JBEYYF010000049.1:0-11057 GCF_040645415.1 Pseudonocardia sp. NPDC046786 | reverse complement strand
CGGACCCGCCGTTCCGGGACCCGCGCGCCGGACAGATACGCGCGGATGGTCTTGCGGTCATGGCCCAGATGCCGGGCGATCGCCGAGACCGTCCAACCCTGCTCCCGAAGCGCGTGCGCTTCCACATCAGCCTCCCAGGACAACACCCGGGCCTCCCACCACTCCGCCGGTGATCACTCATCACCGGCAGCCCAGCGGCAAGCCCTGTCTCGGTCCCGACACCACGCCGGAACCCCGTGCTCAACCTGAGGAAGTTGATCTAGCAGGACTGGGGAGACTCAGCTAGCGCCATCAGTACTAGGCGCGGGCGAGGATCGACGTGCCGATGTCGGTGATGTCCCGCTCGGCGGTGAACGGGTTCGACAGGAACACGCTCAGCATGTCCACGCCCGCCTCGAGCATGCCCTGGGCCTTCTCCCAGATCTCGTCGGGGGAGCCGTACAGGCACCAGTAGTCGCACAGCTGTTTGGTGATCAGCGGCCGGTGTGACTGGTCGAGCCCCTTCTGGTACTTCGACCAGGTGTCGAGGTAGTGCGGTTGCTCGGCGGCGTTCGGGTCGCCCAGGTAGGCGGTGGCCGCCGTCGCGCTGGCCTCGACGATCGAAGGGTCGAGCTCGGCGGCGTACGCGCGCATGAACCCGATGTTGGTCAGGCACGAGCTGATCGGGCCGGAGGCGAAGCCGTGGTCGACGCCGTCCTCCCAGGTTTCGCCGTTGCGCAGCTGGTAGAACCAGCTCACTGCGACGAGCTTGACCGAACCGGCCGGCCGGCCGGCGTCGGCGACCGCCTTGTCCAGTTCCCGGCGCACCAGTTTGATCATCGCGGGGTCCGGCCCGAGGCAGTAGGCCACGTAGTCCGCGTAGTGGGCGGCCACCTTGATGCCGCGCGGGCCACCAGCCGCCATCCACACCGGGATCGGGTCGGCCAAATTATACCAGCTGCCGTCCTTGTCGAGGAACTCCAGCTCGCGCTCCCTGCCGCGCCACTTCTCGGTGACCCGCTCGCCCGCGAGCAGGCCGGTCGTGACCCGGAGCGCGTCGTCGAGCTGGGCGATGCTCGCCGGGCTGTGGCCCATCGAGCGCAGCGCGTTGTTCGCCGTGCCGATGCCGAGGAAGGTGCGGCCGGGGGCGAGGGCGTTCAGCGTGGCGTGCGAGTTGGACGTCACGGCGGGGATGCGGGTCAGCGGGTTGGTGACCCAGGTGCCGAGGTTGATCGTGGACGTCTCCCGGGCGGCGAGCGCCAGGTACTGGTAGGGGTCGCTGAACAGCAGCGGCCCCTCGCCGACGCCGAAGTGCGTGACCCCCGTGTCCTCGGCCTGCTTGACGATGCCGACCTGGTCGATCTTGGCGCATGTGCCGATGAAAAACTCCATCAACTGCTCCTTTGCAGTAGAAGGGCGTGCGAGCGGCTCACCACGGGGCGGAGAGCAGCCATTCCTGTGGAGCGGACGCGGCGGCGCGTTCCCAGTCGGGGCCGGGAAGATCGAGGAACGCACCCTGGGCGTAGAGCAGTGGCTCGCCCGCATGCACCCGCACCGCGTCGACCAGGCCGAGGACGATCACGTGGTCCCCGCCGGCGCGGATCTCGTGCACCGCGCAGTCGAGGTGGGCGATCGCGCCGTCGAGGTGCGGGCCGTAGCGGCCGGGGGAGTGTGCGACGCCTGCGAACCGGTCCGCCGGCCGCGCGAAGTCCCGGGCGAGCACCCCCTGGTCCGAGGCGAGGATGCTGACCCCGAAACCCGGCGCTGACGTCAGCGCGCGGTGCATCGACCGGTCCCGGCCGAGGCAGGCGAGCACCAGCGGCGGGTCGAGCGAGAGCGAGCAGAACGCACTTACCGTGGCGCCGGCCGACCCGGCGGCGGTGGTCGTGGTGATCACGGTGACGCCGCTGGCGAACTGGCCCAGGGCGTGGCGGAACTGCGGTGGGCTGATCGGGTCCCGGTCGAGCGGGACGGGCGCGGCCATCAGGACGCCGGGGTGTCCGGGTCGCCGGCGAGCGCCAGTGCCCGGTCGACCAGATGGAAGCACTCGGACTTGTCGTAGGCCAGGTAGTTCATGGCGAGGATGCGCACCGGGTCCCCGGCGTAGTAGCGCTCGTACTGCACGGCGCGCTGTCCGAACGCGTCGCCGCACAGGTCCCAGGCCAGCTTGTAGAGCCGGATCCGGTCCACGGCGGACATCTCGGCGCCGCGGTAGTAGCGCGCGATGTCGTCGGCGATCGGGGAGCCGAAGTCCTCGGCCGAGGGCATCATCAGCAGCCCGCCCGCGCCGAGGGTTTGTAGCACCTCGACCAGTTTGGGGTATTGCGTGGCCAGCACCACTCGCAGCGTCTGCAGCGCGTTGAACCGGGGGCGGACCGTGCCGGTCGCGGTGGTCTCGTACTCGGCCTCGGCCGCGACGAGCAGCGCGTGGGCCTGCTCGACGGCGGCGATGCACTCGCCGAGCTTCTGCTGCACGTGCAGGAAGCCGTCGATCTTCACCGACTGGCTGAGCTTCATCGCCAGCCCGGTGACGAACTGTAGCTTGACCAGGCCGCGGACGCCGGTCTGGTGCGCGGTGTGCTGGCGCAGGTCGGTCTCGGCATAAAGGGCGTTGGCCAGTTCCACCACGCCGTGCAGGAACACCCGGTCCCACGGCACAAGCACGTCGTCGAACACGACGAGGCAGTCCGCCTCCTCGAAGTGCGAGGACAACGGGTGGTCGAACGGCTGCCGGGTGCCGTCGTCGAAGGGGGCGCGCGAGATCAGCCGCAGGCCCGGGGTGTCGATCGGGATCGCGAAGCAGGCGGCGTGGCGCTCGTCGCCGGGGCGCAGGCCGGGCAGACTGTAGATGATCAGCTCGTCGGCCATCGGAGCGAGCGTCGCTAGCATCCGGGCACCGCGGACGACCAGACCCTCGGTGGTCTCGGACACCACGCCCATGTGCAGGAACTGCTCCTGCTGCTCCGACGCGCCCTTCGACCGGTCGGTCTGTGGGGTGATCAGCGCGTGGGTGAGGAACAGGTCGTTATCGCGAACGTAGGAGTAGTAGCGCGCGATGTTGTCCGCATACCGCTGCCCCAGCCTGGCGAACACCCCGGGGGACTCGGTGAACGCCATCAACGTGGTGTTCAGGAAGTCCGGTGAGCGGCCCATCAGGCCCAGCGTCGGTTCGGCCCACGCCCGGTACGCGGCCCGCCTCGCGGCTAGGTCCTCCGGCGTGCGGCACGGGAGGAACGCGCGTCCGACCCGGGCCCCGTCGGGACCCGGCGCGGTGAGCACCGGGGCGAACTCGGGATCGTGCTGCAGATCGTAGAGCCGGGCGATCTGCTCGATCGGCCGACGCAGGGCGGGATGCGTGGTGACGTCGTCGACGCGCTCGCCCCGCAACCACACCTCACGGGGGTGCTTCTGCAGGTTCTCGACGTACTGCGCACCGGTACGGACGGGCATCGACGGTCCCTTCTCACCAACTGGAATGCTAGCGTGCTTGTGTACGCTAACCGGAGGTGCAGATCACAGCAAGAGCGTTCTTCGGTCTCGAGGTCGACTCGGCCGTCACGCGACCGAGTTGAGCCCTTGACAGTGATCAAAGCCACGTGTTGCATGCTTGCATGCTAGGAGGCCAGCAGGGTCTCCTGCGATCAATGGAGGATTCTCAACGATGAGATTGGGAACGTTCCTGCTGCCCAGTGCAGCGGCGACTCCGGAGCAGTACCGGCAGGGCTTCGCTGGGGCGAACCCGAACTTCTACCAACGCACGCTCTTCGAGAACGCCGCTGTGCTGCGTCAGATCGACGATCTGGGCTTCGACTTCGCGGCGTTCTCCGAGCACCACTTCCATCTCGAGGGCCTCGAGATCTCGAACAACCCGATCCTGCTCGGCTCCTGGGCCGCGGGGATCACGAAGAAGCTGCGCCTCGGGCAGATGGCGACCGTGCTGCCGGCGCGCAACCCGATCCTGGTGGCCGAGGACCTGGCCATGCTCGACCACTTCAGCGGTGGCCGGATGATCGCCGGGTTCGCCCGCGGCTACCAGAGCCGCCACGTCACCACGATCGGCCAGAAGAACGGCGCCGTCGCCACCTACGCGACCGACCCGGACTACGCCGAGCACGATGCGGTCAATCGCGAGCTGTTCGAGGAGGCCTACCAGGTGGTGCGTGGCCTCTGGGCGAACCGCGAGTTCGCTTACCAGGGCAAGCACTGGCAGCTCCCGCCGCCCGGGATCACCTGGGACCACCCCGGGACGCGGGAGATGGCGCCCGCCACCGTGAGCGCCGACGGCGCCGTGGAGAAGATCGGCATCGCCCCGAACACCCTGCAGGACCCGTCCACGATCGAGCTGATGGTGCCCTTCACGCTCAGCTCCAATACCATCCGCTGGGCCGCTCGCGAGGGCGGCTGGCCGATCATCTTCTCCCCGATCGAGGAGACGGTGAAGGCGTGCCTGGACGCCTACCACGAGGAAGCGAAGCTGCGGGACCCGACGATCGGCTGGGGCCGCAACGTCGGGCACTTCCGCGAGATCGTCGTGGCCGACACCGACGAGGAGGCCTTCGCGATCGGATCCGACGCGCTCGGCTTCATCTGGCCGGCCTGGCACGACCACTTCGGGTTCAACGAGGCCCTGCGCTACCCTGGCGAGGAGGGGCCGATCGCGAACAATTACCAGAGCATGGTCGACCGCGGGTACTCCATCGCAGGCACTGTCGACACCGTGGCCCGCAAGCTGGAGAAAGAGATCGAGAAGTTCGGCATCGAGCTGCTCGTGCTATGGATGGGCCTCGGCCCCGCGCCGATCGACAAGATGCTGCGCAGTAACGAGCTGCTGGTCGAACAGGTCCTGCCGAAGATCGGCATCAAGCTTGACCGGTTCGAGCCGACCCTGCGCCCGGAGTTCAACACACCGGCCTGGAATGCCCCCACCCGCTGAGACCGCTTCTCCGAGCCCGAGGTCTGTCGTCAACTCAACAAGTGCAGGGGAGCGTTGACATCTTCATCACCCGCGCGGACCTCTACAGCGGAGAGGCCGTGTCCATCTGCAAAGGGGCTCGAGCTTGACTGGCGCCGCGGCGGTGCGGATCGGGATCGGGCTGCCTGCGGCGGTCCCGGGGGTCCGCCCCGACCAGCTCGTGGAGTGGGCCCGGCGGTCCGACGCCGCCGGGTTCTCCTCGCTGGCGACCCTCGATCGGCTGGTCCATGACGGGCTCGAGCCGCTCGTCACGCTGGGGGCAGCCGCGGCGGTCACCGGGCGGATCGGGCTGGGCAGCTACGTGCTGCTGGCGCCGACCAGGGGCCCGTCGGCGCTGCTGGCCCGGCAGGCCGCGACGCTCGATCGGCTCTCCGGTAGCCGGTTCACTCTCGGTCTGGGAGTCGGCACCCGGCAGGACGACTACCGGGCCACCAACATCGAATTCCACACTCGGGGACAGCGGCTGGACACGATGCTCGACGAGCTGCAGGCGATCTGGGCGGCGCCCGGGCCGGAGCGGGTCGGTCCCACACCGTCGGGTGGCCGTCCACGGATCGTATTGGGCGGCCGGTCGGCTGCCGCGCTGGAACGGGTTGCCCGTGCAGGCGACGGCTGGGTCTCCGGCAGCACCGGGTTCTTCGCCGAGGGTGCGGCCGCGGTGCGGGCGGCATGGCAGCGGCACGGGCGCGAGGGTGCTCCGCGGCTGCAGGCGGTGGCGTACTTCGCCCTCGGGTCGGATGCCGCCCGGCACGCCCGCGAGTACCTGATGCGCTACTACGGGTTCGTCGGCGCCGGGGCCGCCGCAGTCGCCGACTCCGCGCTGATCACCCCCGCCGCGGTACGCGGGGTTGCCAAAGAGATGGAGCGTGCGGGTTGCGACGAGCTACTGCTGTTCCCGTGCCGGCCCGATCCCGAGCAGGTAGATCTCCTGGCGGCGGCCCTGATGTGAGCGCCCCCGGTGTGAGGCCTGGCTCGAGAGCCTCGCCAAGGGGGTCGTAGTGTACGGGACTTCGGTCAGGCGGGACGGGTGCCGTTGAGGGGCTTGTCTTCGGCGCCCGGCCGGGCCTCCAGGCGGATGATGTCGACGGTGCCAGAGATGTGGCGCTCGATCTCGCGCCGCGCCGCTACGCCGTCGTGGCCCCGCAGCGCCGCGATAATCCGCTCGTGATCAGCGTGGCGGTCGTCGAGGGCGTCGGACAGCGGAGTGTGGGTGCCGGTCGTGTTGATCAGAAAGTCGCTGAGGTCAAACATCCGCTGGCAAGTGGTCGCCATGATCGTGGACCGGGACATCTCGTGCACGATTGCGTGGAACTGGCGATTGTACACCCGGTAGCCATGGCTGCGACGGTCGGCGTCGGCGTCGCTGCGCAGGTTGGCAATCAGGGACTCAACCTGCTCGAGCTGCTGCAACTGGACCTCGGTGCGCCGGTCGGCCGCAACCTCGGCGAGCATGCCCTCCATGCCGGCGAAGAACCGAAAGAAGTCCACGACCTCCTGGGGTGAGTAGCGGCAGACCTCGCAACCGACCTGCGGAATGATGTCGACCAGGCCCTCGCCGGACAGCCGGCGCAGAGCCTCCATCACGGGCTGCTTGCTCACCTGGAACTGACTCTTGAGCGCCTCGACCTGCAATCGCTCGCCTGCGGCGTAGGTGCCCTCGAGTAGTTGTTCCTTGATCTGCACATAGATCATCGAGCCGAGTCGCACGGACGACGAACGTGCGTCGCCTAGTCCGGGCCGGAGCTCGAAGCCACCGGTCATCGTCATCCATCGAGCGTAACGGAGAGACGGTTCCGTTCCGCCCGCCGCGCGGACGGACAAGATCTTGCCCGCTCGACGCAGCGACCACTACGATCCTGGAACGCTAGAATGCTAGGGAGCGCACAATGACGTTGGCCCTCTGCACGACCTCGCACACTCCGCTGATGGGGCGGTCTGAGCCCGCAGCCGGTGTCACCGCCCGGGTCGAGGCCGCTTTCGACCGAGCCCGCGCATTCGTTCGGGACTACGACCCCGAGCTCGTGATCCTGTTCGGACCGGACCACTACAACGGCTTCTTCTACGACATGATGCCGCCGTTCTGCATCGGCGCCGTAGCCGAATCAGTCGGTGACTACGGCATGCCGAAGGGCCCCCTGTCGGTCGACGCCGACGCCGCCCGCAGCCTCGCGCGCGAGGTCCTCGCTGCGGGCGTCGACATCGCGATCTCCGAACGCATGCACGTCGACCACGGCTTCACTCAGCCTCTGGAACTGCTCCTCGGCGCCATAGACAGGTTGCCGGTGGTCCCGGTCTTCATCAACTGCGTCGCCGAGCCGCTCAGCCCGGTCGCTCGCATCCGCCTGCTCGGTGAAGCGATCGGACGCAGTGCGGCCGCCTTGGACAAGCGGGTGCTGCTGATGGGGTCCGGCGGGCTGTCGCACGACCCACCGGTACCGCAGTTCGCAGGCGCCCCGCCTGCCGTGGCCGAGCGGCTCATCGCTGGCCGCAACCCGACGGCCGAGGAGCGCGCTGTCCGCGAGGCCAGGGTCGTCGACGCCGTCGGCGCGTTCGCCGCCGGCATGTCGGACCTGATGCCCCTCAACCCGGAGTGGGACACCGCCCTGCTTGACGTGCTCGCCTCCGGAGACCTGGAGCAGATCGACGCCTGGTCCAACGACTGGTTCGTCGAACGGGCGGGACACTCCTCGCACGAGGTGCGCACGTGGATCGCGGCCTACGCCGCGCTCGGCTCGGCGGGCCGCTACGAGGTTGCGACATCCTTCTACGAGGCGATCCCCGAGTGGATCGCCGGCTTCGGGCTGACCACCGCCCGTTCCCTCACCTGAGACCCCACCTTCACCGAAAGGCTTGCCATGGACCTCGACCCGCCCCGGACCGCATTCATCGCGGTGCACTACCAGAACGACGTGATCACTCCGGAGGGCGCGTTCGGCGCCATCTTCGCCGAGCAGGCCACCGCGGCCGGCATCGTGCCGACCACGAAGACCCTGCATACCGCCGCCCGCGACGCAGGCGCCCAGATCGTCTACACCCGGGTGGCGTTCCAGCCCGGCTACGGCGACCTCGTGGGCAACTTTCCGCTGCTCGCGATGGTCGGCCAGCAGGGCTGCCTGGTCGACGGCACCTCGGCTGCCGCCATCGTCGACGATCTCACCCCGCTCGACGGCGACATCGTCGTGACGCACCAGCGGGTCAGCGGGTTCGTCGGCAGCGAGCTGGACACCGTCCTGCGCGGCCGTGGCATCGACACCGTCGTGATCACCGGCGTGGCCACCAACATGTCGGTCGAGAGCACCGCGCGCAGCGCCGGCGATCTCGGCTACCGAACGATCGTCGTCTCCGATGCCAGCAGCGCGGCTACGCCCGAGGTCCACCAAGCGTCACTGGACAGCTTGGGCATGCTCGGTGAGGTCGCCACCAGCGCCGATGTCCTGGCGGCGCTGAAGACCCCGGTGACGGCGTGAGCCGCCCCTCGGTGTGGTCCGCGCTCGCGGGCCTCGAGCTCAGCATCAGGTATGTGCAGGTCGGGGAGTGGCGGACTCGAGTGCTGGAGGCAGGCGAAGGTCAACCGCTGGTGCTCATGCACGGCACCGGCGGGCACCTCGAGGCGTACGCACACAACATCGTGCTGCTCGCGGAGCGCTTCCGCGTGATCGCCTACGAGTACCCGGGCCACGGCCACACCACCCACACCACCCGAGACCTCGAGCTGCCCGACTACGTCGCGCACCTCGACGGACTGCTCGACGCACTCGGGGTCGACCGCACGAATCTGTCCGGCGAGTCGCTCGGCGGCTGGGTGGCGCTCAAGTACGCGGCCACGCACCCCGAGCGGGTGGGAAAGGTCGTGCTCAACACCCCGGGCGGCACCATGGCCACCCCTGAGGTGATGGAGCGGATCCGCAGCCTTTCCCAGGCCGCCGCGGACGACCCGACCGAGGACCGGATCCGGGCCCGGCTGGAGTGGCTGATGGCGGACCCGTCCTCGGTCACCGACGAGCTTGTCGACATCCGCCGCGCCATCTACGCCCGTCCCGGCTTCGCCGAGTCCATGCGCCACATCCTGTGCCTGCAGGACCCGGAGATCCGTGCACGCAACCTGGTCACCGACGCCGAGCTCGCCGCGGTGACCGGCCCGGCGCTCGTGGTCTGGACCAGCGACGATCCGTCCGGTCCCGCCGCAGCCGGGATGACCATGGCGGCCAAGATGCCCGACGCGCGGTTCGAGGTGATCAAGGACGCCGGTCACTGGCCGCAGTGGGAGCAAGCCGAGACCTTCAACGCCCTCGCGCTGGAGTTCCTGACCGGAGGGAAGCCCTGATGGCGCTGTTCGCGGTGGTCTGGCGCTACACCGACGACACCCGCCTGCTCGACGAAATTCGTCCGCTGCATCGGGACTATCTGCAGGACATGGTGAAACAGGGCGTCGTGCGGCAGGTGGGCCCGTTCCGCGACGGTTCCGGCGGTCTGCCCGTCTACGACGTAGCCGACGAGAACGAACTGGCCATGCGGATCGGGGAGGACCCGTTCAGCGTCAACGGTGTGATCGCCGAGTCCCACGCCCGGCCCTGGACGCCGGTGGTCGGCCCTCTGGCCGATTGATACGACCAGATGTGCTCAGCCTGCGGCGGGGTACGCGTGTCGCGCGTCAGACTTCTTGGCAGGGCCCGTTTCTTGCGGGCCTGACCGTGGAGGAACCTGATCGTCATGGCGAGACCGCCGGTGATGCCGGCCGAGGACAAGACCAGGATCGTGTTGTCGGTCCTGGCCGGAGAGATCACCGTCGCGGGGGTCGCGCGGCGAGCGAAGGTGTCGGAGCAGTCGGTCGGGACCTGGAAGCGCCAGTTCCTCGAAGCCGGTCGGGCCGGGCTTGCGGCCGGGAAGTCCGGCCCGTCGACCCGTGAGCAGCAGTTGGAGGCCGAGGTCTCGGACCTGACCCCAGGCCCTGGGTGAGGCCGCGGTCGAGATCCGGGTGTGGAAGAAGTCCGCTGAGGGTCGCTTGGGCCCTTCGCGGACCTCGAGGTGATCCGCGTCGAGGCGGGCACGGGCGACCACGAGGTTCTGCCAGGTGATCGGCGTGCCCGAACGGTCCTGGCGCCGCTGGCAGGCCCGCGCCGGTGACGATCGGCCGGTGAAGGGTCCGTGGCCACGACCGGTCCGCGACCGGGTTCGTGAGGCCGCCCGCCGCCACGCTCTCGCTCGTCCTGCCTGGGGACATCGCAAGGTCTGGGCGATGTGCCGACACGACGGTCTGAACGTCTCCGAGGCCAGCGTGCTGCGGCTGCTGCGCGACGAGGGCCTGCTGCTGGAGGTGAACTACCAGCGCGAACGTCGCCAGCTCGCCGCGCGGCGCAAGGCCGCGTTCGCTGCCTCGCCGACGGTGCGAATCAGGTGTGGCAGCTGGACTTCACCGAGTTCGAGACCACCACCGGTGGTCTCTGGCGGCTGGCGGGGTGTCGGGATCCCTGGTCGAAGTACGAGCTGGGCTGGCATGTCTCGCCGACGGCGAACCAGCACGACGCGATCATCGCGATCGAGCTTGCCCTGGCCGAGGCGGAGCAGTTGGCCGGTCAGCCGCTGATCGACCTCGCCACCCGCGACGAGAACGGAGGCGTGATACCGCTGGTCACGATCGTGACCGACAACGGCGGCCCGTTCCGGTCGTCCCGGTTCGAGGCCTTCATCGCAACCCACCCCGAGCTGCGCCATGTCCGCACCCGGGTCCGTTCACCGGGCGAGAACGGCTCCCGCGAGCGCGGGTTCGGCGCGCTCAAGTACGAAAGGCTGTTCCTGGAGGAGATCGGTGACGCGCTCGTTCTGGTCGAGCACGCCGAGAGCTACCGGATCGACTACAACACCGTCCGTCCGCACGAGGCGCTGTCCTGGAACCGGCCCATCGAGGTCCACACCGGACTCGCCGACCCCTTCGTACCAAACTTTCCCGAGACCGAATTCCTGCCAACTGCTTGAACGCGGGACACGACCTGGCGACCACGACACCAACACCGGGGACTGTCTGATCTTCGGTGTAACTGGTCCGACACGCCGAGCGCAGCTCGGTGGGAGGAGCAGTCATGACCAGCACGATCGAGCCTGTGCCCGA
>NZ_JBEYYF010000048.1:0-12010 GCF_040645415.1 Pseudonocardia sp. NPDC046786 | reverse complement strand
GGCAGCTCCTCGGCGAGCAGCGCCGGGATCCAGTACTGCCGGAACAGCTCGCCCATCGGCGTGCCGGGCCCGGTCTGCGTCAGCAGCTCGTTGATTTCCGTCTTGAGCACCGCACGCCTCCCATACCATGTCGAGTGAACAACAGTATTACCATTAGTCTGAAGAGCCCGGTCGTCAGGCGATGAGCAGCTCCTTGAGCGGCCGGTCGGTCCGGCGGGCCGCGCTTGCGGGCAGCTCGGCCCCGGTGGCCAGCGCCCGGCGGACCACCAGGAAGTCGGCCGGCGAGTTGACCGCGTCGACCGCCTGCAGGCGGCCGTCCCGGTAGTGCAGCGCGGCGAAGCGCTCGGCCGCCGGGTCGCCGCGCACGACGATCTCGTCCGCACCGGCGGCGAGCCCGGCGATCTGCAGCTTGAGGTCGGCCTGGTCGGACCAGAACCACGGCACCTCGGGGGCCGGGCGCGCGACGCCGGCCAGCGTCGCGGCCGCCACCGTGGCCTGGTGCACCGCGTTCTGCACCGACTCCACCCGTACCGGGGCGTGCCCGCCGCCGGTGGGGTGCGGCTGCAGCGTGCAGTCCCCGGCGGCGACCACCGACGGCAGCGCGGTCCGGGCGTCGAGGTCGACCGGGATCCCGCCGGGGCAGGCCAGGCCGAGGCCGGTGGCCAGCTCGGTGCGCGGCTCGACGCCGATCCCGACGAGCACCAGCGCGGCGGGCAGCTCGCCGCCGCCGGTGAGGTGCACCGACCGGACCCGCCCCGCCGTGCCGTCGAGTGCGGTCACGCCGGTGTCCAGCAGGACGCGGACCCCGCGGCGGGCGTGCGCGGCGGCGTAGAAGGCGGACACGACCGGGGCGACGGCCCGTCCCAGCAGCCGGTCGGTGGCCTCGACGACGGTGACCGGGCGTCCGTGCGCACGTGCCACCGACGCGGCCTCCAGGCCGATGAAGCCGCCGCCGACCACGACCACCGGCCCGGTCCCGGCCAGCGCGGCGCGCAACCGGTCGGCGTCGGCGAGGTCGCGCAGGTGGTGCACGCCGTCGAGCGCGGCACCGGGTACCCGGAGCCGCCGTACCCGGGCGCCGACGGTGAGCCCCAGCCGGTCGAACGCGATCTCCCGGCCGCGGTCGGTGACCGCGCGGCCGGTGTCGAGCCCGGTGATCCGCTCGCCGGTGACCAGCTCGATACCGCGGTCGGCGTAGAACGCGGATGTGCGTAGGGCGAGCCGATCGGCGTCGGTGTCGCCGGACAGGTAGCCCTTGGACAGCGGGGGTCGCTGGTAGGGCAGCTGCGGTTCGGCGCCCATCAGCGTGATCGGCATCGTGTCGCCCGACTCGCGCAGCGAGACGGCCAGTTGCACGCCGGCCTGGCCGGCCCCGACCACCAGGGTGCCGGTCACGGTTGGACCGCTGGGATCTCGACGGTCAGGCCGTCCAGCTCGGGGGTCACCGGTACCTGGCAGGACAACCGACTGCCGTCCCGCCGTTCGGAGACGGCCAGGTCGAGCAGGTCCTCCTCCAGATCGCCCGGGGGATCGAGCCGGGACGCGAAGCCGTCGCGGACCCAGACGTGGCATGTCGCGCAGCTGGCGTTGCCGCCGCACTCGGCGACGATGCCCGGCACCCCGTTCTGGGTCGCGGCCAGCATCACGGAGTCGCCGTCGCGGGCGTCGACCCCGGTCTGGGTGCCGTCCGGGAGGACGAAAACGACCTTGGGCACCTGTGGCCTCCCTTGCTCTGCTGGCGTGGAACGGGCCGAGCGAAGCGGCCTAATTGGTATTACATCATACCGCTGCCGCTTCGGCCAGATTCGACCCGCCCGCCGTGCTCGTACTGCACGGGCAGAGCTCGGACCGAGGCGCTCCGGGCGGCGGAGCCGCTCGTCTCCCACAGGTGCGCCCGGCCGTCGTGTGCGCTTCGGTGTCGACCAGGACCGTGCAGTGGGATCGGGTCGTTGCCGGCGGACCGGGGTCGCTGCCGGAGCCTTCTCGCGGCCCGGCTCCGACCATGCCGTGCACGTGGGCGGCGGCTGCGACTGCTGTGCTGGAGTCCATGCTTCGGCGGCGCCGCAGGAACTGATGCACGGAACCTGTATTGGTGTGTTGTTAGTCCTATTGTCGTCGCATGGCTCCGGAGCGAGAGCCGGCGATGACGCCGGTATCGCCGCCACGATGTGTGCTGCCCGGGCAGCGGGCCCGTGTCCCGATGCGGCCGCCCTGAGCAGCCATCTCTGATCAGACGGATCGGAGATGCGTGCGTGACGGTCCCGGTCTCGACCTCGCGCACGCTCTGCCGGCCGCTGTGAGCAACCCTCGAGTTCGTCCTCGGCGAAGCCCACACCGCGGGCGTCGCGCCGAATCTCCCTCGCCGGACGTGACAACTCGCCCGTCGCAGCGGGTCCGAGCATCCGGAACCGGCTCGTGGACGGCCGAGGTGCGGCGCACGACGACACGCGAAGAGATCGGGCTCCGGTCCCCCCGCGCCGGCTCGACACACGTGGCCGGCCACTGCCGCCGACGCCGCGACGAGATCGGTCATCGGTCGACCCGACGCGACTGCTGGCCCCCGAAGTCCTGAACGCTCCACCACCCGTCCGGCCTGCCCGGACGGCAGCGAGATCACGGAGGATCCATGGGAGAAGCGCTCCTGAGCAGCCTCGCCCAGCTGCTGCAGCCCCAAACCCTGCTGCTGATGCTCGTCGGCGTGGCAGTCGGATTCGCGGTGGGCATCCTCCCCGGCCTCGGCGGGGCGGTGACCCTGGCGCTGATGCTGCCGTTCAGCGTCGGTCTCGAACCGGTGCAGGCCTTCGCGTTCCTGCTCGGCATGCTCGCCGTGACCTCCACGGCGGGGGACATCACCTCGGTGCTGTTCGGCGTCCCGGGTGAGGGCGACATCCGCGGCGACCGTTCTCGACGGCCACCCGATGACCAAACGGGGCGAGGCGGGACGCGCGCTCGGTGCCGTGCTCTCCTCATCGGCGCTGGGCGCGGCGTTCGGCGCCGTCGTGCTCGTCGCCGTGATCCCGATCGTGCGGCCGCTCGTGCTGTCGTTCGGCCCGGCCGAGTTCTTCGCACTCACCATCCTCGGGCTCACGTTCGTGGTGGCGCTCTCGGGGGCACACGTCGTGAGGGGCCTACTCATGGCCTTGCTCGGCGTGATGGTCGCGATGGTCGGGATCGACGCGCAGGAGGGGGTGCCGAGGTACGCCTTCGGCGAGCTCTACCTCTGGGCGGGGATCCCGCTGGTCCCGCTGGTGGTCGGGCTCTTCGGCGGTGCGGAGCTGCTGCAGCTGATGCTGGCCCGTGGCTCGATCAACCGGTCCGGAAGCGCGCGTACCGAGGCGGACAAGGCCGGCGACGAGGTACGCGCGAGCGGCATGTCCGCGCTGCTGCAGGGAGTGCGGGACTCGCTCGCGCACTGGTGGCTGGTCGTCCGCTCCGGGGCGATCGGCACGGAGATCGGCATTGATGCCCGGGGTCGGTGGTTCGGTGGCGTAGTTCCTCGCGTACGGCCATGCCCAGCAGACCTCCCGGCGCTCCGAGGAATTCGGCCACGGCTCGATAGAGGGGGTGATCGTGGCCGGCGCGAGCAACAACGCCAAGGACAGTGGTGCGCTCGTACCGATCGTCGCCTTCGGGATCCCCGGCGGCGCGGCGACCGCTGTTCTGCTCAGCGCGTTCCTCGTCGTCGGCCTCGACCCGGGCCCGGAGATGCTGACCACCGATCTCGACGTGACGCTCTCCATGGCTTGGATCGTCATCCTCGCCAACGTCGTCGCCGTCGCGATCGCGCTACTGACGGTCCGCCACCTGGTCAAGCTCACCGACGTGCCGAGCACCTACATCGTCCCGGCCCTGCTCGTGCTGCTGACGGTCGGCACCTACACCGCGGGCAACAACTTCGCCGACGTCCGACCAGGTCCCCGACGGGGACACACCGGGTGCAGTGGCACCGACCGCCGCGCCGTCGGCCGTCCGCCGGTTCGATCCGGTGGAGGTGGCGATGTCGGCGGTGCTGCTGGCGGTCTTCGCCCTCGCCGTCCTGCTCGCCGCCCAGTGGAGTTTCCGGGCCGCGCCCATCCCGCTGCTGGCGGCGGGCACGGGCGCCGTGCTCAGCAGCCTCCACCTGGTCCGCAGCCTCACCGGGCGGGCCGGGCGGTCCCGCGCCCAGCGCTCCGGGGAAGGACCACCGCCCTCCGACGAGGTGACCAGGGTGTTCGCCACGGCCGGTCGCCGGTCCTGGACGGTGGCGCTGGCCTGGGTCGTCGGGTTCCTCGCCGGCACCTACGTCATCGGGCTCGTTGTCACCGGGGCCGTCTTCGCCCTCGCGCATCTGCGGGTCCAGGCGCGGGCGAGCTGGTAGGCAAGCGTCGGGTACGGCGTCGCCGTCGGGCTGATCGTCTGGCTGCTGTTCGACGTGCTGTTCGAGATTGCGCTCCCCGAAGGGCTGATGCTCCGATGACACCTCGCAGATACCTCTCCGCCGTCGCCGCGGGAGTGGCCGCGCTCGTCCTCGCCGGGTGCGGGTGCCGATCCCGGCGCGCTCCCGGCGCCGGAGTTCTACCGAGACCGCGCGATCGACCTCGTAGTGCCCTACGAGCCCGGCGGCGGCTACGACCTGTACGCCCGCGACGTCGCGCCCTATCTCGCCCGCTGCACCGGTGGTGACGTCGAGGTCGTCAACGAGGCCGGCGCCGGCGGGCTGCTCGCGACCTCGAACACCGCGGCCGCGGAGCCGGACGGAACCCGGGTGCAGATCGTCAACACGGTCGGCGCGGTGAGCGCCCAGATCGGTCAGGCGGCCGGGATCAACTTCGACCTGGCCGCCCTGTCCTGGGTCGCCAGGGTCTCGGCCGAAGCCAACGTCGTGGTCGTCGCCGCGGACAGCCGCTTCGCCGACTTCGATGACATGCTCCGCTCCCCGGACCCGGTGCGGTTCGTCTCCACCGGGCCCGGCTCGAACGACTACATCAACCCGCCGCTGCTCCAGCAGATCTTCGACTTCCCGGTCGAGGTGATCAGCGGCTTCGCCGGATCGGGCGAGGCCCGCACGGCATACCTGCGCGGTGACGCCGACGCCCAGGTCCTGCCGGTAGCCAGCACCGTCAGCGCGATCCGGTCGGGGGAGATCCGCCCGGTGCTCGTGCTCGGTGACGCCGACAGCCCCGGACTGGAGGGCGTGCCCAGGGCCCGCGACCTCCCGGTCGCCGGCGCGGCGCAGCGGGAGACGTTGACGTCGCTGCTCGATCTCGTCTCGCTGAGCCGCACGATGGTCGCCCCGCCCGGTCTCGCCCCGGACCGGCTGGCGTTCCTGCGCGACGCGTTCGCCTGCGCCCTGACCAACCCGGACCTGGTCGCTGCCTCGACCGAGCAGCGACGGCCGATCGAGTTCATGCCCGGGGCGGAGCTGACCGAGGCCATGCGCTCGGTGCTGAGCGCGGACCCGGCGTTCCGCGAGATCGTCCGGGACATCACGTGAGCGGATCCCGATCACCCCGGTCTGCTGGGACCACGACCTGACCCGGGTGCCGGAGGGCGGGACCGTCGCCCGGACGGCGGTGACCTGACTGCCGCGGACGGCGCGGACCACCGTCGATGCCGGCGCTCCGCGCCGGACCACGGTGTTGCGCAGCGCGTTGATGCCGGTCAGCCACGGCTGGTCGGGCCGGGCGCGGCGGTCCGGGCCGGCGGGTGCGGCCGCGCTTCCTGTCGCAGCGGCATTGGCCGGGGTGTGTCGGCGAGCGCGGGCACCGCCCGGGCGGTGATGCGGTGGCCCATGAACACCGGTCGGTTGGCCTGCCCGAGCAGCAGCGGCAGCAGTTCGGCGGCCCGTACCTGGCCCCACCAGCCCACCTGGCTGGAGAGCTCGCCCCACTCGGTGACGCCGTCGGGTCGCACGGTCGGGCCCGCCACCAGCAGGGGGGTCGGTTCTCCCGCGTGCACCACGCCGTGGGTGGAGGGTGTTGCGTGGTCCCCGGTCACCGCAACCACGGCGCGCTCGGCGATCTCCCCGAGACCGGCCAGGCCGCGGTCGATGGCCTGCAGGACGTCGCGTTTGGCGAAGGGTTGCTTGGTGTGTCCGGCCTCGTCGGTGGCCTTCGTGTGGACGTGCACGAACCGGGCCCCGTCCTCGATGAGCCGCTCCGCCGCTTCCAGCCGGCCGGCCATGTCCTCCTCGAGGTCGTCGACCGGGGACAGGTGGCACGAGGTCATGTCCAGCGCGGTGACGATGCCCTCGTAGAGGCGGGTGCTGGTGACCGCGGCACCGGCGACCCCGACCTGGTCGAGGAACGACGGGATCGTTCCTCGCCGGCCGGACCACTTGGTGGTGAGGACGTCGAGCGCGGGCAGGCCGCGGGCCAGGCGGCGCGCATTGACGTCACTGGCGCACAGCCAAGCCCGCGCATCGAGCAGCGCGGCGGTGAGATCCTCGGCGAACGCCGCACCGTCGGGTTCGGTCGGGACCGGACGCATCCACGGGTGAAAGGTCTCGAACAGCGGGTCGGAGTCGGTGACGGCGCCGCTGTGGTGGGTGGGGGAGGACAGCAGGGCTTCGCCCTTGCCCCCGAGCTGTTGCAGGGTCATGCCGTGTTCGGCGAGGATCGGGGTGAGTCCGGTGAGCAGGGCGGCGACGTCGTCGAGGTCGTCCGGCCGGGCCCTGCCGGTGAGGTGGAGCGTGCTCCCGTCGACGCGCGAGGTGCGTAGGGAGGCGTGGGTGACGGCGACGTCGGGGTCGACGTCGAGGCCGCCGCCGAGGGCCTCGAGGACGGCGCGGCCGGGGAAGGGCACCTCGGCGTAGCCGAACATGGCCCAGTGGGCGAGTTCGGAGGCAGGAGCCCGCCCCCATCCGAACGGCAGGTGCCAGCCGCTCGCGCCGCGACGGGCCAGGGCGTCGAGGTGAGGGGTGTGGGCGGCTTCGGCCGGTGTGCGGCCGTCGAGCTGGGGGATCGGCCGGTCGCCCAGGCCGTCGAGGACGACGAGCACGATCGGTAGCCGGTCGTCGTCGAGTCGGGGTTGGGTCTCGCCGTATCCCGCGGGCTTCACGTCGCCTCCTCGGTCTCGGTCCGGTCCCGGTCGGCGAGGAGTTCTGCGAGCACCGGGACGACGGCGCGCGGAACCAGGTCTGCCCATACCGACCGGTCGGCGTCGAGGCGCGCGCGGATATCGGAGGCCGACAGCCGGGTGGCCGGGTCGCCGTCGAGCACCGTCACCTCGTATCCGGCGTCGGAGAGCCGGCTCGCCTTCTCCCGTTCCCAGGCGCTGTAAGCGCGCACGAGCTGTCGTGCACGGCCAGGGACGTACTCGTACCAGGTCTCGGGCCGGGTCAGGTCGAAGGGCACGATCGAGACGTGGCGGGACAGGCCTCGTTCCTGCAGCGCGGCCTGCAGCAGACGCAGACGCTCGAAATAGGTGAACGGGTTGGCCTCGGCGAGGTGGCGGTGCGCGGAGGTCGTCTCCTCGTGCCGGGCTCTGGTGTCGGGGTTGGTGACCGCGACGATGAGGTGCTCGGCCTCGCGCAAGGCGAGTTCGAACAGTTCCAGGTGCTGTCCGTGCACGGGCTGGAAGCGGCCGGTCACGCACGCCAGACGTCTCACTCGTGCCTCCTCCCGATCGGGCCCGGCGCGGCAGTGACACGCCCGGGGGCGCCCTCGACCAGCTCGCCCACCACCGTCGCCGCGGTGTCGCCGCCACGGTGCAGCGTTGCCAGCAGCTCGCCCACCCTGGCCGGCGGGACGGCGAGCAGCAGCCCACCGGAGGTCTGGGCGTCGGCGAGCAGCAGCTGGCAGATCGAGTCCGCCTCGCCCGGCACGAACCAGCCCGCGTCGAGGGCGTCCTGCAGGGTTCGTCGGCTGCCGTCCGGTGCGCATCCGTTCGCGACGAGCCGGGCGGCACCGGGCAACAACGGCACCTCGCCCGGCCAGATCCTGGCCTCGAGGCGGCCGGCCGATGTCATCTCGTGCAGGTGCCCGATCAGGCCGTACCCGGTGATGTCGGTGCCCCCGGCCAATCCGCAGGCCACGGCGGCGCGCGAGGCGGCGGCGTTGAGTCGGGTCATCGACTCGACTGCGCCCACCACCTCGGTGTCGGCGGCGCGTCCCAGCTTGACGGCGGTGCCGATGACGCCGACGCCGAGGGGCTTGGTCAGCACCAGGCGGTCACCCGGATGTCCGCCGCCCTTGTGCAGGATGGCGTCGTGGGCGGCCTCGCCGATGACGGCGAGTCCGTACTTCGGGGCGGGGTCGACGATGCTGTGACCGCCCGCGAGCAGCGCGCCCGCGTCGGCGACCGCTTCTGCGCCGCCACGGAGGACCTCGGCGACCAGCCCGGGGTCGAGGTCCGACGGCCAGCCGAGCAGGTTCAGCGCCAGCAGCGGGCGCCCACCCATCGCGTAGACGTCGGACAGGGCGTTGGTCGCCGCGATCCGTCCCCACTGGTACGGGTCGTCCACGACCGGGGTCAGGAAGTCGCAGGTCACCACCAGCGACCGGCCGTGCCACCCGGGCAGGTCGAAGACCGCGGCGTCGTCGGCGGGGTCGAGACCGACCCGTAGGCGAGCGTCGGTCCCGCCGGTCGCAGCGCCGGTACGCAGCGCGCCCAGTACGTCGTCGAGCAGTCGCTGGGGCAGCTTGCACGCGCAGCCACCACCCGGCGAGAACTGCGTGAGCGGAACCGACACGGCCATCACGCCGCCTTGGTCCTGAGCAGACCGCGGGCGATGGCGTTGCGCTGGATCTCCGAGGTGCCGGCCGGAATACGCAGGTTGCGCGCCACCCGGAACAGCTTCTCCTCGGGCGAGTCGTGGACGAGCCCCACCGCGCCACGGACCTGGATGGCGTTGTCGGCGACCCGGAAGAACACCTCGTCGTTGATGACCTTGACCAGGCTGATCAGCCGGGGAGCCCCGGGGTGCAGCGGCATTCCGTACGGGTCGAGGTCATCGAGCTGGGCCTGGGCGACCAGCGAGGTCGAGCGGGCCTGATAGATGTCGGCGTCGATGTCGGCGAGCATGTGCTGCACGGCCTGCTGGGCGGCGATCGGCTTCCCGCCGACCTCGCGTTGCTGGGCGTAGTCGACGGCGCGCTGAAGCAGCCACGCGCCCCAGCCGGCGCACATCCCACCGCGACATAGCCGGCGCCAGTTGATCCACGACATCGCCAGGCCGAAGCCGTCGCCGATCTCGCCGACGACGTTCTCCGCCGGCACCCGCACATCACGGAACTCCAGTGTGCCGGTCAGCCCGTCGGCCATCGTGGTCGGCAGGTCGGCCCCGCGACTCACCCCGGGCGCGTCGGCGTCGATCAGGAACATCGACAACGACCGGGTGCCGGCGCCCGGGTCGGTGACCGCCACGACCTGCAGGACGTCGGCGAAGTGCGAGTTGGTGATCCAGCCCTTCGACCCGTTGATGATCCAGTCGGCGCCGTCGCGGCTCGCGCGGGTGGCCATCCGCAGCACGTCCGAGCCGGCGCCGAGCTCGGTGTTGCAGAACGCCGCAGTGATCTCCCCGGTCATCAGCGGCACCAGGTACTGCTCGCGCACGGCCGGAGAGCAGTGCTCGATGGCGGGGTTCGGCCCCTCGGTCCAGGCCAGTGCCGCCAGACCCAGTCCCAGGCCGGAGTGGCGGTAGACGAACTCCTCGACGTGGTGCATCTCGACCCGGCTGAACCCGTCGCCCCCGGCCGCGGTGCCGGAGTGCGGGGCGTAGAGACCCAGGGCGCCCGAGCGCCGCTGGACCTCGCGGCGCGCCTCCCACACCGCCGGATGCATGCGGCCCTGCTCATCGAACTTCGGGCCGCTCGCGGTGCCGGCGCCCTGCCGGGCCAGCTCCTTCTCCAGCTCGGCGACGTCGGTATCGAGGAACGTGCGGAAGCGCTCGGTGTAGGCGACGACCCGCTCGCTCGGAGCGATGTCTGCGACGGCCACAGTGACCCACCCCGGTGGTTGAACAGTGTTCGTTTGGATGAACGTTGTGCGGACTGTAGCATCGCGGCCATTCACGGGAAAGGCGGAACGGATGCCGGAGGGCGCACGCGCAGCACGCGCCGATGCTGTGGCCGAGGCGAAGCGGGCGCTGATCCTCGAGGCCGCACTACGCGTGTTCGCCCGTGATGGGCTGCGCGACGCGAGCATCCGGGCGATCGCCAAGGAGGCCGGATACGCCACCGGGGCGATCTACGGCTACTTCCCGAGCAAGGAACACCTCTACGCCGCAGCTCTGCACGAGTCGCTGCAGCGGTTGCGGGCCGAGACCGAGACCGCAGCGGCCGGCATCGAGGGGGCGGCTCGGCGCTACGTCGCCGCCGGCTTGGCGTTCTTCGACTTCTACGACGCCAACCCCCGTGATCTCGACATGGGGTTCTACCTGTTCGCTGGGGGAATGGCCCCCCGAGGCCTGGGCGACGAGGAGGCAAATCATGAGCTCAACGTCGCCTTGTTGGCCACGCTGGAGCCGGTCCGCGGTGCTGCCGAGGAGCTCGTCGGCGCCGAGGAGGCGAATCGGCTCACCGCAGAGGCGTTCGCCCACGCCTCCGGCCTCCTCCTGCTGCGGCACACACACCGGCTGAACCTCTTCGGTCTCGAAGCACGGCAGCTGATGCAACGCTTCCTCACCGGGCAGATCACCTGACCGGACAGCCACACGGCCACCGGGCACCCGGCACAGCCCGCGGCCGCGGGCTCCGGCACGACGGCGGCCAGATCCGCGGCCCGCTGGTCCGGGACATGCCCAGCCCGGCGGCCGGCAGGATCCCCGATCCCACGGCCAACGTGTTGGCCGAGGGGCCCGTTTCGATCATGCGGTCAGCCGGGTGCGCTGCTCATCGGTGAGAGCCACTGCGCCCGCGGCCGGTGGTGCTCACAACGCCCCGGCCAGCCGGTGGTAGGCCTGGTTCCAGCGCAGCTCGCGCCTGAACCGGCGCGGCGTCGTGCCCTCGTCGATCACCAGTAGCTCGGTGCGCGCGAGCTCGGCCAGGTCGGCGACCTCCTCGGTGCTCAGGGCCGTGGACAGCACGGTGTGGTGCGGCGCGCCGGCCATGATCCACGCTTCGGAGGAGGTACATAGGTCGGGGCAGGGCTCCCACACGGCGCGGCGACGGGCAGGTTCGGCAGTGGTTCGTCGGCCTCGACGACGTCGATCTCGTTGAGCACCAGCCGGAAGCGGTCGCCCATGTCCGACATCCCGACGACGATGCCGGGGCCGGGAGCGGCGTCGAACACCATGCGGACGGGGCCCTCCCGGCCGGATCAAGTCCGCTGGCGTGGTGTGTGACGACTACCGCGTGATCTTCAGTTCTGGTTGTCAGGCGCTGAGCGCCGGGATCGTGTCGGTGGAGTTCACCTCCTCGACGTCGGAGGTCGCGGCGGGCACGACGTTGACGCGGGATCGGGCGAGGACCTCGAGACCGAGGTAGCGGCCGGCGTCCTTCGGCCCATTCGTCGTGCTGCTCGGCCAGGACGGCGCCGACGAGGCGGATCAGCGACTCGCGGTCAGGGAAGATCCCGACGACGTCGGTGCGGCGGCGGATCTCTCGGTTGAGCCGCTCGGAGGGGTTGTTCGACCAGATCTGGCGCCAGATCTCCTTCGGGAAGCTCGTGAACGCCAAGACGTCCGCGCGGGCGGTGTCGAGGTGCTCGGCGACTTTCGGGAGCTTGTCGGTGACGGCGTCGAGAACGCGGTCGAACTGGGCATGAACGCTCGCGGCGTCGGGCTGGTCCTAGACCGAGTGCAACAGCGCCCGGACCCACGGCCAGGCCGCGAGCTTTTGCCAGCGCATCGCGCGTTCGGCGCGCTGGCGTCGCAAAAGTCGGCGAGACGCCGACCGCGCGGCTGGACCCAGTCATCCCCGACGGGTAGGACAGCGTGTGAAGCTCCTGGTTGGACGGATCGATCTCAGCAATCGCCCGTCCACCAAGAGTGAGCGCTTTCCAACCTGGTGATCGTGAGGTCGGTCGGGCCACGGCGTGGCTTCCCTGAAGTAGGTGAAGCTCCTGGTAGATGGGTGATTGCCTAGATCAA
>NZ_JBEYYF010000047.1:0-12576 GCF_040645415.1 Pseudonocardia sp. NPDC046786 | reverse complement strand
CGCCGTCACTCCCGGCTGGGCAACCTCAGCCCCGCGACCTACGAGCAGCAGCTCACGACACAGAACGAGGTGTCCGGCTGACGGGTGTCACTTCAGTCCCAGACCGCGAGCACGACCCGGAACCGGGACCAGGCCAGCCAGGCGCACCACAGATTCGTGCGGCGCCCGTTGACCCGGGGTCCTTCGCCCCAGTCCCACTGCAGCCACAACCCGGGCTCGACCACCCACGGCCGGAACACGCGGCGCTGCCCGGCCCGCAACCTTGCCTTGACCTCGGGAATCAAGCTCCGTACAAGGGCTCCATTCCCGGCGTAATGTTGATTGTCTTCAGCTCATAGAATGAGGTCAGCCCCTCCCGCCCGGTATCGCGCCCGACGCCGGAGGCCTTCACCCCGCCGAAGGGGGCTTCGACGTTGTAGGTATATGAGTTCACGCTGAAGCTGCCGGTCCGCACGCCCGCAGCGACCTGTGCCGCACGCTCCTCGTCGGTGGTGAACACCGCGCCGTGCAGTCCGTAGTCCGAATCATTGGCGATCGCGACAGCCTCCTCGACGGTGTCGTACGGCAGCAGCACGGCGACCGGACCGAAGATCTCCTCACGGGAGATGGTCATCGCATTCGACGCGCCGACAAACACCGTGGGCTGCATGTACCAGCCCTTCTCCAGGCCGTCCGGCCGCCCGCCACCGGCGACGACTTTCGCCCCCTCGTCGATGCCTGTCGCGATGGCGTGCTCGACCCGCTCCCGCTGCCGCTGCGAGACGAGCGGTCCCAGCGTGGTGGCCGGGTCGAACGGGTCCCCGACGACGAACGACTCAGCCGCGGCCACCATCGCCTCAGCGACCTCGTCGAAGCGGCTACGGGGCGCGAGAATGCGGGAGTAAGACGCGCAGACCTGCCCCGTGTTGAAGAACGCCCCGCCCGCGAGGCCCGGGAGCGAGATGGACAGATCCGCGTCGTCGAGCACGATCGCCGCCGACTTGCCACCGAGCTCCAGCTGCATCCGTTTGAAACTGCGTCCGCACTCCCCCCCGATCTCCCGGCCGGTGGCTGTCGATCCGGTGAAGCTCACCTTGTCGACACCCGGATGGGCCACCAGCGCCCGCCCGGTGTCGCCGCCACCGGTCACCAGATTGAGCACCCCCGCGGGCACACCAGCCGCGAGCAGTGCCTCGACCACGGGGAACGAGTCGAGCGGCGTCTCTGGCGCGGGCTTGTAGACCATGCCGCAGCCGGCCGCGAGCGCTGGAAAGATCTTCGTGATTGACGAGTTGAAAGGGCCGTTCCACGGCGCGATCGAGGCGACCACGCCGACCGGCTCCCGCACGACCACCGCGAGCGTCTGACCTCGACGGACCTCCGAGACGGGCTCGTTGCGGGCCACGTCGAGGAAGTAGCGGCCGGTGGCGATCCCGCTTGCGAGCACCTGACCGCTCATGCTGGTGGGCAGACCCATCTGGCCGGTGACGAGCTTGCCGATCTCCTCGATCTGAGGTTCGAGCATATCGAGCGCCCGCCCGAGGACGTCGGTGCGTTCCTCGACGCTGCGACGTCGCCAGACACCCTCGTCGAACGAGCGGCGAGCTCCCTTCACGGCGGCATCGACATCCGCCGGGCCCACGTCCGGGACCTGTCCGATGACGCCCTCGGTCGAGGGTGAAATGACCTGCACCGTCTCCCGCGAGGCGGGCGCGCGCCACCCGCCCTCGACCAGGATCCTGTCCTCGGTGATCATCGGTTGAGATATCCGGCGTCGACCGGGAAGGTGACCCCGGTGACGTAGCGTGCCTCATCGGAGGCGAGGTAGACGATCGCGTTGCTGATGTCGACGGGGTCGATGAGCTCGACCGGCATCGGGTTCTTGTAGTTGGGATTGTTCATGGCTTCCGGGTTGGCCTGCATGAACTCGTCGTAGCCCTGGTTGACAACCATCGGGGTATTCACCCCAGTGGGGTGCACGGTGACTACTCGGATCGAGTGCTTGGCGAGCTGCGAAGCGTAGAGCCGCATCAGGCCGACGACCCCGTGCTTCGCGGCCACGTACGCGGCCTGCCCCGGCGCGGTGTTGAGACCGATGCTGCTCAGCCCGGCACTGGAGCTGGTGATGATCACGACGCCGCCCTGGCCGCGCGCGATCAACGGCGGGACCGCGACCTCGAGGGTATGCCAGACTCCGGTGAGCATCGTGGCGATGCTGTCGTGCCAGGCCTGTTCCTCGAAGCCCGGGCCGAGGACGGGCATGATGCCCGCGTTGGGCAGGATGACGTCGATGTACCCGAATTCGCGTGCGCCCTCGTCGTAGGCGGCCTGCAGTGCGTCCCGGTCCCGCACGTCGGCGACCGCGGTCACGATCCGCCCACCGGCGGCTTCGACCAGCCGTTGGGTCTCGTCGAGGTCGTCCTTGGTTGCGAGCGGGTAGAACACGGAAGGTATCTGTTCGCAGAGATCGACCGCGATGATCGCCGCGCCCTCCTCCGCCAGGCGCACCGCGTGCGACCGGCCCTGCCCCCGGGCCGCGCCGGTGATGAAGGCGACCTTGCCGTCCAGACGTCCCATGGTGGGTTCCTTTCGTGAGAGCCGAGGCCGGCTACACGCCGGTCGGAGAGTAAGGAAGGGCTCAGGCCCTTCGCGCGGTCATCGGGGCTTCCTGCAGTCCGCGGCTCTCGCCTTGGCTCCAGCGCAGCGCGTAATAGTCCGTGACCTCGAAATGTTCGAAGGCCGCGAGAAACTCCTGCAGGCCGATCCTGACCCCGAGCACGCCGAGGTTGGAGCCGGCACAACGGTGCGGACCGAAGCCGAAGCCGACGTGCGGGTTGGGCGACCGGTCGAGCACCACGTCATCGGGCTTGTCGAAGGCCGACGTGTCCCGGTTCGCCGAGCCATAGCCCACAAGGATCTTGTCTCCCTTGCCGACTGGACAGCCACCGAGCTTCACCTCCTTCGTCGCGGCCCGGGCCATCGACGAGACGGGGGTGACGTAGCGCACGAACTCTTCGACCGCGGTCTCCCACAGGTCGGGTTCGGCGCGCAGCCGAGCACGGTCGACCGGGTGACCTGCCAACCACACGAGCGCCCCGGCGAGTACGGCACTGGTGGTGTCCAGGCCGCCAAAGGTGATCTCCAGCAGCATGCTCTGCTGCTCGGAGTCCGTGAGCCGACGGCCGTCGATCTCGCCGAAGACGAGGGAGGAGATCAGGTTGGGAGCCGGGCCCTCCTCCGCACGGCGGGACAGCGCCTGGGTGAAGAGCTTGAAGAACTCGGCGTAGGCCTGCTGGCCCTCCTCGTCGCTGCGGGCACCGTGCGCGACGAGCGTGCCCCAGTGGTCGAGCGCGGCGAGATCCTCCTCGGGGTAACCGATCACCCTCAGCGCCACCCGCTTGGCGAACGGCTGGCAGAAGTCGGTCGTCAGGTTAAACTCGGTGTTCTCGGGCAGCTTCGCGATCCACTCACGGGCCATTTCACGGACCCATGGCTCGTGCTCGGCGATGGCTTCCTTGGTGAGCAACGGGTTGATGAGCGCCCGGTACTGCTGGTGCAGTGGTGGGTCGACCTCACCCGGCAGCATGACGATGGCGTGCGAGGGCAGCGCGATACCGTCGGTCGAGGTGAACGAGCGCCAGTCCCGCAGCACGGTCCGCACGTCCTCGTAGCGGGAGACGAACCAGAACCCGTCGTACTTGTCGCTGTGGATCACCGGGCGCTCTTCGCGCAGCCGGCGCCACAGCTCGTGGGGCGAGTGGCTGGTGCGAGTGCCGCGGTGGTCGTACTGCAGCTCGTCCCACGGGTCGAGAGGGCAGCGTCCGCTCCCCTCCTGGTTGGCGGCGTCAATCGGCTCGGTCTCCGTCATCGCAGACTCCGTTCGCGTTTCCGTGGTGGTGACGAGGTGGATGAGGCGCTGTTAGGTCTCGAGGGGCCGAGCCGTCAGAGATCGAGGATCAAGGTGTCGGACATGCACCGCGACACGCACGGCAGCAGCACGTTGTTCGCAGCGCGTTCACGCTCGGTGAGGACGGAATCCCGATGATCGGGGACACCCCCGAGCACGGTCGTCATGCACGTGCCGCAGGTGCCCTCGTGGCAGGACATCACGACGTCGACGCCCTCGGCCATGAGCGCATCGAGCAGGTTGCCCTCCGGCGGGATGACCAGGGTTCTGCCCGAGAGAGCAAGCTCGACCGTGAACGCCTTGTCGGGTCCGGTCGGGTCGACCTGCTTGGGCGCGAAGCGCTCCACGTGCAGCACGCCCTGCGGCCAGCTCCGGCACCGGTCCTCGACCGCCTCGAGTAGCGCGCTCGGCCCGCAGCAGTACACGGCTTGTCCCGCGGTCGGGCCGGGCAACAGCTCAGCCAGCGGCAGCAGCCCCGCTTCGTCGTGCGGCAGTACCGTGACACGGTCGGGATGGCGGTGACTCAGGTCCCCACCGAAGGCCATCGAGGTGCGGGAGCGGCCTCCATAGACCAACCGCCATGGCGCCCCGCGGGCCGCCACAGCTCCGATCATCGGCAGCATTGGGGTGATGCCGATTCCGCCGGCGATGAAGAGGTACTCCTCGGCGTCGACCAGCGCGAAGTGGTTACGCGGGCCGTGCACCTCGACCGACGAACCGGGGGCGAGCCAGTCGTGGATGAAGGCCGATCCGCCGCGACCGTCCGGTTCGCGCAGGACAGCCACCTGGTAACACGACAGGTCCTCGGGGTCGCCGCACAGCGAGTACTGACGCACCAGCGACGGTCCTAGAACCAGGTCGACGTGGGCGCCGGGCAGCCACGGAGGGAGGGCGCCGCCCGACTCGCTCTCCAGCGACAGGAGTACAACACCATCCGCGACGAGGACCTTGTCTCGGACCGTGGCTGCGATCGCGGATTCTCCGGGGATGAGCGTCGCCCCGTCGGCCTGCTGCACGATCCGCTCCTGTTCGTTCGCCAGTAGTGCTTGTTATTTGCGCAACACAAGTACTATATGAGAACACTGTCGAGATTAGAGGTGGCATAGGTCGCGTGTCAACGACTGTGCGGACTGCGAGTGTGCCTCCTCGTCACCGGGCGCGGTCCGTGCGATGACCGGGCCCAGCCGACGACGGCGGAGCGTGAACCCGCGGCGAACTCCCGACGCGGAGTTCAGCCGGGAGCCATGGCACCTGCAGAGGCCGAGCCCAGCTCCACCGCGAGGCGTCGCGAGGGCCACCTCACGGTCGAGCAGCAGGTGCGCACCCTCGGGCCGGAGCGCACGGTGTGGCGACCGAGTCGGCATCACCGCCGGCGATGGCACCCCGTCCGCCGGCCCGCTGCAGCGGTCACAGCTCGCACTCGGTCGTCGCCGCCGTTCTTACGCGGGCATTGGGGAGACCACAGCGAGACCGAGCGGCGATCGGCTCAGTAGGGGCCCGTTCCGGCTCCAAAAATGCCCCATCGCAAGATCGAAGGTGATCTCGCCGCCAGGCAGGCCGGTCAGCGCGTGAAGACGATCTTTCCTGCCGTACGTCCGTGCCACATGTCGCTGAAGCCCTCCCTTGCGTCCTGCATCGGCAGGGTCCGCCCGACCACGGGCGTGATCTGGGCCGAATGCAGGAAGGAGATCATCCTGAGCATCTCGTCCCTGGTGCCGAGGTAGCTGCCGCGGATGGAGATCTGGTCCCGAAAGACCCTCCGCAGCGCCGTCTCCGGAGTGGCCCCGGTGGCGGCGCCACAGCTCAGGACGGTGCCGCCCGGCCGCGTCGAGTCGATCGAGTGGGCCCAGGTCGCCGCCCCCGCGGTGTCGAAGACCGCGTCCACCTGTTCCGGTAGTTCGCCGCCGGTGCGGAAGGTCCGGTGGGCACCGAGCCGCTCGGCCAGCTTCCGCTTCTCGATGTCGCGGCCGGTGACCCACACCCGAATACCAGCGGCCCGGCCGAGCTGGATCAGCGCGGTCGCGACACCACCCGAGGCGCCCTGGACGAGCATCGTCTGCCCGGGTACGAGCCCGGACTTGGTGAACAGCAGCCGGTACGCCGTGAGCCACGCCGTGCCGAGCACGCTCGCCTCCACGAGCCCCAGGCCCTCCGGTAGCGGCAGCACGTTTCTCCGAGGCACCATGACGTGCTCGGCGAATGTGCCCGGCAGCTTCTCGCTGAACGTGTGCCGGGTGGGGTCCAGGGTCTCGTCACCGCGCCAGTCCGGATCGGTGACGAGCGGGTACACCACCACCGGCTCACCGGACTCAAGATGTCCCGCGCCCTCCACGCCGAGCACGACCGGCGGCACTATCGGCCACATCCCCACACCGCGCAGCGTCCACAGATCGTGCCAGTTGAGGCCGGCAGCCTTGATCGACACCTTGATCCACCCATCGGGCGTTGCCGGTGGAGGCTGCTCGCCGATACGCACCGCGGAAACGGGGTCGTCGAAATCAGCGCGCTCAGCGAAAACTGCGAACATGAACTTCCTTGCCGGTCGATGACGTGGGCGGGTAATGACGTGTGCAGCCAGTGGAATGGAGCAGGCGTCCGTCAGCCCGGGAGTCCTGTGGGCACCGGATCGGCGTACGGCGTGGCGGCCTCGCTGGTCTCGGTCGCCTTGCTGAGCTTGCGCCCGCCGACCGGCAGCAGCATGCACTGCACGATCTTCCCCGCCCGCAGCGAGAGGTAGAACTGCAGCACCAGTACGGGCGGCAGGTCGCTCTTGTCATAGTCGCCGTCGACCTCCGCTGTGACGATCACATCGCCATAGTGGTGGATCACATCGACGGGCGTGATCGTCACATGGTCGCCGGTGATCTCGATCTCGCACCAGGCGCGGATGGCATCCACGCCCCAGAACTGGCGGTGCCGGTCGTTGACCATCGCATCCGGCGCGAACGGGGCCATAAAGTCGTCGGTGTCGAAGCGATTGGCAGCATCGATCATGTCGGCCACCGGCCGTGGGATGTCAAGATCCATGGATGCCCCTCCGGCGGCGCGAGTCACTTGGGCTCGATCTGGGACAGGGTCAGGCTCAGCGCGACGTCGTCGTCGAAGGCCTTCAGGCGCGCCTCGCGGAACTGCGAGAACCGCTCCAGCCATGGCTCGTCGCCCTCGAGCTTCACCTCGAAGTCCAGCTCCACCCCCTCCTCCGCCGCGTGGGCGATCGCCGCGTCGATGTCCGGGACACCGAACACGATGGTGCAAGTGCCCTCACCGAAGCGCTGGAGGCGCTCCCAGTAGGGACCCTCCTCGCGGGTGGGCGCCATGATCTCGAACCCGGAACCCCAGGACAGCACGGCGATCACGCCTGTGTCCTGGTTGACGATGGGCTCGTCGAAGGTGATGTTCAGGACCCTGCTGAGCAGGGACACGTACTTCTCGACGTTCTCCTTGCGAACGATGATGCCCACATGGTCGATGTGATTGATCGCCTGCGGTGGGGTGTCGTCGACAGGGATGGCGGTGTGCTCGGCGCTCTGGGTCATCGTGCCCTCCTTGGAACGGTGGGTATCGGTCGACTGCGGGTGCGCATCAGGCCGGGTCGAGCGGGTGGCCGGCCATCGGCAGTACCACCAGCCGGACGACCATGTCGTTTCGGATCGAGAAGTAGAGCGCAAGGCGATCCTCGTCGGGGACTCCTGTGACCGGACCGCTCACGATCCAGTCGCCGTAGTGCTCGCGAACGTCGGCTACGTCGATGGTCACCACCCCGTCCGCGATTTCCCGCTCGTACCAGTCCCGAACCGCGTCGCGACCGCGCATCAGGCGGTGCCGGTCGTTGACGATCACGTCCTCGGCGAGCGGGGTGAGGACACCCTCCGTGTCACCGGTGTTGATCGCCGACACCACATCGGCGGCCGGGCCGCTGAAGCTGACGGACATCGTGCTCCTTCTCCTAAATCACGCGAGGGCGGAGGACCGGGCGGTCAGGTGCGGCATGCGCTTCTCCGGAGGGAGCCAGCCACCGTCGATCAGCAGGGTGAGCGCGCCGTTCACGGCGGGGCGGCCGACGAGCCACTCCCGTGCGGGCTCTTCCGAGTCGAACCGGGCGAGCACCACAGTGGATACCGGCCGATCACCCTCGAGGATGTCAACCCGGTTGGTGACGGAGAGTGCCGCCTCCCCTAGTGAGTCTTCGGTGTCCGACGGGGCCTCCCCCGGCAGCAGCTGCAGCACGTACTTCCCGACACCGGCCGAGACGTCCAGGCCGGCGTCGGGGGCCACCGCCCCGGCATCTGTGGCGGGACCGTCAGCCGAGCCGTCGGCGAGCAGACCCAGGTAGTCGGCGCCGCGCAACCGGTGCTGGCGCCCGGCGACATAACCGGGGCTGTCATACCAAGCCCGGCACGCCTCGAACGAGGGGTACTCGGCGATGACGACGCCATGAACGGTCGCGTCGCCCTCCAGCACCTGGAGCGGCGTGTACGCCGTGTGGATCCGCGACTTCTGCCCGCGGAACGTGGCTTGGGTGACCTCCCAGTACTTCTCCAGGCCCGAGCGGTCCGTGACATCGTGGCAGAGATAGATGAGGTATGCGGTCATCGATACAGGCCCTCCGTTGCTGGGTTATGTGGATCGTGTCTTGAGCTCGCGGGACCAGGTCGCGCGTTTCGCAACCCGCACCGTCCCTGGCGGATCACCCGTCGTCGAACGTGGGGCGATTCGCAGGTGGACGGTTCCCCGTACTCCCCCGCGGCCCTCCGAACCAGGGGTGGCTCCTCGCCTGTCGCGCCACCGAGCGCCTGGGAGCCCCAGGGGGCGGATTCTCGACGACGCGGCGTCCCTTTCTGGGGCGGCATCGCGATCGCGGCGATCGCCGCCGGGCCGGAGGGATCCCCGGAGCGAGGCTCTCCTGACTGAGCGCCCGGTCCCATCGGGATCGCCTGCCGGAGTTCTCGCGGCCACAGCCTCCCGGGGTGCGACAGCTCTTCAATCTGCCACACGCAGCACCCTCCCCTTTGAGAATTATGCTCAATATATAAGCATATATGTGCTATTCTGAGATTCCATCTGATTATATGCTGCCGAAGTTGCCTGTCAACTGCGCGCTTCAGATGTGTACGCCGCGTCAACCCGCAACCGGGCTACGACCGTCGCTACCCGCTCGACCGCGACGCCGTTGACCCCCGTCTCGGGACGCGGTCGACACCGAGGCGCCCGGGATCGGGACGCGCGCTCGTCCCCGGGTCGACGAGCTCGGGACGTTCCGGCGTTGTCGGCGACCGAGGTCCGGCACGTGCCGCACTGGCCACCGAGCGGGATGACTGGTGACCCGGCAGGGACGTCGTGGACCTCGCGTGCCCCACCGCCGCCGCCCGGCTGGCATGCAGCCCTCCAGCGGCGGCCGGAGTCGGGGCGGCGGCGCCGGACCAGAGGTCACGACACCGGGCTACCCTCGCCATCGGTTCCGGGTCAGCGACGGTCAGCCCGCGCCGAGCGGTGGTTCGAGACGGAACTCGCGGCGGTCTCTACGGACCCCGTTGACCTGGAGCTCGATGAGATGGTCTCCGGTCCGGTACACGCGTGTCGTCACGACCTGGAACGAGTGCCGGCGCCGGATTCTGACCGTCTCACCCGCCCCGAGCGTCCGATTCGACAGCTTGAAGACCTTGGGCCGAAGGCTACCGTCGGCTTTCCGGTGATGGATCACGTAGTCCACGACGACACGCTCGCTCCGCTCACCGGTGTTGGTCAGCGTGGCGGTGAACTCCAGCGCGTCGCCGATCGGGACGGAGGGGGTGTGGAGCGCCAGCTCGTCGACCGTTACCGCGGCACCGTCTCCGATGCCCAGCTGGGCGAGCGCGTCACGATCCCCCGCCTTCACCAGGGTCCGCAGCGCGTGCCGCACGAGCCTCGTGGTGTGTTCGTCCGGAGTGGCGGAGGTCCAGCGGCGCGTCGCGCTCACGGCCACCCCCGAATCCAGTCGGCTGACGTCGTTGATGTGGTTCGCCACGGAGCGACGCACCCCCTCGTCGGGGTCCAGGTAGAGGCGGTCGAGCAGCGGACCGGTCGCAGCGGGGTCGGTGAGCAGCGCCGGCACCCGCTTGGCCCATGGCAGCAGCGGGCGGGTTCCCTCCGTGGCGAGCCGACGAACCTTGGCGTCCGCGGACTCAGTCCAGTCGTGAGCCACCTCCAGCACCGTCGGCAGATCGACACGCAGGAAGTGCCGGACGGCGAACTCACTGGTAAGTCGAGGGGTCAGTGCGGCGAGCAGGTCGAGCCCGTCCTTGAAATGCTCGGCAGTGCCGTCGAGTGCGCGCACCGCCACGGCCTCGGTGACCGGCCAGATCATCCAGCGGTCGAACGCCGGGTCCCCCAGCGCCGAGCGGACGACGCCCGCGAAGGCGCGATAGCCGTCGGGTAGGTCCGCCAGCAGCGCGTCGCGCACCAATGTGACACGCTCGGTCAGCGTGCGACCGGCTACCGTCGGCACCGCCGCGTCCATCGCGGACGTCCGATCCCCGACGACTCCGGCCAGCACGGTGGCGAGGTCGCGCACGACGTCCTGGGGTAGCAGGGAGTCCGCGGACGCGCCGCCCTTGTTCGATCCAGCGCTCGTTTGCTCTCCGCCCGACATTTCCGGCTCCCTCCGCTCGCGGAGCCGCGGCTCAGCCCGCGCGTCTCCGGGGTGCGACGCAGCGGCGCTCCGGCAGTGCTCCGGGCCCGGCCGCGCGGCTGGCTGTGGACCGTATCGCCGTGGCCGCCCGAAGTGGAGGCCCCGCGGCTCGGCGGGTGGTACGTCGACCGACCCGCCGATCGTCGATCGGACTCGCGAGGGTCCGAACACCAGGCACCCCTCCCACAGGCTGCCTCTGATTCCCGTTGACACGGATGCAATTGAGCACTTAATCTATAACACACTCTCGATATACACTTCTCACTCAAATAGTAAGCATACTGCCTGCGGAAGGAGTTCGCGTGTCCGCGTACCTCATCTACTTCTGCCACGAGTTCCGGGACAAGGCCGGGCACGTCGCGTACTCGAATGCGGTGAAGGCGACTCTCGAGGGCACCGGCGCGACGGTCCACTCCGCCTACACCCATCTCGAGGTACTGGAGGGCGAGGACATCCAGGGCGTCGTCCTCATCGAGTTCCCGACGTTCGGGAGCGCCAAGAAGTGGTACGACAGCCCGGAGTACGCAGCGGTGCGCGGCCACCGCATCCGCAACAGCTACACCGGCGTGCTCGTCGCCGGTGGAGTCACGCCGCTGAAAGACAGGTTCCCTCACGTCCCGTGATCCGGCAGTCCTGGCGCCCACCGGGCGAAGTCCGCAGAGGAGTAGATGTGACCAGCGGTCTGGACGTGGAACAGACGGTCGACCCTTGTACCCGCCGGCGGTCTCGCATCGCCGCCGAGATTCAGGCCCGACTCATGGACCATGTGATCCATGGCTCGACCGACCGCAGCGACGGTCCTGAGCGGAACGCTGCGAGGAGCTACACCGACCCGGCACGGCACGCCGCGGAGAAGCGCGCGATCTTCCGGGCCCTGCCCCTGCTCGCTGGGCTCAGCCGCGACATCCCGCAGCCCGGTGACAAGATGCTGTTCGAAGAGGCCGGTCCACCGATCCTGGTGATGCGGGGTCGCGACATGACCGTCCGAGCCTTTCTCAACATGTGTCCGCACCGGGCGTCGAAGATCGTCGAGACGTGCCGGGGCGGATCGCGGATCACCTGCCCCTTCCATGGCTGGACCTACGATCTCGAGGGCAAGCTCGTCGGCCTTCCGGGGGCGTCCAGCTTCGACGGCGTCGATCGCACCGAGTTGGGCCTGGTCACCGTGCCGGTCGTCGAACGGCACGGCATGATCCTCGTGGTAGCCGATGCGGCCGCCGAGGCGATCAACCCCGACCAGTTCCTGGGAAGCTTCGCGCCCGAGCTCAAGATGCTCGGCCTCGCAACCGCGAAGCCGATTAAGCGCACCCGGATCGACGCCGCCGCCAACTGGAAGTACGCAGTGGACACGTACGGCGAGAGCTATCACCTCCGCACACTGCACCCGGACACCGTGGGCCGCGCCGCGGTCAACGACACCATGGTCTACCACCATTTCCCACCCCACCATCGGATCGGCTACGCACCCATCGGCATGAGTGACGACGCGCGCAAGCCGCGCGAGGAGTGGCCCCGGCGGCCGTTCAGCGCCGTACACCTACTGTTCCCGAACACGATCATTCACATCACCGCACTGGGCCCGGGCGACAGCTACCTGACCTACCGGGTGTTCCCTGGCGAGACGCCAGCCAAGTCGTTCACGATCGTGACGACCTACCGCGCAGGCGACATCCCCGACTCGGCGGATCCCGGACCGTGGGAGGAGATCCACGACTACCAGGTGAAGGTCATCGGCACGGAGGACTACCGCGCCGCAGCCGCAGCTCAGACAAACCTGGATCACGCGCCGGCGGGACACACACTGCTCTACGGTTCGAACGAGCTGTCCATCCAGAACTTCGAGCGCGAGGTCGCGGATCTGGCCGGCGACTGACGGCGATGCGCGGTCCGCGCATCGCCGTGGTCGGTCGCGCGGTGGTGCCCCCGTTACCAACTTGTTTGATCTCGGCAGGAGATCAGGTCTGCAGCCATGATCTCCGAGGCGCCGGCCAGGCTCGCTCGCCCGTTACCTGTCGCCCCGCGG
>NZ_JBEYYF010000046.1:0-13425 GCF_040645415.1 Pseudonocardia sp. NPDC046786 | reverse complement strand
CGCGAACAGCGGCCCGACCGCTACCGAGCAACGCCGTAGTGCGCTCGACGCCGCTGTGGCGGCCGGGTTCGACGCTGCTGAGCGTTTGCACGGCTCGCCGCGGTCGCACGCGGACCTGCGCGAGGCCGGATGGAAGGTGTCGGAGAAGACCGTGGCGGACTCGATGCGTCGCCAGGGTCTGATCGCCCGCCGGATCAAGAGGCGCAACGGGCTGACCCGCCAGGACCGCACGGCACCGAAGTTCCCCGACCTGCTCAAACGCGACTTCACCGCCGCCGAGCCCAACCGCCGCTGGGTCGGGGACATGACCGAGATCCCCACCGCGGCCGGGAAGCTGTATCTGGCCACGGTGATCGACCTGTACTCGCGACGGCTGCTCGGTGCGGCCACCGGCCTGCACCCGAACGCCGAGCTGGCCTGTGAGGCCGTCCGGATGGCCATCGCGGCCCGCGGCGGAGCGGACCGGATCGCCGGGGTGATCTTCCACACCGACCGCGGCTCGACCTACACCGCGGGACCGTTCACCGCCCTGTGTCGACGGCTGGAGATCCGCCAGTCCATGGGCCGGGTCGGGTCGTGCTTCGATAACGCCGCAGCGGAGGCGTTCTTCTCCAGTCTGGATTGGGAAGTACTGTCCCGCAACGACTTCGACAGCACCAGCAGGGCTCGGGCCGTGGTGATCGACTGGTGCTACGGCTTCTATAACCACCGGCGACGACACAGCGCCGCAGCCGGGCTCTCACCGATCAACTACGAGAACGCCGCCCCAAACCGAGACGCGGCATAAGGAACCCTCCACGATCTCGGGGGAACCACACTGGGGCCCAACACCTGGCCGCCGCGTTCGACCGGCTCGCCGCCCTGCCCATTCCCGCCGGCTGACCCCGCACCAGCGACCCGACCAACCCCGCGGAGCACCCGACAGAACCGCACGCCGGACACTCCCGCACGCTGTCACACCAGGTCCAGCAGACAACACCGAATCCGAGATCAATCAGCAGCGTCATGAATGATCGGGGCTAGTCATCTGCAAGGCCGCCCCTACCTGAGCGAGTATTCTATTTGCCAAAATGTGTTCCGGGGCGAAGCTGGGCTGGCGCGTCTAGGGTAAGACCAACAGCTCACGGAGGCCCCTTGAGGACCTCGAGGCGACGGTGACGGAAACCGATACGCAACCGGCGGCGGCACACCGCCTACCACAGCTACCCGGGTGATCGAGTAAAGGCGGCCTACTGATACTCATGAGACTGCCGTGCATTGCGCTGCACAGCAGCTTTGTCCCGCTCCGGCAGCTGAGCGCCGTGCAGGATGAGGTTGGCCAACCGATCGGCGATCTCGTCCACGGGGACTGGCCCGTTCGGGTCGAGCCAGACGTAGGTGTAATTCAACATGCTCAGGACCCCGAGGACCTCGATGCGGTCGGCGCTCCGGAAGACGCCTTCCTCGACACCTTCCCGCATGATCTTCTCGAACAGCTGCTCGTACTGCACGCGGAGGCGCTTGAACTTCTTGGCTCGTTCACCGGTGAGGGCGTGCATCTCGTGCATGACGACGATGACTTCGGAACGCCGCGCGGCGAGCGTTCGCAGATGCTCGCGCACGAGAAGCCTAAACTTCTCGACTGCGCCGACCGCTTCCGCCACGACCGCCTCACCGCAGACGAGCGCCTCTTCCACGTGGCGGCGAGACAGATGAAACAGCAGGTCTTCCTTCGACCCGATGTGGTAATAGAGGGCGCCGCGCTTGATCCCGGCCGCATCGCCGAGCTCCGCGACGCCCGTTCCGTGAAAACCCTTTTCAGCGAACTTCTCCGCCGCGACGCGGAGGATCCTTTCGCGGGTCGACCCTTCGCGTGCGCCGCATTCCGCCGGTTGTTCGCCGTTCATGAGACCTCGACTCCTCCGACCGCGCATCTGGCACGCTTCCGGACTGGCGGCCGACTCGATGGTACTAGTCGGTCCAATTGCAACACAGGACGGCGCCACGGCGCGCGGCACGCGGGCGCTCTGTGGTGGTCGGCGTGTGAAAGACCCGTCACTTCATACCCGCCTCACGGCCTCCGGGTTCATCGACGATGGAGCGGGCCAGCGCCCACCGGTGCACCTCGGACGGCCCGTCGTAGATGCGGAACGAGCGGATGTCCCGATAAATCCGCTCGACCACCGTGTGATCGGTGATGCCCCGCCCGCCGAGGATCTGCACGGACCGGTCCACGACCCGGCTCAGCGCCTCCGAGCAGTAGACCTTCGCCATGCTGGTCTCCTCCCGGGCGCGGGCGCCCTGATCGAGCAACCAGCACGCCTGCCAAATGAGCAGGCGCGAGGAGTGCAGGTCCATCTCGTTGTCCGCCAGCATGAATCCAACGCCTTCGTGGTCCCCCAGCCGCTTGCCGAACGCGTGACGCTCGCGGGCGTAGTCGACGGCGATGTCGTGACACCGCCGCGCCGCGCCGAGCCAGCGCATGCAGTGCGTCATGCGTGCCGGTCCGAGTCTGAGCTGTGCGTAGCGGAAACCGCGGCCGACCTCGCCCAGGACCTCGTCTGCACCGACCCGCACGTCCTCGAAGTCGACAATCGCGTGCCCACCCGGCGAATTATTGTCCATGGTGTTCAGTTGACCCACCATCGTCATGCCGGCCCGCTCGGTGTCGAACAGGAACATGCTCGCCCCGAGGTCGCGGCCGGTGTCGTCCAGGGTACGGGCCATGACGATGACGAACCGGGCCCCGGGGAAGCCGGTGATGAGCCATTTCCGACCGTTGAGAACGTAGCCACCCCTGCTGTCGGGGGTGGCGGTGGTCCGCAGGAGCCGCGGGTCCGATCCCGCTCCCCCATCCGGCTCCGTCATGCAGAAGGCAGATCGCTGCTCTCCCGAGACCAGGGGGCGCAGGAAGCGCTCCTTCTGCTCGGGCGTGGCAACCTTCTCCAGGAGGTTCGTGTTGCCCTCGTCCGGTGCCTGCACGTTGAGCGCGAGGGGGCCGATCGGAGAGTAGCCCGCCTCCTCCAGGAGGAGGGCCCTCCCCCGGTGGTCGAGCCCCAGCCCGCCCCACTCGACGGGAGCGTGCGCAGAGAGCAGCCCGGCGGACCGCGCCTGCGCCACGAGCTCAAGCCGCAGCTCATCGCTCGGGCCGTGCCGGTCCTGGCGGGGGTCGTGCTCCCGCGGGACGACGATGTCACGGACGAACTCCCTCGCTCTCGTCCGGAGCTCCTCCATCTGGGGGTCCAGCGAGAAATCGATCACGGGGTCTCCTCTTCGGCATCGACGTTCGGGAAGCAGCCGGCCCTGGTCTCGGCCGGTCGTGGCGATGGCTACCTAGCTGAGCGCCAGGGCACGGCCACGGGTGAACAGGGTCGTCACCGACGGGGCGATGTGGTCCCAGCGCGGATCCGGACGCCTGCCACTGCGGTGTAGTCGGACGTTGAACGCGGCGATGGCCCCGAACCGGAAGCACGCCATAGCCCGGAACCAGTCGAACGAGTCCACAGAGCGCCCGCTCGCCTGCTCGTACCTGTCCCGCAGCCACTCGGGCCGGGCTCGAACCCGCATGGCCGCCACGTAGCCGGCATCCCAGCAGGAGGCGTCCGTGAACAGCGTCAGCCAGCCGAGGTCGATGAGCTGTGCACCTAGGCCCGAGATTTCCCAGTCGACGATCGCGACGAGCGTGCCTGCGTCGTCGTACAGCACGTTGTTCGTCTGGTAGTCGCCGTGGAAAACCCCGCACGGAGTGCCCTCGGGCCGGCTCGCGAGCAGCACATCGCGCAGCTCCCGTCCGGCCTGCACCCAGCCCGCCTGGTCGGACCTGCCAAGGATGTCGTCCCAGAAGTGCAGCTCCGACTCCAGTGACCGAGGCGCCTCCCAGTCGCGCAGCGTGTCCTCCCAGGGGGCCGCGTGGATCGCGGCGAGCACGTCGACCGCCTGCACGAGGAAGGGGGCCGCGCCGCCGGCCGCCAGCCGGTGGTCCAGCCCGGCGTCCCACATGTGCAGCGGCCGGGCGTCCAGGCGCTGCTGGACCACCGCGTCCGTGCCGAACCAGGCTGGGTCGCCGGTGGACCAGGTCACGCGGGCGATGGGGATGCCGCTGGCTTGCAGGCTCCGCAGCAACGGCACCTGCCGCAGCACGTCCGTGTTCCCGCGGCGCGCGACCCCGGGTGGGCTCAGCCGGATGACCAACCTCTCCGGCGGGTTGCCGGGGACGACGACGTCGAAGCCGAAGCTGAGCCCCGAGTTGCCGGGCATCGGCCAGACGTCGGGCACCTGTGCCGACGGGCCGTACTCGCCGCGGGCCCAGTGCGCCAGCGGTTCGCGCATGACGGCCGCGTCGGCGGCCGCAGGCGACCCGGAGACGGTCATCGCAGGGTGCGCGCACGGCCGTCCGGACGCACGCCCCCGAACCGGGGTACAGGGGTGAAGACCATGGGTCCCTCTCTCACGATGGCGAGGCGGGAGTTGCCGGACGAGGCGCCCGCGACGCTCAGACCTTGTTCAGGTGCGCTCAGTTCATGTGCTTGGAGCGGTCCCACGCTCGGCTCAGGTCGAGGTTCCGGTTGATCGTCCGGCGGTCGGTCTTCCCGTTCGCCAGCTTCGGGAGCTCAGCGGACGCCAGCGTGATGTAGCGCGGGATCTTCCAGTCGGCGAGCTGCGTGGAACACCACTCGATGATGTCCTGCTCCGTCCATTGATGGCCGTCGCCGAGGCGCACCGTGGCGTGTACCTCCTCCGTGTAGATCGGGTCCGGCACCCCGGAGGTGACACATTCCTCGACCGCGGGGTGGGCCGCGATGGCGAACTCCACCTCCTCGCCTGCGATGTTCTCTCCCGCCCGCTTGATGATGTGCTTGATGCGGCCGTGGAAGTAGGCGCGCCCCTGGTCGTCCATCGCGCACAGGTCGCCGGAGTGCACCCATCCGTCGCGCAGGGTGCGCGCGGTGTTGTCCGGGTCGTTGTAGTACTCGCGCATCACGTTCGGGTGGCGGAAACAGAGCTCGCCGAGCTCACCGGCCGCGACGGGCTCGCCCGTCTCGTCAGCGATCTTGATCTCGGCGTCCCCCATCGGAACGCCGATCAGCTTCGGAGCGTGGTCCCCCTCGAAAGGCACCGTGAGCGTTCCGAGCCCGCACGTCTCCGTCATGGCCCAGGTCGTGCACACCTCGACGCCGAACCGGTCGCAGAAGCGCTGGGGCCTGATGTGGCTGAACACGATGCGCATGCTGTGCTCGCGGTCGTCGTCCCGTCGTGGTGCGGTCATCAGGATTGACAGCTGAGCCGGCATCACCAGCGTGATCGTGCCGCCCGATCGCCTGACCTGGTCCCAGAACCCACTGCGGCTGAACGTAGGCTCCAGGGTGAAGCGCGCTCCGACGGCGATGGCCGGAGACATCAGCATGTGCGTCGCGGCCGCGTGGAACAGGGGCAGACAGGAGAAGAAGTTGTCCGCGGCGGTCGCCCCGAGCCGCTCCGCGATCGCCCGACCGGCCGAGACGAAGCCGGCGCTAGGCTGAACCACGCCCTTGGGCTTCCCGGTGCTCCCGGAGGTGTACATGATCGCCATCGGGTCGGCGGCAGTGATCGTCAGAGCTGGCGGCCGGTCCGCTTCCTCGCTCTCCAGGTCCGCCGCATCGAGTGGCTCACCACCGAAGCTGTAGACCCGCATCGGGTGGTCGACGTCAAGGCCTCCCCCGTCGGCGATGACCCCGTATCCCTTGCCGTCGGTGACCAGCACCGACGGCTCGCAGTGCCGAAGCACGTAGGTGATCTCGCCGTGGGTGAGGGTCGGGATCATCGGCACCATCACCGCGCCGATCTTCTGAATCGCCAGCTGCAGGCGCAGCAACCGGATGTCGCTGGGCAGCAGCAGGGCGATCTTGTCGCCCTGCCCGACCCCGTGGGCGAGAAGACCGTTGGCCAGCCTGTTGACCGACGCGTCGAACTTCCCGTACGAGAACCGCTGGTCGCCGTAGATCAGGAAGGGCGCGTCGGGGGCCGCGTCCACACGCTGCTCCCAGAAGGTACGGACGGTGACATCCTCACGTGCCGAAATCATCATTGACCTCTCGAAGGGGGTACGGGCCTACCTGGTCTTGGACGGCGGATCTGCAAATCGGGTGCTGCGGTGAACCTTCTCGGCGGGTCAGGCATCCGCGGTGATGACCACACGGATGGATGCGGAGTCCGGCTGCCGGAGCGTGTCGAGACCGGTCTGGTAGTCGGCGAGGTCGAAGACATGACTGACCGTGTCGTCGAACACCAGCTCCCCGGTGTTCACCAGGTGGAGCAGGTCGCTGATGTCCTCGTTGGTGTAACCCAGCGAGCCTGTGAGCGTGAGTTCCCTCGCCACCAGCGTCTCCTGGCGGAGACCCAGCTGCAGTCGGTTCGGATGCACCCCCGCGACGACGCACGTCCCGCCCGGCCGCAGGGAGCGCAGGCCCTGCTCGACCACCGCAGCGGAACCGACGAACTCGAAGGCGACATCGACACCTCCGCCCGTCTCGTCGCGGATACGCCGGGCCACCTGCGCCTCGCGGGCATCGACGACGTCGGCCACACCGGCCCGGCGGGCGTTGGCGAGCGCGGCGTCATCGACGTCGATGCCCACGACCTCGACCTCGTAAAGCTGGCGCAGGATCATCGCCGCGTGAATGCCGAGCCCACCAAGCCCGAAGACCGCCGCGGTCTGCCCCTTCTGCACGCCGGACTTGCGGATCGCGTGCATCGGCGTGGCGATCGCGTCGGTGATGATCGCGCCCAGTTCGAACCCGATCCCGTCGGGCAGGGGGATGACGCTCTCGGCGGGAACGGTGAAGTAGTCGGCATGCGCCCCATCCCGGCCGAGGCCCAGGATGCAGAGCTGCTCGCACCGGTTGCGACGTCCCCTCGTGCACTGCCCGCACGTCCCGCAGGGGACCAAGCCATTGACCACGACGCGCTGACCGCACGACAGGGAGTCCACCCCGGCACCCAGCGCGTCCACCACACCGGACGGCTCGTGCCCCATCGTCACGGGCAGCCGGTCGACCACAGTGGACCCGTCGACGACGTGCAGGTCCGAGCCGCAGATGCCACATGCCCGCATCGCGATGCGCACCTCCCCCTCCCCCGGTTCGGGGACGGGTATCTCGGTCAGCGAGGGGTCCACGCCGACGGTCTTGAGACGCATCGCTCGCATCACGCCTTGCATAGTCAGCTCCTTCGCCGTTGCCGTCGGATGTCACGCCCCAAGGGTGCCGAGCTCCTTGAGCAGCAGGTGGTGCGACGCCATGACCTCCTGCTCGGACACCCGGAAGGGGAATAGGGTCAGGATGGGTACGGCGTCTCCCGACAGGTGGGGACGCAGCTGTTCACGGCACTCGGCAGGTGTGCCGGCGACAGCGAAGCGTTCCAGCATCGCGTCCGTCACCTGCGCCTCGGCGGAGTCGTTCTCGTGCCGGCGAACCAGCTGGCCGATCTGCTCCGCCTGCGCCCCGAAGCCCTCCGCGGCGAACCGCTTCAGATAGTGCGGATACTGCGTGCAGTAGGAGATCGAACGCCGCGCAAGGGAGCGGGCACGATCGCCGTCCTGGTCACACGCCGCGACGAGGTGGTACGAGATCTCGATTCCGGCCGCGGCGCGACCGGCTCGGGCCGCACCGACGGCTAGCCGCTCCCGCACGTCCCCGAGGTGCTCCGCGGAATGCAGTGCACCAACCATGACACCATCGGCGAGCTCCCCGGCCAGCTCCTGCATCTTCGGTCCGACGGCGGCGATGTGGAGAGGAACCGGACGCACCGGCTCATCCCCGAGGCTGTACTTGCGGATGCCGAACAGCTCACCGTCGTAGGAGAAGGGGCTGGAGCCCGCCGACTCGTGCACGCCGCGCACGATCTCCAGGAACTCCCGTATCCGGGTCATCGGCTTCTCGTACGGAACCCCGAACCAGCGCGGCACCACGAACGCCGCACCGACCCCGAGCCCGAGCGTGAAGCGGCCACCGCTGAGCTCCTGAAGCTCACTGGCCTGCAACGCGACCATGACGGGGTTGACGGGGAAGACCTGCATCACTCCTGTGGCCAGCCCGATCCGCTCCGTCCGCAGGGCACATGCGGACAGCGGCACGATCGTCTCCCGCCACGCCTCCATCGCGACGAACCGGCTCAGCCCGGTGCGCTCGGCAGCCTGCGCAAGCTCTGCCATGTCGAGCGCCCCCAGAGTGCGCAGCCCCACTGCCACACCCAGCCGGTCAATCGCCGGCATCTCACTGCTCACCCGAACTGCTCCCTCTCCGGCCACACTCGTCCAGCGAACGGCCCGAGCCGACCAATCGATCGGCTCGGGCCGTGCGACGGTTCAACGGTTCGCGGCGCCGCTCAGCCGGCCCGCGAGGAGGGCCAGTCCATCGTCGCCGACCGCCATGGCGGCCAATGGTCGTCCGCGGTCGGCACGTCGACCGAGAGATGGTGGAAGCACTCCTGGCACTTGGTGACGATCCGCGGGCCGACGTAGTTGGCCACCGGGTACCGGGCCACGTTGGTGGAACTGCAGCGTGGGCAGGTCACCTCCACCGGGGTGCGCTCCACGTGAAGCTCCGCCTCCTCCGGCGGCGCGAAGATCAGACGTTCGACTCCCATGAGAGCCGTCCTTTCACTCGTTGACGGGCTGGACTCAGACGATCCAGTTGGTCGGGCAGGCCGTAGGCACGGTCCAGGCCCCTGCCTTGCGCGCCTCGGCTAGCTCCTTGCGCAGCTCGGTGGTCCTGTCGGTGTCCACCTGACCCGAGGAGGAGATGACGGCGCCGAAGGCACGCTGGACGAATTCGGGGCTGTAGAGCCCCTCCTCGACGTCCGCCAGCACCCGATCGACCGGGCGCTCCAACGGGTCGCCCCAGCCGCCGCCACCACCGAACAGCACCCGCAGCGCCTGTCCCGGCTTGATCTCCAGGCCGGCGACCTTCGCCGTTTGGTAGCGGGCGCCGAGGCCGAAGTCCCCGTCGCCCGGCAGCGGTCGGCCCTTGTCGTCGAAGACACCGAACAGCGGCTCGCACCCGCGCAGGTCGAACACGTCGAGCACGACGCTCGGGTCGTCCGACGGAACGAGCCAGGCGTAGAACGGGAAGCCGGGGCCGCCGCCGTTGACGCCCGGCGCACCGCGCTTGCTGCGGTCACCCGTGATCGTCACGTACGTCGTGGACAGCGGCAGGAGCGTGAAGACGCCGCCGAACCCGCCGCGGTGGAATCCGGCGCCCGCCGAGTCCGGCAGGAACTCGTGCATCAGCGGCACGATCGGGCTCTCGCGCTCGATGTGCTCCCACACCGAGGACCGGCAGGCTCCGATTGCCGGTGTGACGCTCGTGAGGCCGTCCGACCTGTAGGTACCGCCCCACGCCCCGCCCGGCAGGATTGCCCCGGCCCACGGCCCCTCGTGCCCCGGACGGTCGTCGAACCCGCCGATCATCATCGCGGCAAAGTTGCCGCTGTCCGGCGCCACCCCCAACTCGGGGAGCGCCATGCTCATGGCGGTGGTCATCATGTTGATGTTTCTGCTGCCGATGTCGAGGTGGTTGGACACGCTCGACGGAGGTAGGACGCACACCGCGCTGCCGGGCGGCAGGAGCGACTCGATCGGGCGGAGCGTTCCGCTGTTGACGGGCGAGTGCGGGTCGAGAACCATCTTGATGCCCTGAATGCACCGCGTGCTCTCGATCCAGGCCGTCCCGACGTTGCCCAGCGGCTGCCGCCCGGTCCCGGAGAAGTCGACCTCCATCGAGTCCCCACGCACCCGCACCGTGGCAGCGATCCTGAGCTCCTCGTCGGTGACGCCGTCCTCGTCGATGAAGTCCTCGACGGCATAGTCGCCGTCGGGGACCGCGGCGATGGCGGCCCGCATCGACTGCTCGATGCGGTCCATGCCGTACTGGCCGCCGGCGCGCACCGTCGCCAGGCCGAACCGGTCGACCTGCTCCCGCAGACGCGCGTCGCCGACGGCCAGGCAGCCGTAGAGCGCCCGCAGGTCACCCAGCAGGCTCGACGGGACCCGTGTGTTCTCCAGGATGTAGTTGAACGCGGAGCGCACCGCGACGTCGCCCGCATAGAGCAGCGTCGGCGGGAACTTCAGCTGCTCCTCGAAATGCGTCTGCACCCCGTTGGCGAAACCACCGGGAATCGCACCGCCCAGGTCGAGGACGTGCGACGTCGAGTGCAGCACGAACTCGACACGCCCGTCGATGATGATGGGCCGGAACAGGTTGACGTCGGACTGGTGGATCGCGCCACGCCACGGGTCGTTGACGAAGATAGTGTCACCGGGCTGGAACGACCCCTCGTCCCATTCCTCCATGAGGAAGTTGCACATGTGCTGGGCGGTGAAGGCGTGCTGCATCGCACCCTCGCGGGAAGCCACGGTCTCCCAGCCTGCGTCGGTACGCATGTGGATAGCAGCAGTGCAGTCCTGGATATCGCGCACGATCGGCGAGAACGAGCTGCGCACGAGCGACTCGTGCATGTCACGCGCGATCTCGAGCAGGCCGTAACGGATGGTCTCCAGCTCGACCAGTTCTGCGCCGTAGCGGCGGGCGATCTCCTTGGCGTCGAGGCTCGCCGGAAGCTGGGTGTTCGTGTCGATGGTCACGGTGATCAGTCCCTCAGTCCTCGTCAAGCGTCAGCAGGAGCTCACCGGTGTCGGTGACGGAGGCGGTGGAGCCTGCATTCACGACCGTCGTGGCGTAAGCCTCGACGATGATCGCCGGGCCGTTGACCGACATGCCGCCGGCCAGCTGCACCCGGGTGTAGACCGGCGAGTCGGGATGTTCGACACCGGCGAGGCGGAGTGCCACGCGGCGTTGCGGATCCGTGGATGTCTCCGCGGTCGATGCGTGGAACGACGCCATCTCGGGTCGGCGGGACACGCCGGTCACCTCCAGGGTGGTGACCAGCACGGGGATCTCCTCGGCGCTGAATCCGTACCGGTGCTCGTACAGGTCGTGGACCTGCCGCAGCATCGTCTCGATCGTCTCGGAGTCGATCGTGCCGCTCTGCAGCGGGAGCCGGTTGTCCCACGTCTGGCCGCGGTACATGGCGAAGAACGCGCGCTCGAACTCGACGCTCTCCGCGGAGACGCCCTGCCGGCCGAGGTCCTCGATGATGTCGCGCTCCATCTCGGCGTAGGCAGCCTCGAGCGCGTGCGGGTCGTGGTCGTTGAGCGTGGTCAGCGGCGAGCGGGCGCGGGTGACGCGCAGGTCGCTCGTCAGCAGCCCAAAGGCGGAGAACTCACCAGGGCTCGACGGCACGAGCACCTTCCGCGCGCCGAGCTCGCGTGCCACTCGGTCGGCCACCATCGGTCCCGCCGCGCCGAAGGCCAGGAGTCCAAAGTCGCGGACATCCAGGCCTCGGTAGGTCGAGATGGAGCGGATCGAGCCGGCGATGTCGCTGCACGCCAGCCGGTAGGCTGCGTCGGCCAGCTCGTCCACGCCCATCCCGAGCTTGTCTGCCACCGTCGCCAGCGCCTGGCGAGCGAGGTCCACGTTCAGTGTGAGCGCCCCACCGGCGAACAGGTCGGGCTGCAGGATCCCCAACGCCACGCAGGCATCGGTGAGCGTGGGCTGGGTGCCCCCGCGGCCGTAGCACGCGGGGCCCGGGGTGGAGCCCGCCGACTGCGGGCCGACGCGCAGGTTGCCCACCGCGTCGATGTGGATGATGCTGCCGGCGCCGGACCCGACACTGTGGATGTCGAGGACCGGCATCGTCATCGTCAGGCCGTTCTCGATCGACCACAGGTCGGTCATCGGCGGCTCGCCGTTCTGCACCACGGCGATGTCGGTGCTGGTGCCGCCGACGTCCATCGTGAGCAGGTTCGGGTTGTTGGACGTGCGGGCTAAGTGGACCGCGCCGTTCACCCCACCGACCGGTCCGGAGACCAGTTGGAAGACGGGCGCCTTCGAGGTCTCGGTGACCGTGCCGATGCCGCCGTTCATCGTCATGATCCAGAGCGAACCCGTGTAGCCGGTCTTGTCCAGCCCCTCGACCAGACGCTGGAGGTACCGGGTCACGATCGGGCCGACGTAGGCGTCGAGCGCGACGGTCGCCGTCCGCTCGTGCTCCTTGGTCACCGGGTAGAGCGCCGAGGTCTGGACGTAGGCCTCGGGGAACTCCTCGCGGACGATGTCCGCTGCGCGCTGCTCGTGTTCCTGGGTGATGTAGGAGTTCAGGAAGCAGACCGCGACGGCGTCGATGCCCTTCTCTCGGAGCTCACGGGCGGCCGTCCGGATCTGGTTCTCGTCGAGCGGGAGCACCTGTGTGCCGTCCCACCCGACGCGCTCGGTGATCCCGTAGCGGTCCTGCCGCTTGACGATCGGCCGGGCCTGGTGCGGGCGGAGCCAGCTGGGGTCGTAGAACTCCGGGCCGAACTGGCGGTCCTGCCGTCCGATGTCGAGCAGGTCGCGGTGGCCTGCCGTCGCGAGGAGGGCGACCCGCGCCCCCGTCCGGCTGAGCACGGCGTTGATGCCGCTGGTGTGTCCGTGGACGATCTCGCCCACCTCTTCGATCGGGATCCCCGTCTCGCGCAGGGCGGCGATCACGCCCTGCTCGAGGTCGGGCTTCGTGGTGAGCACCTTGTGCTCCCGCGTCTCACCGGTCTCCCGGTTGACGCCCACGACATCGGTGAACGTGCCACCCACGTCGATGCCGAACCACCAGGCCCCTCGAGTCGGTGCGTCAACCACAGACCATCAACTCCTTCTGCTGTGCGTCGTTGTCACGGGGAAGGTCAGTCACGGGGAAGGTCGAACCCGCGGCCATGCACGCTGCATCCAGCACGGACGTACTGACTGATCGGTACAATGAGGCACTGTGTCCGGTCCCTCGGTGTGATGTCAAGCTCACGTACGGTCGACGGGGAGCGGTCACGCGTCCTTCCGCCCGCCGCCCGGCCGGTCCGGCTCCCGACTGAACCTGCTTCGGGAATCGCGAGGGCGCTCCCCCGCCTCACACCGCTTGGCGACGCTTTTCTCATGTCGCGTCATCGCTCCGCAATTGCACGGAGCTCGACCCGCTGAACCCCCACGACCTCACTGCTTGGATGTTTCCGAGCCGATCGCACACGAATCGCCGAGGGATCCCGGGATCCACCACGAGAAATCGACAACAACGGGATGCGCCGCATGCACTACGACGGCGACTCGGTTTCACTCAGGTCGACTCGGTCGCCTGCCCGCAGAGGCGCCGCTCGACCAGGACAGGCAAGCTGTCCGGACCGGATACGGGACCCTGGTGCGCCGGTCCCGAGCGCCGACGAGACTGTTCTCCGCTAGCCCCGGTCATTCATGACGCTGCTGATTGATCTCGGATTCGGTGTTGTCTGCTGGACCTGGTGTGACGGCGTGCGGGAGTGTCCGGCGTGCGGTTCTGTCGGGTGCTCCGCGGGGTTGGTCGGGTCGCTGGTGCGGGGTCAGCCGGCGGGAA
>NZ_JBEYYF010000045.1:0-15510 GCF_040645415.1 Pseudonocardia sp. NPDC046786 | reverse complement strand
AAGCGGCAGATGTATGGCCGAGCGGGGTTCCCGCTGCTCCGGCAGCCGATCCTGCTCAGCTGAACCCGCCCGACCACCGAATCTGTGCCAGAGCCGAAGATTCGGACAGTCCCCCGCGGCGTGCTTGTCCACGGCGATCTCACCGCACACCCCGACGAACGCGCGGGCGTCGGCACCGCGGCGGACGAAGTCGATCAGCCGGAGCACACTCGGGACCGGCGGGGCCCCAGCCTGGCAACGGAAGGGTGCCGCGCTCCGCGGGCCACATGCCGGACACAGCCAAGTGATCGACGGGCCGAGAACCTCCCGGGCTTGGCCCGGTGCTCGACGCAGGCCCGCGGTGGCCGGGCACGGCTGTCAACTCTCAGCGTTGGGGACGTGTGTTGGACGAGCGCGTCCGACCAGATAGAGGGCGCCGGCTCCGCCCAGGGTGGCGACGGCGGCGCCAGCCAGGACCAGATCATAGCTGCCGAGCAAGGTCACCACGAGGCCTGCCGCGAACGGGCCGGCTGCTCGGGCGACCACGACGAACACCGACAGCAGTCCGTTCACCCGGCCGTAGTTCCCCGCTCCGTAGTAGTCGGCGACCACCGTGCCACGCAACAACTCCGACAGCCCGAACCCGATCCCGAACAGCACCACGAACAGCGTGATCGACACCGTCGACCAGGGGCCGCTGCCGGTTGTGGCCAGCGGGAAGAACAGCGCGACCCCCTGCCCGGCGAAGACCAGGCAGGTGGCACGGTCGACCGGCAACCGCGCCGCCACCGCGGTCATCGCTAGCCGACCGACAACCTGCAAGAGACCGACCGCTCCGGACGTCAGGGTCGCCATCGTGAGCGAGTATCCCCGGTCCTGCAGGTAGGCCACCAGGCTGATGATCACCCCGAACTTGGCCGCGTTGACCAGGAACAACGACGTCGCGATCCACCGGAACGAGCGCGTATGGAGCACGACCGCGCGCAGGCTGATCTCCGGTACGGCGGCATCATGCCCGGCGCGCACAGGTTCCGCCTCGACGCAGCCGTCCGGACCCAGCCCCAGGTCCGATGGCCACCGGCGCAGCAGCAGTGCGTGGATCGGCAGCCCGATCAGCGCCACCGCACACGCCAGCACCAGCAGGGCATTGCGCCAACCGACGGAATCGACCAGCACCGCGGTCAGCGGGATGAACACGGTGCTGGCCAACCCGCCCACCACGGTAATGATCATAACGGCGCGGGCCCGGTGCACCCGAAACCACGATGTGGTCACCGCGAAGGCCGGCTCGTACAGCGTCATCGCCATCGCCACACCTGCCACCACGGACAGCACGAAGAACGCCCAGAGGGTTTCAACAAAGGACCAGCCGATGAGCATGCCGATGCTCAGCAGACTGCCGGTGGTCATCACGATGCGCGCGCCGCGCACATCGATCCACCTGCCGATCGGCACCGCGACCAGCGCGGAGACCAAGAGCCCCGTGGCATAGGCGGTATTCAGCTGCGCCACCGACCAGCCGAGCTCGGCGTTCATCGGACCGACCAGCACCGAGAAGGTGTAGATCAGTACACCCCAGGACACCAGCTCCGAGACGCCGAGGCCACTCACCATCAGCCAGCCGTACTGGACACGCCCACGCACTCGCCGCCCCAACGATCACTGGTCGGCTCGGACCAGGCACCGACGCGCGATCTCCCGACCGATGGGCAACGACGCGGTCGCGGCCGGCGACGGCGCGTTGAGCACGTGCACGAACTGCTCGTCCTCGGCGAAGGCGAAGTCGTCCACCAGCGTCCCGTCGTCGTGGATCGCCTGCGCGCGCACCCCGGCCGGTGCCGCGACCAGGTCGGCGGACTCGATCTCGGGGACCAACCGGCGCACTGCGCGCACGAACAGCGGCTTGATCATCGACCGCAGCACCTCGGCGCCACCCTCGCGCCAGTAACGCCGGGCGAGTCGGTGCAGGCCACGATTGGTCGCGACGTCCCGCACACCCGCCCAGTCCACCGACGCCTTGCTGTAGCCGTCCCTGGCGAACGCGAGCACCGCATTCGGACCGATGTGGACGCCGCCGTTGTTCATCCGGGTCAGATGCACGCCCAAGAACGGGAACGCCGGATCCGGCACCGGGTACACCAGGTTCTGCACCAGGTGCTCGCGGTCCGGCCGGAGTTCGAAGTACTCGCCGCGGAAGGGTACAATCCGCACGTCGTTGCGTTGTCCGCCGATGTGCGCCAGGCGGTCGCTGTGCAGGCCCGCGCAGTTGGCCACCCGCCGAGCGAGGACTTCCCCGCGATCGGTCTCCACCACGACTTCGCGCGACCGGCGGGAAAATCCGATCACCCGCGTCGAGCTCATCATGTGCACTCCGCGTTCGCGCAAGATCTCCACGAGTCTTCCCGCCACGGCGCCGAAATCACAGGTGCCGGTGCTGGGCACGTGCAACCCGGCCAGGCCCCGGACGTGTGGTTCGTGCTCGCGGATCTCCTCCGGCGTAAGCGGACGCACGGTCAGCCTGTTCGCCGCCCCGCGCTCTCGCAACTTCTCCAGCCGCGGCAGCTCCCCCGGCTCGGTCGCCACGATGATCTTCCCGGAGCGCGTGATCGGCAGACTGTGCTGTTCGCAGAACTCCGCCATCTCTTTCCCGCCGTCCCGGGCCATCGTGGCCTTGTAGCTGCCGGGCTGGTAATAGATGCCGCTGTGGATCACGCCGCTGTTGTGGCCGGTCTGGTGCTGGCCCCAGCCGTCCTCCTTCTCCAGCACGGCGACAGAGCGGGACGAGTCTGCGTCGGTGATGGCCAGTGCGGTGGCTAGTCCGACGATCCCGCCGCCGACCACGGCGATGTCGTAGGTCAGCTCGGTCATGTGGCCGCTCACACCCTGATCTCGAGCAGGGTCGGCCGGTCTCCGGCGAGGAACTGGTCGAGCTGCTCGGTCAGCTCCTCCACCGTGTTCACCACTTCGCCAACACAGCCGAACGCCCGGGCGTACCGCGCGAAATCTGGGTTGACCAGCGAGGTGCCCACGACGCGGCCGGGGTACTGCTTCTCCTGGTGCGCCCGGATCGTGCCGTACATCGAGTTGTTGATCACGACCACGAGCACCGGAAGGTCGTGTTGCACGGCGGTGGCCAACTCATTGCCTGACATGAGGAAGCAGCCGTCGCCGGCGAAGGCGACCGACATCCGTTTCGGGAACGCGGCCTTCGCCGCGATGGCCGCCGGCAGCCCGTAGCCCATCGATCCGCTGGTCGGCGCCACCTGCGCCGGGTAGCTGCCGAACGAGGAGTTGCGATGCACGGAGACGGCGTAGTTCCCGGCACCACTGGCGATGAGCGCGTCCGCGGGCAGCTTGCGGTAGATCACCGTGAGGAACTCTGCCAGGCGGACGGCCTCCCCCTGGTTCTCCGCCGCCGCCCAATCGCGGTAACCAGCCCGCGCGGCCGCGGCCCGGTCGGCCCACCGGGGCGCCGGCAGCGCATCCGCGGTGCTCAGTTCGTCGCAGAACGCCTCGATGTCCGAGTGAATGGCCAGTTCCGGCTGGTAGACCCGGCCCAGCTCATCCTCCCCGACATGCACGTGCACCAGCCGCTGGCGTGGACGCGGGGGCTCCAGCAGGCGGTAGCCGGCGGTGGTGATGGCATCCAGCCGGCAGCCGATTGCGAGCACCGCGTCCGCGGAGGTGATCTGCTCGGCCAGGCGCGGGTTCATCTGCACCCCGAGGTCTCCGACGTAGCAGTCGGAGGCATTGTCGAACGCGTCCTGCCGCCGGAATGCGTTCGCCACCGGCAACTGCCACGCTTCGGCGAACTTCTTGAACCCGTCCGCGGCGCCCTGGCTCCAGCCGGGGCCACCGACGATCCCGATGGGACGCTCGGATTCGGCGAGCAACGCCGTCACCGCGGCGATCTGCTCGCCGGTCGGGCGCGGGCGAGCTACCGGTGTGGCCACCACGGTCTCGGCTTCGGACTCCCCGAACAGCATGTCCTCGGGCAGCCCGATCACCACCGGACCCGGCCGGCCGCCGGTGGCCACCCGGAAGGCACGGCTGATCAGCTCCGGCAGGCGTTCGGTGTCCCGAATGGACACCACCCACTTCGCCAGGTCGCCGAAGGTCTGCTCCAGATCGAGCTCCTGGAAGGTGTCGCGGTGCCGGGCCCGGTTCGGCGGCTCGCCCACGAACAAGATCATCGGACTGGAATCCTGGGCGGCGTTGTGCACACCGACACTGGCGTGCGTGGCCCCCGGCCCCCTGGTGACCAGGCAGATCCCGGGCTTGCCGGTGAGCTTGCCGGTCGCCTCCGCCATCGTCGCAGCACCCGCTTCGTGCCGGCAGGTGACGAACGTGAACGACGGGTCGCTGTCGTACATGGCGTCCAGCACCGGCAGGAAACTCTCCCCGGGAACGCCGAATGCCGTGGTGACACCGTGTGCCAGCAACTCATCGACGACAATCTGACCACCACTTCTTGCGGCACCCATAATACCCTCCAGCAAGCATGAGAGGAAACGACCGCATGCCGCACGAGTTGCAGGCATGGGTCAGCCGACTAAGCCATACTGCGGACAGGCCCCGTGCGTATACGTGCTCCGTCCTGATACTTGCTCTTCTAGCTCACCATTGAATCTGGTTACGCGCCAGATGATTCATTCTCGGCAACGCGATCCGCGAACTTCAGCAGCACCTGAATGTGGCTACGCAGCAGCTTCCGCGTGGTATTTACGTCCTTGCGGCGGACCGCCGCGAGGATGTCCTCGTGCTGTGTGCCCTCGTCCACCGGGTCGGCGTTGTCATCCCAGCTCGCCAGTGCGATCAACGCGATCTGATCCTGTAGCTGATCAAGGAAGGAGATGATGAGGTCGTTGTCGTGCTGCGAATAGAGCACGCGATGGAATTCGCGGTTTTCCGCGGCCACCTTGACCCAGTCCCGCTCCTTCGCCGCCGCGGCACTGCGATCCAGCACCGCCGTGGCCTTCGCCAATGCCTCCATGTCGAAGTTCTCGAGCGAGCCGGCGACGATATCCGGTTCCAGCATCATGCGAGCCTGTTGGACCGAGCGGATCATGTGCGAGGTCACCTTGCGCACAGTCATGCCGTGATATGTATTGGCCTCGACGAGACCACGCCTGGACAAAACGATCAACGCTTCCCGGACGGGCGTTTTGGACGTCCCGAGAACCAGCGCAATCTCGCGTTCCACGAGCTGCTGACCACTACTCAACTGACCGGTGAGAATCCATTCCCGCAGCGCCGCCTCGACCAAGTCGGTGCGCGACACAGTCTTACCCAGTGTCGGATTCTTCAGCTGCGACAGATCCGGCATAACTTCGTCACCACTCCACTGGTTCCACTGTTTGACTCGGCTGGATTGTTGCTGCGCATCACAAGCGACCTCCGGTCATCATACCGATCGTTGCACGGCCAGAATCACCTAGGAAGTGGCTCCAGTAGGAGGTGGAGCTACGCCATCGAACCATCGATGCCCGCGGCGGCGCGAAACGTTGCCTCGAGCTGTCCGGTCGAGCCCCGCAGCCGGGTCTCCAGATGGCCGCGCCAGTTGTGGTCATCCCGGTCCGGGTAGTCGAGGCGGTAGTGGTCGCCCCGGCTCTCCCGCCGGGCCAGCGCGGCCTGTACGACGGCCGAGCCGAGGGTGACCTGGCGCCGGCCGTAGCCCGGACTGTCTCCGGCGAGCCGGGTGGACAGCTCGGCCAGCCGCTGCGTGCCCTCGGCCAACTCGTCCTCGGTGCGCAGAATGCCGCAGGCCGAGCTCAGCGCGGATCTGGCCGCGGCGAGCACGTACCGGTCCTCCTGCGTGCTTCCGGTGGGCAGCAGCGCCGGGCGCGGGGTCAGCCGTGGGCCGCCGACACCCCGTCGGTCGGCCCCGAGCTTCGCGGCCGTGTCCCCCGCTATCGCGCCCATGCCGACCACCTCGGTGCCGCCGCCACCGGCGAGCCGGTGCGCGCCGTGGGTCCCGCCGGCCACCTCGCCCACCGCGAGCAGCCCCGGGACGCTGGTGGTGGCGTCAGAGTTGACCCGCACACCTCCGTTCATGTAGTGCTGCGCCGGATAAACCGGAAGAACCGCGTTCTCCGGTGTCAATTCGAATGCACTGCAAGCTTGAACAAGACCGGTGTACTGCGCCTGCGTCGCCGGTGGCACGTCACGAAGGTCGAAAAGCAGCGCACCGTTCACACCTCGCCCGGCGTTGACCTCTTCCACGATCATCCGGCAGATGATGTCCTTACTTGGCACCTTCGTCTCGGAAATCACCGGTCGCCCCTCGCTGTTGCACAGCCGGGCGCCCTGATGCAGCACTGTGGTCGGCAGGTCGTAGCTCTTCTTGTGCGCTGAACTGAGCGTGACGAACGGTTCGTAGGAGATGAACTCCATGCCGACGAGCTCGGCCCCCGCCTCCAACGCCATAACGTATCCGGTGCCCTGACTGCCGGGCGGGTTCGTGGTGCGCTCGAACAACCCACCCGCGCCTCCGGTCGCCAGTACGACCACCGGTGCCCGCACGTCGAGCCAGTCGCCGGTCCGCGGGCGATACACCAGACCGCCACGCACCCCCTCGATCCCGGTGTCGAGCGCGACCAGCGTGGCACCGGTGAGCAGGGTCGCCGGTGCCGAACCGGGCGCGGCGAGGTGCTCGGTGAGCACCCGGCAGATCTCGTGCCCGACCATGCCCTCGGAATAGACCGCCCAGTCCGCCGAACTGCCGGCGCCGCGGCGGCGGGCGAGCTTGCCGTCGACCCTGTGGAAATCCACCCCCAGGTTCATTAGCTCGGTGACTTCCAGGCCGACGCGCTGGGTCAACTGCCGGACCACCGCGGGGTCGGCCAGCTCCGCCCCCGCAGCGAAGATGTCGTCGAACAATCGCTCCGGGGTGTCTCCGGGGCCTCCCAGCGCGGCGTTCAGGCTGCTGATCCGTGCCGACGCGCCACCGGAGCCGAGCGCGACGGCAACTCGGACCCCAGCGCACTGTGCCCGGTAGGCCGCCATCAACCCGCCCAGGCCGCCACCCGCGACCAGCACGTCGACTTCCAGGATCTCGATGTCACCCACGATGTTCCCTCCCCCACACTCAGGCGATGTCACGCCGCCCGGTCAGATTGCGGAACACAATTCCCTTCTGCACCTCGTCGGTGCCGTCGACGATGCGCAGGATCCGGGCGTCCCGGAACATCCGCTCGACCGGGTTCTCCTTGGACCAGCCCATGCCCCCGAAGATCTGCACGGCCATGTCGGCGACCCTGCCCAGCGCCTGGGTGGCGACAAGCTTGGCCACCGCGACCTCCTTGGCGAGTTGCCCGGCCAGCGTGAAGTCGTCCATGCCGCTCGCCCGCGCCTCGTCACACAGCTCGCATACCCGAAACGTGGTCGCCCGTGCGGAGAACCGCAGCGCCTCCATCTCCGCCAGCATCCACTGGATACCCTGCTTGCGGGTCAACGCCTCGCCGAACACGACCCGGTTCTGGGCGTATTCATGGGAGAGCGTGATGAGCCGGTCCATCATCCCACAGGAGAATGCAGCCATGTTGAGGCGCCGTTGCGCGATGCCGGCCATGGCAAGGCGCATGCCTTCGCCCTGCTCGCCGAGTACCTGATCGTCCGGCACGAAACAGTCCTCGAAGATGAGCTCGTGCTCGTGCAGTCCGCGCCAGCCCATCATGTCCTGCTTGCCGCCCACGGTGAATCCCGCCGTGCCGCGATCGACCAAGAACGCGGTCATCTCCGGCTTGCGCTGACCTTCCTTGCGGTCGGTCACCGCGAACAGGATGACGAAGTCGGCGTCTCCGCCGTGGGTGATGAAGTGCTTCACGCCGTTGATGACGAAGCCGCCGTGGACCTGCTTCGCGGTCGTCCTCATAGCGGCGACGTCCGATCCGGCGCCCGGCTCGGTCACCGCGAAGCAGTATTGCGCCTGCCGGGAGACGAGCGGGTCGAGATACTTCTTCCGCTGCTCCGGCGTGCACTTGGCCAAGGTCGCGTGCGGGCGGCCGAGCAGATAGGTGAACGGCCAGGCGGTGTGTCCGAACTCCTCCCACAGCGAGCTGAGTTCGCCGAGGGTGAGGCCAGGACCGCCGGAGGCCTCCGCCATGTTGGCGGTCCACAGACCCAGTTCCACCGAGGCTGCGGCCAGTTCCTGCCACGTCCGGTCGGGTAGCCGGTCCTCGGCGTCCATCGCGTGCTCGAGGGGCTGTAGTCGATCCCGCACGAAGCTTCGGGTCACTGCTCTGAACTCGCGCAATTCCTCGGTTGTCAGCGGCATCGGTCGCACTCCTCCTCAGAATCGATGAAATGCCCGACACGGGCGAAAGCTTGCTGGGCCCGAATGCTCCGCGGGACTGGCGAACTCCGTGCCGGCCGCACTCCGGCGACAGCGGCGAAAAGGCACTGAACACATGACGACAGCGATGTATGCTACTCTAGTATCTCATATACGAGATGTCAACCCTTTGGCGAGGTTCGAACACCCACCTCACGAGCCGGTGGCCGAGCCTCGAGATCCTGGAGGCGCCCGTGCCGCCCGTCGTCAGCGTGAACCCACGTACCGGAGAGATCCGGGAGGTATTCGGCGATGAATCCAGTCCCGATGACGTCGTCGCTGCCGCTGGCGCCGCGGCGGCCGCGGCACCCGAGCTGAACCGGCTAGGCCGGACCGCGCGGGCGTCGATGCTCTGGCGGATGGCGGACGGCCTGGAAGCCGACGCGGCGGCCATCGTCGAGACTGCGGACGCGGAGACCGCGCTCGGCGAATCCCGGCTGCGCGGTGAACTCGACCGTACGGCCTACCAACTCCGGTTGTTCGCCGAGGCACTCGACGAAGGATCCTATGTAGAGGCCGTGATCGAACACGCGCGGCAGACCTCGCTGGGCCCTCAACCGGATCTGCGTCGCATGTTGGTCCCACTGGGGCCGGTGGCCGTCTTCGGGTCGAGCAACTTCCCGCTCGCCTTCTCGGTCGGCGGCGGGGACACCGCTTCCGCGCTGGCCGCCGGCTGCCCGGTGGTGGTCAAGGCACACCCGTCCCATCCGGCCACCTCCGAGCGCACATACGCGGTGCTGGCGAAGTCTGCGTCCGCGGCGGGTGCCCCGGCCGGCACCATCGGACTGGTCCACGGCCACCACGCGGGAGCGCTTCTGGTGCAGCGCAGCGAGATCACCGCGGTGGCCTTCACCGGCTCGCAGCGGGGCGGTCGGGCCCTGCTCGACCTGGTTGGCGCCCGGCCGGACCCTGTTCCGTTCTACGGTGAGCTGGGCAGCGTGAACCCGCTGGTGGTCTCGCCCGAGGCGGCCCGCACCCGGCCGGAGGAGATCGGGGCCGGCCTTGCGCAGGCACTCACCCAGGGCGCCGGGCAGTACTGCACCAAGCCGGGGCTGGCGTTCGTGCCGGACGGTGAGGACGGGTCCCGCCTGTGCGCCGCGCTGACCCGCCGGCTCAGCGAGCTCGCCGAGCCACTGGTTCTCGCCAACCAGGGCATTCGCGACTCCTATTTCGATCAGGTCGCCGAGCTGTCCCGCCGCAAGGACGTGGCCTGCCTGGTTTCCGCCGCCCGGACCGGCGGCGCCGGGTACAGAGTGTCGCCGCACGTGCTGAGCGTGCCCACCACACAACTCGACCAGAGCCTGCTCGAGGAGGTCTTCGGGCCGTACGGGCTGATCGTGCGGTACGGCACCGAGGAGGAGCTGCTGTCCGCGCTGCGCCGGCTCGAACCCGCTCTGGCGGGCGCTGTGCACAGCGAACCCGGCGAGACCGACTTCACTCGCGCGGCGGTCGATACGTTGGTCGAGCGCGTCGGCCGCGTGCTGTGGAACTCCTACCCCCCAGGGATGGCGGTGACCTGGGCGACCCAGCACGGCGCCGGCTGGCCCGCCGCGACCGCTCCGCACACCTCCGTCGGGGTCACCGCGATTCGGCGGTTCCTACGCCCGGTCTGCTGGCAGGACGTGCCGGCCGAACTGCTGCCCGAGGAACTGTGGGACAACAATGTGACGGGGATTCCCCGGCGAGTCGACGGCAAACTGAACCTCGGCGCCTGAACAGGTCGCACAACGGGGAAGGGCCCCGCGCCAGATGGGGCGGGGCCCTGTGCCGTACTCGCCGAGCGAAGAATCAGCAGAATGCTCCGCGGTCACGAGGACGACGGGGAGGTCAGGTAGACCCCGCGGCCACTGGCGATCAGCATGCCGTCAGCGCTGTGCACCTTCGCCTCCGCGACCGAGATCTGCCGGCCGAACTTGACCACCTCGCCGCAGACGGTCAGGTCGCCCGGCGCGGCCGCCCGGTGATAGTCGACCCGCAGGTCGACGGTGGGCACCCCGCGCCCGGCCCGGGAGTACAGCGCCCAGTCCGCCGCGAGATCGATGAGGGCGGCCAAGATTCCGCCGTGCGTGGGCTCCCCTTCCGGGCGCACCACCCATTCCGGCCGCCACCGCGCAGAGATCTCGATGGCGCCGTCGCCGACGGCGTACACCTGCAACCCCAGCCACCGGTGGTATGCGCTGCGGTCGAACAGTTGTTGCACCGCCGCGGTACTCATTTCCGATGTTTCCATGCCGGCCCCTGTCCTATGAGAATGTGTTCAGCAGTTCGCTGGTCATGAGCACGACGAACAGCACGAAGCTGAACGCGAGCACGATGTTGACCATCGAGAGCGGCGACTCGCCCGGTTGTCGGGCCCCGAACTTCTTGGCGTTGAGCAGGTAGAGCAGTGCCGCCGTGAGGAACGGCATGAACAGCGCCCCGAGCGTGACCCAGGCCAGCACCAGGAAGACCGGCGAGCCAAGCAGCATGACCGGAATGGATGGGAAGGTCAGCAAAATCAGATAGAATCGGTAAGACTTGGTCTTCCGTAGGGGCACTGCGGCGTCTTCACCGCCTTCGTCGAGCGCATATTCCCTACCTTTATTGGCGATATTGCGGATGATGTCGGCAAAGAGATAGGAAACCCCGCTCCATACGCCGAGTACCGAGCTGAACGAAATTGCCCAGAAGCCGACCAGGAAGAGCCAGTAGGCCAGCTGACCGTAGCTGTCCCGCAGTGGGTCGGCCATTGCGAGAAGGCCTTCGGCGGAGTCGACGGTCCGACCAGATCCGTAGAGGAACGTGGCACCGATGACCAGCACTGAAATGGTGAAGATCGCAGTAGCGACGTAGCCGATCACCGAGTCGAGCTTCATCATCGGCAGGAACTCGCGCCCGCTCCAGCCTTTTTCTCGAACCCAGTAGCCGTAGGCGGTCAGCGTCAGCGTGCCACCTACGCCGCCGATGATGCCGATGACGTAGAAGACCGAGCCGTCCGGAAAGGTCGGGACGATGCCGGCGGCGATCGAGCCGAAGTCCGGCCGCACGAGCAGGGCGGCCCCGACCATGCCCACGAACATCAGTCCGACGCACACTTTCATGACCTGCTCGATCACCCGATAGCGGCCCACCAGCACGATGATGAAGGCGGCGATGCCGTGAATGATCGCCCAGACGCTGGCGTCGAACACCGGGAAGATCGCGGTAGCGGGGAGTCCCACCACTGACGGGCCGGCGGCCCCGAACATCAGTCCCCAGATCACCGCATAGATCGCCACGAGCACGATGGCGAACACGCTGATCGCCCGGAAGCCCTGCACGATGGTCTTTCCAGTGGCCAAGGTCCAGCGGCCGATGGCGATCGTGACGTAGTACTTGATGATCACCGCTGCGATGAAGACCCACACCAGGGCGTGCTGGGTCTTCTCCGCGGCCACGATCGCGGTGACCATATCGCCGACGCCGACGCAGGTCGCCGCGAGTACCAGGCCGGGCCCGACCTGCCGGAACGAGGGCCGGACCTGTCTGGGCGTGGTGCCCTCCGACCCGGCTATACCGGCCGCTCGGGTCGGCGGGTCGATTTCGGACTTTTCCACCATGACGTGGCGAACCTCCTGTGCGATGGGAGCGCCGGTACGGCGCTGGCTGCGACAACGAGGCAAGCCCGCAATCGGACAATGAGCGCGCCAGTGGTTCCCCGCAAAATGTGTCGGGTCACAGAACGCGTCGAATCCGCGAAGACATTCGAACCCGCCGCGCTATCAGCTCACCGTGCGTGTGCGAGCAGGGCGCCCAAGAACAGCCCATCTGACCCGACCGGCCGCCAAAGCCGGAAGATCGAGGGCCGGTGCGGCACGAGAATCTCACATCAGACCGCACGCGCCGTAGTGCCTCCTTAGCGCAACGCTGCTGACCTAGGAAGGGGCCGAACTCGACAGTCCATCGAGCTCGGATGACCACGGGCCGGTTGCGGCTTCGCTCCATTCCCGCTTGGAGGGCCACCCGTGTGGCGCCGCCGACGAGCCGGACGAACCCTCTCCCGATACCCGCAGTGTCGCCGGGTCGCCGTAGTCGCATACTAAGATACGAAGATATCGAAGGACGTGTCAAGAGTCACCTTGCCGAACTGGAGCCCTCCTGCCCGTAAGAAGCTCCGTCTACCTGGAACTTTGCGATGTGAGATATCATGTGCCAAGATATCGGCTGCCTGGGTCGGCGCTACGAGGCCGACCAGACCGGCACGCCGACCACCCTCCGCGACCGCGCTCGGTGGTGGACCCATCGACATCGGCGTGGGTCGCGGACGGCCCGACCTCACGAGGAGGCACGGGCGCCGAGGGGTTCGTCGACCACAGGTCTCATCTCTCAGAAAAAGGTGAGAAACAATGAACAATGCTCCGCCCCGGCCGCTCGACGGAGTTCGAGTCATCGATCTGACCAGGGTCCTGTCCGGGCCGTTCTGCACGATGCTGCTGGGCGACCACGGTGCCGAGGTCATCAAGGTCGAACAGCCAGAGGCTGGCGATGACTCACGACACCAGGGCAACCCGCGGATGGGCGACGAGAACACCGCCTTCCTCGCGGTGAACCGCAACAAGAAGAGCATCACCGTCAATCTGCGCAAGCCTGATGGCGTAGCGCTGATCAAGAAGCTGGTCCGTACCGCCGACGTACTGGTGGAGAACTTCCGGCCTGGCAAGACGAGCCAGCTCGGCATTGGATACGAGGACCTGAAGGAGATCAACCCAGAGCTGATCTACTGCTCCATTTCCGGCTGGGGGCCGGACGGTCCGTGGGCGCAGCAAGCCGGCTACGCGACCACCGCGGAAGCATTGTGCGGGCTGATGAGCCTGACCGGTGAGCAAGGTCGCGACCCGGCGAAGATCGGGGTGTCTGTTCTGGACAACCTCGCCGGGTTGTATGCCAAGGACGCCATCACCAGCGCCCTGCTGCTGCGCGAACGCAGCGGCAAGGGGCAGAAGATCGACACCTCGCTACTGGAGGCGGGTGTGTCGTTCACCAGCCTGAGTGCGATGGCCTACCTGTGCGCAGGGGTCATCCCCGAGCGCTGGGGCAGCGAACACCAGTGGAACGTGCCGTGGAAGGCGTTCCGGACCCTCGACGGCCATGTCATGTTGGCCACCGCCAACAACCGGCAGTGGGAGTACACCTGCCGCGCGCTGGGCTGCCCGGAGTTGATCCACGACCCGCGTTTCACCACATCGACCGCGCGGGTGGAGCACCGGAGCGAGCTCTACGAAATTCTGGACAAGGTGTTCGCCGGCTGGACCACCGACGAGGCACTCGCTGCACTGGAACGGGAAGGTGCCTCCGCCGCCCCGGTGAACAGGATGGACCGGGCGTTCTCCCATCCTCAGGTCCTGGCCAGGGAAATGGTCCTCGAGGTCGAGCACGAGACCGTGGGCCAGATTCCCCAGCTCGGGCACGCCCAGAAGTTCAGTGAGAGCCCGTTGCAGATCACCGCACCGCCGCCGGTGCTGGGGGCGCACACCGACGAGGTCCTGCGCGAGGTGGCCGGGTGCGGCGACGCCGAGATCGCCACATTGCGCGAGCAGGGCGTCATCTGACCCGGTTGCATCAGGACCAATCCGCCACAGACGATGGGAGAATCAGTTGCCTGACCACGGTGCGCCACCCGAGTTCGCGTCCGGACCGCTGACCGGCATCAAGGTGCTCGACCTGACCACCGCCTCCCCCGGCCTCTATGCGTCCATGCTCCTCGCCGACATGGGAGCCGAGGTGATCAAGATTTCCGCACCGGCCAAGGCCCGGTCCGACGCCAACTCCGGCCCGGCTACCGAGTACCGCGCGGTCTCCCCGGGGCATCTGGACCGCAACAAGAGAAGTATCCGGCTCAACCTCAAGAATCCGAAGGGCAAGGAGGTGTTCCTCCGGCTCGCCGAGTGCGCCGACGTGGTGATCGAAGGATTCCGCCCCGGCGTCACCAAGCGCCTCGGCATCGAGTTCGAGACCCTTCGTGCGAAGAACCCTGGATTGATCTATGCCGCGATGAGCGGCTACGGCCAGGACGGCCCGTCCGCGCTCCGACCCGGCCACGACCTCAACTACCTGGCGGAAGCGGGAGTCCTGTCGCTGCTCGGGCCCCAGGGCGGGACGCCGAGCGTGCCGCTGAACCTGGTCGCCGATCTGGGAGGGGCGGCCATGCACACGGTCGCTGGGATTCTGCTGGCACTGTTCGCCCGGGAACGCGGGCACCACGGACAGTTCGTCGATGTGTCCTATATAGACACCTCACTCGCGCTGCTGTCCGCCACTCCCACGGCCCGGGCACATTTCGACGGCTCGCCGTCGGTGGGGCGGGGTGGGGACGCGATGTCTGGTGCGTTCGCCTACTACGGCCTGTACACCACCGCCGACGGTGAACTGCTGAGCGTGGGCTGCCTCGAGCCGTGGTTCTGGACCCGGTTCTGCGAGGCGGTCGAGCGGCCCGACCTGGACGAGTTCACCTTCACCCCGGACCACTACTCCCGGGGTCCCAATGACAACGAGGTGTGGGTGCGCGGCGAAGTGGAGAAGATTCTGGCCGGGCGTACCGCCGCGGAGTGGCTGGATCAATTGGAGAAGTACGATCTGCCGGTGTCCCCGGTTCGCACGCTGGACGAGGTGGCGCGCGATCCGCAGACGCGGCATCGTGGCATCTTCGCCGGAACGACCGGCGAAACCCCGGTGGAGCGCCGGCTCGGCCTGCCCATTGTGCTTTCAGAGACACCGGGCACGATCCGGTCGGGCCCGCCGGTGGCCGACGCGGACGCCGAGGCGATCCTACGCAATCTCGGCTATTCGGAGGATGAGGTGGCATCGCTTCGTGGCGAGATCGGCGCGGATTGAGCCACTGAACCATTGTCAGCCTGACGTTTCAGCTGGTCAGCGGGTGCACGGTGTGGCGTGACCTCGAATGGGTGACACTGAGCTCTTTCCAACTTGATCTCAGCCAGCCTGGATCAGCACCATCACGGCCTGGACCAGGGCCGTCGCCCGGCCGGGGCAGCTGCGGATCTTGCGGAGCACCTGCCACGACCTGAGCTGGGCATTCGCGCGTTCTCCCGGGCCGCGTTGACGGACGTGCGCGACGTTGACCTGCTTCTGCGCCACCGACAGCCGCCGGTAGCGGCCGGTGTCCGGGTCGAGGCGACGACAGCGCTGCGGGACCCGGACCGCCGGACCGCCACCCTGATAGG
>NZ_JBEYYF010000044.1:0-23430 GCF_040645415.1 Pseudonocardia sp. NPDC046786 | reverse complement strand
CGATGGTGGCCCGACCGGTTTCGACAACGGTCGCGCGGTCTGCGAGCTGCACAACCAGCTGCGCGAGCAGCCCGGGTGGTGGGTCGAGCCGACCGTCGAGGGCACCCGAACCACCACCCCGACCGGGCACACCTACCTGCACCGGACGGAACCGCTGCACGACCGGGGCCGGTCAGGGTGAGGCCCGCGCGAGCCGGGCCAGGTCCGCCTGCTGGCGGGCCGCCTCGCCCGGCGTCATCGGGTCGCCGTGCCCGGGGACGTACCGCCGCGCGCCCCGGGTGAGCAGCGTGGCCAGGGCGCCGGCCCAGCGGCCCGGGTAGGCGTCCGGGCCGACCGCGGGCGGGTTGCCGTTCTCCAGCAGGTCACCGGCGAACAGCACGGCGGCGTCCGGGACGTGCACGGCCAGATCGTGCCCGGTGTGCGCGGGTCCGGGATGCAGCAGCTCCACCCGGCGCCCGCCCAGGTCGAGGGTGTGCGTGCTGCCCGGGCGCGGGCAGACCGGCCGGTCCGGGAGCACCGGCACGGTGCCGGCCAGCGCGTCGGCGGTGCCGGTGTCCCCGGCGTCGCGGTAGTGCCGGACCCACTGCGCCCGCTGGGCGGCCGCGGTCACCGCGATCGCCGCGGCGCAGCCCGCCTGCGCGTGGACCGGCGAGCCGGGGAACGCCGACGTCCCGAAGCAGTGGTCGAAGTGCGCGTGGCTGATCGCCACCAGCACCGGCAGGGCGGTCAGCTCCCGGACGGCGGCGGCCAGCTCGGCGCCCTGCACGTCGTCGCCCCGGGTGTCGATCACCAGCGCCCGGTCGGTGCCCAGGACGAGCCCGGTGGTCAGGTCCAGCTCGGCGTGCCTGCGGGCGAGGACGCCGTCGGCGAGTTCGGTCCAGCTCCCGTCCACACCGCCCATCCTGCCCCGGTGATCGGGTCAGACCGCGATCGTGTCGTGCGGCGGGGTGCCCAGGTGCTCCGCGGTGCCGCGGACGACCCGTTCGGCGGTCCAGGCGCAGGCCAGCGCATCCAGCACGTCGTCGAGCCGGGCGGCACCGGGCAGGCCGCCGAGCAGCCGGGCCGGATCGACCCACCCGGCGAGCGCGGCGATCCGCTGCCCGGCGCCGCGGGCGGTCTTCTTGGAGCCGAAGCCGACCTCCGGGGCCATCGTGCGGAACGACAGCTCCGGATGCGCCTCCACCACCGATCCCGGCAGCTCCACCCGCTGGAACTCGCGGATCTTCGGCACGATGTTCCAGGTCTGCACACTGATCTTCCGGCCGGTGATCCGCTGCGCGGCGGCGCAGGCGTCGGCGTAGGTCCGGGCCGCCAGCACCTGCTCCGGCGGGGTGGGGAACAGCGAGGAGCGGGCGGTACCCAGCCGGGCGGCCGCCGCGACCTCGGCCGGCCGCCGCTCGCCACCGGCCGGGAGCGCCAGCGGGATGTCGATGCCGACGGCGTCGCAGCCGGCGGTCGTCTCCAGCACCGCGGCCGCGTCCGGCAGCACCGACCAGCTCACCCGCCGTGCCCGGCCGGTGCCGGAGAGCACGCAGACCGCCCAGCCCCCAGGGACCCCGTCCACCCCGCCGACACGCATGGGGGATGATCCTGCCTCGTGCGCGTCTACCTGGGCAGTGACCACGCCGGTTTCGAGGTCAAGGGCAAGCTCGTCGAGCACCTGACCGGACAGGGCCACGAGGCGGTCGACGTCGGGGCCCCGACGTACGACGCCCTCGACGACTACCCCGCCTGGTGCATCGAGACGGCCCGCCGGGTCGTCGGGGACCCGGGCTCGCTCGGGATCGTGCTGGGCGGGTCCGGCAACGGCGAGCAGATCGCCGCGAACAAGGTGCAGGGCATCCGGGCCGCGCTGGCCTGGAACGAGGCCACCGCGACGCTGGCCCGGGAGCACAACGACGCCCAGGTGATCGGCGTCGGCGCCCGCCAGCACCCGTTCGCCGAGGTCGTCGCGATCGTCGACGCCTTCCTCGCCACCCCGTTCTCCGGCGACGAGCGGCACCAGCGGCGGATCGACCAGATGCTCGACTACGAGCGCACCGGCGAGATCGAGCTCCCGAGCTAGTGCCGGAGGGGCACACGCTGCACCGCCTCGCGCGGCTGCACCGCAGGCTGTTCGTGAAGCGGCCGGTCGCGGTGTCCAGCCCGCAGGGCCGGTTCGCGGCGTCCGCCGCGCTGCTCGACGGCGAGGTGATGACCGGCGCCGAGGCGCACGGCAAGCACCTGTTCCACCGGTACGGCGCCGGGCGTGTCGTGCACGTCCATCTCGGGCTGTACGGGACGTTCGTCGAGCACGAGCTGCCGGCGCCGGAGCCGGTCGGGCAGCTGCGGATGCGGCTGGTCGGCGAGACGCACTACGCCGACCTGCGCGGCCCGACCGCCTGCGAGCTGCTCACCGCGGCCGAGGTGCGGGCGCTGCGGGTCCGGCTCGGGCCCGATCCGCTGCGCCGCGACGCCGATCCGGAACGGGTGTGGGAGCGGATCTCGCGCTCGCGCAGCCCGCTGGCGACGCTGCTGATGGACCAGGCCGTGATCGCCGGGGTCGGGAACGTGTACCGGGCCGAGCTGCTGTTCCGGCACGGCCTCGATCCGCTGCTGCCCGGCCGGTCGCTGGGCCGGGAGACCTGGGACGCGATGTGGCCGGACCTGGTTGCGCTGATGCGCGACGGCGTGCGGACCGGGCGGATCGACACCGTCGCCCCCGAGCACGACCCGCGCCGCCGGGGCGAGCCCGGCCGGCGCGACCGGCACGGCGGCGAGGTCTACGTCTACCGCCGGGCCGGCCTGCCCTGCCTGGTCTGCGGGACGCCGGTGCGACACGCCGAGCACGCCGCGCGGAACCTGTTCTGGTGCCCGACGTGCCAGCCGGCACACGGTTAGGGTCCGGCCCGTGGTGGAGCAGAAGCCGATCGAGTGCTGGATGACCGACATGGACGGTGTCCTCGTCCGCGAGGGCAGCATCGTCCCGGGCGCGGACACGCTGCTGTCCCGGCTGCGGGAGAAGGGCGTCCCGTTCCTCGTCCTGACCAACAACAGCATTCACACCCCGCGTGACCTGCGGTACCGGTTGCAGGCGACCGGACTGGACGTGCCCGAGGCGTCGATCTGGACCTCGGCGCTGGCGACGGCGGCGTTCCTGTCCGAGCAGCGCCCGCAGGGCAGTGCCTACGTGATCGGCGAGGCCGGGCTGACCACCGCGCTGCACGACGTCGGCTACGTCATCACCGACCGCAATCCGGACTACGTCGTGCTGGGGGAGACCCGCACCTACAGCTTCTCCTCGATCGCGACGGCGATGCGGCTTGTCGAGAAGGGCTCCCGGTTCGTCGCCACCAACCCGGACGCGACCGGGCCGTCGCCGGAGGGCATCCTGCCAGCGACCGGCTCGGTGGCGGCGATGATCTCCAAGGCGACCGGGGTGGATCCCTACTTCGTCGGCAAGCCGAACCCGCTGATGATGCGGGCGGCGCTGAACCGGCTGGGCGCGCACTCCGAGTCCACGGTGATGATCGGCGACCGGATGGACACCGACATCCTGGCCGGGCTGGAGGCCGGGATGCGCACGGTGCTGGTGCTCACCGGGATCACCCGGGAGTCGGAGATCGACCGCTTCCCGTTCCGCCCGTCGCGGGTGGTCCCGTCGGTCGCCGACCTGGTCGACGACGTCTGACCCGGCGCGTGCGCTTGCGAATCACACGGTTGTGGTTCACCCTCGAACGCATGTACGGAAACGAGGTGTCCTGGTGCCGGTGCCCCGGTTGCGGCACCGAGGCCGAACTGCCCGCAGCGGAGACCGCCGGGGTCGCGGTGCCGTGCCCGGACTGCACGGACCCGATGGTGCCGGAGTGGACCTGGGAGTCCGCGGCCTGACCGGGCCCGGTCAAACCCGGAAGCCCAGCGCGCTGTCCTCGCCGCGTCCCAGCGCGGCCACGTGGTCGTCGACGGTGGTCAGCGAGTGCAGGTCGTGCCCGTTGCGCATGGCCGAGACCAGTGCGCGCTCCGCGGCCTCGATGCCCTCCGCGGTGTCGATCACCGCGGCCAGCCGGTCCGGGGCGGCGATGAGCAGCCCGTCGTCGTCGCCGCAGACGATGTCGCCGGGCACCACCACGATGCCGCCGAACGACACCGGCTCGTCGACGGTGCCCGGGTCGCGGGTGCTGCCCGACGCCGGGCAGGTGCCCCGGGCGAACACCGGGAACCCGATCGACCGCAGCCCGCGCAGGTCGCGGACCAGGCCGTCGACGACGATCCCGGCCAGCCCGCGGCGCTTCGCCTCGTTCGCGAACAGCTCGCCCGCCACCGCGCGGGTGCCGCCGGCCCCGGCGACCACCAGCACCGATCCGGGCGCGGCGGCGCGCAGCGCGGCGAACATCGGCAGGTGGTCGTCGACGCAGGAGACGGTGACGGCGGGGCCGACCATCGTGACGCCGGGAACCAGCGACCGGATGGCCGGATCCACCACCGGGAACGACTTGTCGGCGTCGCACAGCGAGGACACCTGCATGTCACGCAGCCGGCCCAGGAGATCGGTCATCGCACGATCCTCTCTCCTGTGCCCGGCCGGGGCGAACGCGGAGCGGCGGACCTTGCCGGCGTCGTCGCGCAGCGGCCGGTCGACGAACTCGTAGCTGCGCGGGAGCTTCGGTGGGCCGAGCAGCGCGGCCATGTGCGTACGCAGCCGGTCGGCGAGACCGGCCGTCCGGTCCGCCTGCACGACGGCGTGCACGATCCGGCCGTAGTCGTCGTCCGGGAGCCCGACGACGACGGCGTCGCGCACCTCCGGATGCGCCAGCAGCGCCGCCTCGACCTCGGCCGGGTACACGTTCGCGCCGCCGACCAGGATCATGTCGGCCCGCCGGTCGGCGAGGTACAGGTAGCCGTCGGCGTCGAAGGAGCCCATGTCGCCGAGCGACTCCCAGCCCTCCCGCTCCCGGGCCGCGGCGCCCAGGTAGTGGTAGGTCGGCGGGCCGTCGGGGCGCATCCAGATCTCCCCGGTGCGGCCGGGCGGGAGCTCGCGGAAGTCGTCGTCGCGCACCGTGATCCGGCCCCGGACGACCCGCCCGACCGAGCCGGGACGGGCCAGCCACTCCCGGCCGTCGATCGCGGTGCCCGCCTGTGACTCGGTGCCTGCGTAGATCTCCAGCACCGTCTCCGGCGGGACCTGCTCCAGCCAGCCGCGCTTGACCTGCGGCGGGCACGGTGCGCCGACGTGCAGCACGGTGCGCAGCGAGCCCAGGTCGGCCGCCGCCCAGTCCGCGGCGGGCAGCCGCAGCATCCGCCCCATCATCGTCGGGACGACGTAGAGCCAGGTGACGCCGTGCTCCCCGACCAGGGACAGCGCGCGGGCCGCGTCGAACCGCTGCATCAGCACGACGTGATGGCCCTGCAGCAGCGCCATCAGCGAGAACATGTACGGCGCGTTGTGGTGCAGCGGCGCGGTGCAGAGCAGGACGCCGTCGCGGTCGATGCGCAGCCCGTCGACCCGGGCCAGCACCTGCTCCACACAGGCGGCCTGCCCGGCGACGATCAGCTTGGGCCGCCCGGTGCTGCCGCCGGAGGTGGGCGCCTTCCAGGACGGTCCGACCACGTCGGGCAGCGGGCCGTCGTCGAAGCCGGTGAGGTCGGCAGGCCCGGCGTCGACGACGAGTGCGGGCCGCGCGACCGCGAGCACGGCGTCCCGCTCGGCGGCGGGCAGCCGCGCCGAGAGCGGCTGCGGGACCGCGCCGAGCTTCCACGCCGCGACCGAGCACTCCAGGTGGTGCACGGTGTTCGGGAGCGCGATCGACACCAGGTCGCCGTGGGCCACGCCGCGGTCGGCGAACGCGCGGGCGAGCCGGTTGGTGCGCGCGTCGAACCCGGCCCGGGTGAGCACGGTGTCGCCGTCCGAGACGAGCGGGGCGTCCGGGGCCTGCGCGGCCAGCGACCGCAGCCGGACCGCGAGCGGGGTCGCGCCGGGGGTGGGCAGGGGTGGTGGGAAGCGCGGCGTCATCGGCGGTCTCCTGGCGGGTGGGCGGCCGGGACCGACGGTAGGCGCCGCCGATCCCGGCCGCACCGCTCAGCCGCGCGGCACCCGTCCGATCCAGTCGATCATCGCCTGGTCCGGCCCGCCCGCCGCGCTCACCTCGGCGGGGTTCTCCGTGCGCATCCGGTCGAGCCGCGCCCGCAGCTCGGGGTCCCCGCGGTGGAACTGCGCGAGCAGCTCCGCCCACCGGGCCGCCAGCGCCCGCACCCGCGGGTGGGACGGGTCGGTACCGGCGTCCATCTCGGCCCGGACGGCCGCGATCAGCTCCGGCCACTGTGCGGCCGTCGCCTCGCCCTCGGCCCGCCGGGCCTGCAACCCGGCGACCTGCTCGGGCGTGAAGTACTGCGCGAACGTGTCGTTCACCCTGCTCACCTCGTCGATCATCCTCAGTACGTCCGACGGGGCCGGGTCCGGCGTGTCCCGCAACCGCTCGACGACACCGGCGAGCGTGCCGCGCAGCGACTGCAGCGCGACCAGCCGGGCGTCGACCTGCTCCAGGTGCGCGGCGAGCACGGCGCCGAACGCCCCGGAGGCCAGCAGGTCCCCGATGGTGTCCAGCGGCAGTCCCAGCTCGCGCAGGGCGACCACCTGGTAGACGCGGCGCACGTCTGCGTCGTCGTAGACCCGGTGGCCCGACGGCGTGCGCGCTGACGGCACGACCAGCCCGCGCTCCTCCCAGTGGTGCAGCGTGCGCACCGTCAGCCCGGTCGCGCCGGCGAGCTCACCCACCCTCACCCGTACCCCTCCTGTCGGGCCGTCACCTCGTGACGGCAGGATCGACGATGCGGCCTCACGTCGCGTGAGGATCAAGTGCCGACACGCCGGAGTCTGCGACACGCCGTCACGGAATCACTCCGGTGGGTGGTGCGCTGCGGAACGTCCGGCCCGGTGTGTCGTCACCCGGTGCGACGGTGGCCGGTCGCTCGGGAACGGTCCGTGTCCGTCGTCGTGCGGGAACCCGTCCGCGCCGCTTCACACCTCCGTTCCGGCACCGGTCGTCACCGGGTCACCCGTCCGGGTCGTTGCCGTATCCCCGCCGGTGACCGCCTGCCTACCGTCCGCTTGCCGCGACGCACAGAAGTCCCGGCAGTGCGCACGGCACTCGTGCGGCACGTCCGACCCACCGGACACACGATCGGGGAGAGAGACATGCGCAGGAAGCTCGCGGTCACCGGGATCGCCGTCGTCGCGGCGCTGGTCGCCTTCAGCCCGCTCGCGTCGGCGGCTCCGGCCACCGACGACGACGGCGACTCGTTCGTCCAGGACGTCGGCAACACCCGGGGCGACCAGTTCGGTCTGGTGAACCTCGACGACGTCAACGTCCTCAACAACGTCGACGTCTGCCCCGGCATCAACGCCGCGGTGGGCAACGTGCTCGGGATTCTCGGGGGAGGCGCCGCCCAGAACCGGGACAACCCGACGAGCTGCTGAGACCCGCCGGCTGAACACGCCGGCAAGCCTCCGCCCCGTATCCCGCCGCCACGGGATGCGGGGCGGACGGCGTCGAACCGTGGATCAGGCCGGTCGCGACGGCGCGTGGAAGACGTAGTCGGTGGGGTCCACGCGGCGGGTGCGGTCGTCGTACTCGCGCATGTAGCCGGGCCAGTTGGTGACGATCCGGCCGGTGTCGTCGCGGTACCAGGAGTCGCAGCGGGTCCAGGCGGTGCCGGTGAACCGGGCCTGCAGCTCGGCGTCGTAGGCGCGTTCGACGTCGGAGCGCACCTCCACCGCGCTGCTCCCGCGCCGCTGCGCCTCCTGCAGGGTCTCTCGGACGTAGCGGACCTGGTGCTCCAGGTAACGGATGATCGACCCGCCGGAGGTGTTGGTGTTCGGTCCGTAGAGGACGAACATCGACGGGAACCCGGGCACCGTCATCCCCAGGTAGGCGTGCGCGCCGCCGGACCACTCGTCGGCCAGCGAGCGCCCGCCGGGGCCGGTGACCGCCATCGGGAACATGAAGTCGGTGGCCGCGAACCCGGTGCCCCAGATGATCGTGTCCACCTCGTGCGTCCGCCCGTCGGCGGTGCGCACCCCCTCCGGCACGATCGCGGTGACCTTCTCGGTCTCCAGCGACACGTTGTCCCGCTGCAGGGCGGGCAGCCAGTGCGAGCTGAACAGCACCCGCTTGCAGCCGAAGGTGTAGTCCGGCCAGACCTTGCGCCGCAGCTCCGGATCGCGCAGCTGGGTCCGCATGAACAGGGTCGAGTAGAGCTGTCCGACCCGGCCCCAGGTGGCCGGGTGCCGGATCATCAGGGTGATCGACTCGCAGTACTCGGTGATGAACCGGCGGCGCCGGCGTTGCAGGCCGGGGACCCGCCGGATCGCGGCCCGCCACCACGCCGGGAAGGCCCGGTTCCGGCGCGGCAGGAACCAGTTCCCGGTCCGCTGGAAGACACTCAGCTGCCCGACCTGCGGTGCGATCGCGGGCACGAACTGGACCGCGCTCGCCCCGGTGCCGATCACCGCGACCCGGCGGCCGCGCAGGTCGTGGTCGTGGTCCCAGCGGGCCGAGTGGAAGGTGTGCCCGGCGAACGTGTCGAGGCCGGGGATGTCCGGCACGACCGGGCGGTTGAGCTGGCCGGTCGCCACGATCAGGACGTCCGCGGTCCAGGTGCGGCCGTCCTCGGCGGTGGCGGTCCACGGGCCGTCCGCGCGGGGCCGGTCGGCGGAGACGATCCGGACGCCGGTCTCGACCAGGTCGGCGACGCCGAACTCGCGGGCCACGTCCTGCAGGTAGGCCAGGATCTCCGGTTGCGGTGAGCAGAGCCGCGACCAGTCGGTGCGCTGGGCGAACGAGTACGAGTACAGGTGGCTCGGGACGTCGCAGGCGGCACCCGGGTAGGTGTTGTGCAGCCAGGTGCCGCCGATGCCGGGGGCGGCGTCGACGACGGTCACGTCCCGGATGCCGTGGGCGCGCAGCTCGATCGCCGCGGCGATTCCGCCGAAGCCGGCGCCGACGACGAGAACGCTCGGTGCGTGCATGGGACCTCCCTGTCACCAGTGGCGGCCGCCACCGTAGCGATCTTCGGACGGATCGTGGGTGCCGGGCACGGCCCGCGCGGGCCTGTCGATACCGCCCGCGCGGGCCCGGGATGCGGGGTGCGGTCCGGGGGAGCACTGTGGAGGCCGGAGATCGGAACCGGCCGGGAACGGGGTGGTGGTGATGGGTGCGATCGTCGTCGGGGTGGACGGATCGGACGCGGCGCTCGGCGCGGTCCGGTGGGCGGCGGCGGAGGCCGCGCACCGGCGGGCCGGGCTGGAGCTGGTCCACGCGTTCGACGTCGCCGGGCTCTACGCCGACGCCTCCGTCGCACCCCTGCTCGACGACGTCGAGGCCGCCATGCGCGACGAGGCCCGCGCGGTCCTCGACGCGGCCCGGGACGTCGCGGCGCAGGCCGCGCCGGGCGTCGCGGTCGAGACCCGGGAGGACGCGGAGGCGCCGTCGTCGGTGCTGCGCGAGGCGTCCGGGACGGCGTCGCTGGTGGTGCTCGGCTCGTCCGGCCGCGGCCGGATCGGTACCGCGCTCGGCTCGGTCGTCCTGGCGGTCGCCTCGCACGCAGGGTGCCCGGTGGTGGTGGTCCGCGGGTCGGCCCGGCACGGCGCACCGGTGCTGGTCGGGGTGGACGGGGGCCCGCTGTCCGACGCCGCGCTGGAGCACGCCTTCGCGATGGCGTCGGCGCACGGTGCGGGGCTGGTCGCGCTCTACGCCTGGCACGACGGCCGGTCCCCGGCCTTGCGCGCGGCCGGGGCCTTCGACCGACTGCGCGACGACGAGGAGCGGGCGCTCGCCGAGCGGCTCGCCGGCTGGTCGGAGCGCTACCCGGATGTCGCCGTCGAGCGGGTGATCGAGCGCTCCGAGCCGAGCCGTGCGCTGGCCGCGCGCAGCGCCGACGCCTCGCTGGTGGTCGTCGCGACCCGGGGGCGCGGCGGGTTCACCGGGCTGCTGCTGGGGTCGACCGGGCTGTCGCTGATCCAGCACGCGCAGTGCCCGGTGCTGCTGGTCGGGCCGGGGGCCGTCACGAGCTGACCGGCTCCTGCTCCAGCGCCGCGGTCAGGGCCTCGACGGTGACGTCCCCGTGGTACTGGTACCCGTTCACGAACAGCGTCGGCGTGCCGCGCACCCCGCTCCGCACCGCCGCGTTGAACCCGGCCTCCACCCGGTCCTCGACCTTGCGGGTGGCCGGCCAGAGCACCCGCTCCGGCGGCACCCCGGCGGTCTCGGCGTGCCGGGCCAGGTCGTCCTGGCTCAACCGGGGCGGGCCGGGGGCGAACATCGCGTCGTGCATCTCCCAGAACCGGCCCTCCAGCGCGGCCATCTCGGCGGCCAGCGCCGCGGCGAGCGCGTGCGGGTGCAGTTCGTGCAGCGGGAAGTGCCGGAACGCGAACCGGAGCCGGTCGCCCAGCCGTTCCCGGACCTGCCCGATCACCGGCACCGCCGCGCGGCAGTAGGGGCACTCGTAGTCGCCGTACTCGACCAGCGTGAACTCCGCCGTCGGCGGTCCCAGGGTGTGGTCGTACGGGCCGACCGGTGGATCGAGCGGGTTGATGGGACACCTCCTGCAGACAGCGTGCACTGCGCAACGGCAGGATCGTCGCATGGCGGTCACCACCCTGGTCGAGCGCGGCGATCTCTCCGACGCCGCCCGGCGCTTCCTCGGCACCGAGTCCGGATCGGCGGTGCTGCTGGTCGTCGCGGCGGTCACCGCGCTGGTCTGGGCGAACGTCGGCGCCGGTTACGAGGACTTCTGGCACACCGAGCTGGCGATCCGGCTCGGCGGTGGCGAGCTGGCACTGGACCTGCGGCACTGGGTGAACGACGGCCTGATGGTGCTGTTCTTCCTGTCGGTGGGCCTGGAGATCGCCCGCGAGACGACGCTCGGCGAGCTGCGGGGGATGCGGGCGATCGCCGCACCGGCGGCCGCCGCGGTCGGCGGGCTCGTCGTCCCGGCGCTGGTGTTCCTCTCGCTCAACGCCGGTGGGGAGGCGGCCGGGGCGTGGGGCATCGCGATCTCCACCGACACCGCCGTGATGCTGGGGGTGCTGGCGCTGCTCGGCCCGCGCTGCCCGGACCAGCTTCGGGTCTTCCTGCTGGCGCTGGCGATCGTCGACGACATCGGTGCGGTCGCGGCGATCGCGCTGTTCTACACCGACGAGGTCGACCTGGTGACGCTGCTGATCGCGGTGGTGCTGCTGGCCGGGCTGCTGGGCCTGCGGCACGTTCGGTTCTGGCGGACCCCGTTCTACGCCGTGATCGGCATCCTGACCTGGCTGGCGGTGCTGCGCTCCGGGGTGCACCCGAGCGTCGTCGGGGTGGCGCTCGGCCTGCTGGTGAACGCCTACGCGCCGCGCCGGCAGGACATGGCGGCCGCGATCGGGGCGGGAAAGAACTTCCTGCTCGACCCGACCCCGGAGCGGGCCAGGGCGGCGCAGGTCACCGCGGTCACCGCGGTCTCCCCGAACGAGCGGCTGCAGCAGCGGATCCAGCCGTGGAGCAGCTACGTGATCGTGCCGCTGTTCGTGCTCGCCAACGCCGGCGTGCTGCTGAACGCGCAGACCCTGTCCGCGGCCGCGACCTCCCTGCTGACCTGGGGCATCGTGCTCGGGCTCGTGGTCGGCAAGCCGATCGGCGTCGCGGCGGGCACCTGGATCGTGCTGCGCACCGGCCTGGGCCGGGTGCCGGACACGCTGCGCTGGGGCCAGCTGCTGGGCGGGTCCGCGCTGTCCGGGATCGGGTTCACGGTGGCGCTGTTCGTCACCGAGCTGGCACTCGACGACGAGCTGCTGATCGCCGAGGCGAAGATCGGCATCCTGACCGGGTCGATCCTGGCGGCGCTGTCCGGCTGGCTGGTGTTCCGGCTGGCCGGGGAGCGCGGTGGGCAGTGCTCGCCGAGCGGCATGCCGACGCTGCCGCCGCGGCCGTGGCGCCCGGTGGACTGACCGGCCCGATCAGTCCGGTCCGCCGGTCAGGAACCCGCGCAGCCGTTCCGCCTCCTCGGCGACGGCACCGGCCTCGGCCCGGGTGAACGGCCGCAGCGGGTGCACCGGGAGGTCGTCGCCCGACGTCGTCCAGGTGCCGGCGACCCGGCCGTCGACCAGCACGAACCGGGCGCCGGTGACGCTCAGACCGCGGTGCGCGTCGTCGATGATCCGGCTGCGGTCGTCGAACCCGAGCACGGCGTTGTCGAAGGCGGGCAGGAACCGCGGCGGCGCCGGGGTGTCCGGGTCGGGCAGGGGTGCGTCGTCGACGTCGAGCAGCTCGCGGCCGCGCTCGTCGCGGAAGGTCCGCAATCGCGGCCGCAGCCGTTCGACGACGGCGGGCAGCCCGGTCAGCCCGCACCAGGCGCGCAGGTCGGCGCTCGTTGCCGGGCCGAACGCGCGCAGGTAGCGCAGCACCAGCGGGCCGGCGTCCGGTTCCGGATCGGGGTCGCTGCCCAGCCAGCTGCCGACGGTCGTGAGCCGGGCCGGGCCGGCGCCGTCCCAGGTGCCCCGCGGCGGGACCTGGACCAGCGGGACGACCGAGACCGCGGCGTCGGCCAGCGCGGCCCGGCCCGCTCCCGGGAACCGGTCGGAGACCAGCCGGGCGACCTCCGCGCCGGTGCGCGGGGTCTCGGCGAACAGCGGCCGCACCGCGTCGGCGAGCGCGGCCGGGTCCACGCCGGGCAGCTCGGCGCGACGGGCGCCCCAGGTCCGCTGGGTGATCATCGGCTGGCACAGGCCGCGGAAGGCGAGGCAGTCGGCGGCCGTCACCAGGTGCACGGTCCGGCGGATCAGCACGGTGCGCACCAGTGTCCGGTCGTGCAGCGCGGCCGAGGCGGGGCGCGGATCGAAGTCCCCGATCCGGGACCACAGGCCGGTGTAGGGCTCGCGGGGCTCCTGGGCCTGCAGGCCGCCGAGGTGCGCAACGGTCCCGGCGACGCCGGAGCCGCCGCCGGGGTCCGGGGCGTGCCGGGCGAGCAGGTGCTGGCGGGCGAGCGTCGCCCGGTTCAGCGCCCGCCGGTCCAGCACCGTCATCCGGTGAACCGAAGCGTGCCCGCGCCCTCGTTGGCCTCGCGGACCCAGTCGGCGACCGGGCCGGGCTCCGCGGTCCACCGGGAGATGTCGCCGACCACGCTGAGCCGGACGCCGTACTGCGCGAACTTCTGGGTGATCGCGCCGGCGAGTCCGCTGCGCAGCCGGAAGAACTCCGGGGCGAGCCGCTGCACCGGGATCTCGACGAGCTCGGCCTGCTGCCCGAACGCGTCGCCGAGGACGTCGATCGCGTCGGCCTCGGAGGCGATCACGGGGCCGTCGGCGGGCAGGGTCAGGACGCGGGTCATGCCGGGCAGCACAGCAGGACGGCGCCCATCGCGGCAACAGCATTCACGGTCGCGCAGAACTGTGATGCACATCACCGAACCGGGACCGTGAGGATCCGCGAATGCGTGTGTCCCACTGATGCCGAGGAAGGGGACCGACGCCCCGTGAGCCACCCGGGGGGTCTCACGGGCCTCGGACCGGCCGGGCCCACCCGGGGGCGGGCCCGGCCGGGCGTTCGAACGAGGGGGCTCCGAGGTGCCGCGGGTGGGGGAGAACGACCGGCTCGACGCGGCCGCCGACGACTGGCTCATCGGGAAGGTCAGGGGCGGCGACGTCGATGCCTACGAGGAGCTGGTGCGCAGGCACCGGGACCGGATCTACCGGATCGCGCTGCGGATGGTGGGGAATCCGCACGACGCCGAGGACGTCGCGCAGGACGTCGTCGTCTCGCTGTGGACGGCGCTGACCGGCTTCGCCGGGGACAGCCTGTTCACCACCTGGCTGTACCGGGTGGTGGTGAACCGCTGCATCAACCTGATCAACAGACGTCCCCGGTACGAGTCGCTGGACGATCCGGACGTGGGCGTCTCGCCGGGCGCGGACCTGCAGGTGGAGGCGAAGGGGCACGCCCGCGCGGCGCTCGCCGCGGTCACCGCGCTCCCGGCCGAGCTGCGCGCCCCGGTGGTGCTCGTCGACATCGAGCAGATGACGTACCAGGAGGTGGCAGCCATCCTGAACGTGTCCGAGGCGACGGTCCGCGGACGGTTGTACCGGGCGCGACGACGGCTCCTCGACACCCTGCGGGAGTGGGCATGACCAGCCACGACGAGGTCGCCGGGACGGGCGACCGGCTGGCCTGCGGGCGTTCGGTGGACGAGCTGCTCGATCAGGTCGCGGCCGGTCGGGCGGACCGGCGCGACGGGCACCAGCAGGGCTGCGTGCACTGCCAGGCGGCGCTGGGCGAGTACGGGCGGCTGTGGTCGCCGGTGCGCGAGCTCGCCGCCCAGCCGGTCGCCGCCCCGCAGGGCCGGATCGACCGGATCCTGCGCCAGATCCGCGGCGTGCTGTCCGAGCCCGATCACGCGGTGCTGGCCGGCCCGGACGGCGTCACCCGGATCGCCGCGCGGGTGATCGTGGTGACCGCCCGCCGGTCCGCGCAGTCGGTGCCCGGGGTCCGGGTCGCGCTGAGCCGGACCCTCGATGCGAACGGCACCGGCGACGGCGTCGTCGCGGGCGTCGCCGGGGCCAGTACGGCGATCGAGATCGTGCTCGCCGCCGACTACGGGCAGGACCTGCACGCGCTGGCCGAGCGGGTCCGGCGGACCGTTGCCGACCGGGTGGGTGCGCTGACCGGGCTGTCCACCACGGAGCTGACCGTCGTGATCGACGACGTGCTGCGATGACCGGCGGGACCGCGCTGGCCGAGGAGCTCGCGATCGATCCGCTGCGGGCGACCGCCGAGTGCCGCGCCGACGGGTCGGTCGTGGTCCGGTGCCGGGGCGGGCTCGACGCGGCCACCGCGCCCCCGTTCGCCGAGTTCCTGATCCGCTGGCTCGACCGGTGCTGCTGCGTGGAGCTCGACCTGTCCGGGGTCGACCACCTGGCGGCCGCCGGCGTCGCGGCCGTGCTCACCGGCTGCCGGCACGCCGACCGGGAAGGGCGGCACCTGCGGCTGGGGCCCGGCCGTCCGCCGGTGGTGGTGCGGGTGCTGGCGGCCGCCCGGGTCGTCGTCGGCGACCGGCCGGGGGCGCCCTGCCCACGGCACCGGGAGCCGGCCGCCTGACGATCGTCGGGGTGGCCGATCGTCGGATCCGCCGGGGCCCGTCCGGCGGTGAGGGAGCTGCACGTCGTCGAGGGGCACGGTGAAGGTGCACGTCAGCGCGGTGTTGGGCCGGCGCGGCGTGCGGAACCGGGTGCAGGCGGCGCTCGTCGCGCACGAGCACGACCTCATCCCGCAGTGGCGTCCGGGGTGTCCGCGGGATCCCGCTCTCCCGCACGAGCGGCCGGTCGTGGCATTGACATGCAAGCCGTGACTTGCCTATAAAGGTGCACCGTGGAGGCGGACCTGTTCCGGGCGATCGGCGACCCGACCCGCCGGACCATCCTGGACGAGCTGACGGAGAGGGACGGTCAGACGCTGTTCGAGATCTGTGGACGGCTGACCATGAAGCACGGCCTCACGTCGTCCCGGCAGGCGGTCTCGCAGCACCTCGCGGTGCTCGAGCAGGCCGGGCTCGTGCACACCCGCCGGCAGGGCCGGTACAAGTTCCACCACATCGACACGGGCCCACTGCGCACGATCGTCGAACGGTGGCCCATCGACCGAGAGGAACCGGATCCATGATCCGCATCGTCGTCACCAGCGTCTTCGTCGACGACCAGGCCAAGGCGCTCGCGTTCTACACCGACACGCTCGGCTTCGTGAAGAAGGCCGACCTGCCAGCGGGGGAGTACCGCTGGCTCACCGTTGCCTCCCCGGCCGACCCGGGCGGCGTCGAGCTGCTGCTGGAGCCGGACGGGCATCCCGCGGTGCGCCCGTACAAGGAGGCCCTGGTCGCCGACGGGATCCCGGCCACCCAGTTCGCCGTCGACGACGTGTACGCCGAGGTGGAGCGGCTCAAGGGCCTCGGAGTGCAGTTCACCCAGGACGCGACCGACCTCGGGCCGGTGGTCACCGCCGTGCTCGACGACACCTGCGGCAACCTGATCCAGATCGCCACCGTGAAGGTCTAGCCGGCCGCCCGCCACTGCTCGAGCACCGGGACCAGGTAGTCGGCCAGCACCGGCAGCTGCGGGGTGAGCGCGAGGGCGGCGATCGCGCGCAGCGTCCCGACGGCGTCGACGAAGGCCACGACGTCGTCGTCCAGCGGGCGCAGGCCGGCCCGCCGGGCGCCACGCTCGTAGGCCGACCGCAGATCCGGGCCCAGGGTCGCCAGGTCCCACTCGACCGGGCCCGTGGTGACCAGCTCGAAGTCGGCGAACAGCGGTCCGTCGGTCCCGGCGAAGATGTTCGCGGGCGGCGAGTCGCCGTGCACCGGGCGGACCTCGACCCCCGGGAACGTCCGCTCGAACGCGGCCCGGGAGTGCACCAGCGGCTCCAGCTCCTGCCATTCCCGGCGGGCGCGCAGCACGTCGTCGGGGGTGAGCAGGTCTCCGCGCGCGGCGAGCTGGTCGAGGGCGTCCGGTACGTGCCGCGGCTCGTCGGAGGTCAGGAACGGCAGCGGCCCCGGGTACCCGTGCAGGGCCGCATGCAGGTCGGCGACGCGCTCGGCGTTCGCCGCGTAGTCGGGCTCCGCGGCCCGGTCCTCCTCGGTGAACTGCCAGAACGTCATCGAGAACCCGCCGCGCCGCACCGGCTCGCGCGGCACCAGCGGGCTCGGCGGGATCACCGGCGTGCCGCGCTCCGCGAGCCACCCGGCCACATCCAGCTCGGCCCGCTGCCGGCCGGCCAGGATCTCCGGCGTCGTCGAGTGCGGGAGGACGACCGGGATCCGGGCCACCACGGGTGCCGGGGCGAGGTGCACGACCACCGAGAACAGATCGTGCAGCACGGCGGCGTCGGTCACCGCGAGCCCGAGCCCGCGGGCCGCCCCGACGGCGGCGTCGAGGGCGGCCGAGGTGCGTGCCGGGTGATCACTCATGGGGTGATCGTTCCATCCCACACCGGCGGCTACTCCGCGCGGCGCCCCCCGAGGTGCTCGGCGAGGTGCCGCTCGGTCGCCCGGTGCAGCAGCACCTGGTTCTCCGGGTTCTGGAAGCCGTGCCCCTCGTCGTCGGCGACGATGTACTCGACCGGCACCCCGCGCTCGCGCAGCGGCGCGACGATGTTGTCCGACTCGGCCTGCACCACCCGGACGTCGTTGGCGCCCTGCGCGACCAGCAGCGGCGTGCGGATCCGGTCGACCATGGTGATCGGCGAGCGGCGGCGCATCTCGGCCAGCTGCTCCGGGTCGTCCGGGTCGCCGACGTAGGCGATCCAGTTGTTGGTCATGTTCGCCCGGACGAACGGCGGCAGCGTCGCGAGGAAGTTCGCCAGATCGGAGATGCCGACGTAGTCGACGGCGGCGGCGAACGTGTCCGGGGTGACCGTGACCCCGACGAGTGCGGCGTACCCGCCGTACGAGCCGCCGGCGATCCCGAGCCGGGCCGGGTCGGCGTAGCCCTGCGCGACGGCCCAGTCGACGGCGTCGATCAGGTCGTCGTGCATCGCCCGGGCGAACTCGCCGATCGCCGCCGTGATGTGTCGGCGGCCGTAGCCGGTGGAGCCGCGGAAGTTCACCTGCAGCGCGGCGTAGCCGCGGTTCGCCAGGAACTGCACGGTCCGGTTGAACACCCAGGTGTCGTGCATCCACGGCCCGCCGTGCACGAGCAGCACCAGCGGCAGGTTCGACGGCTCGACGCCGACCGGCAGGGTCAGGAACCCGTGCAGCGGGAGGCCGTCGCGGGCCGGGAAGCTCACCGGGGTGGTCGGCGCGAGATCGGCCGGGTCGACCGGCCGGTACTGGAACAGCAGCCGGGCGTCACCGGTGGTGTGGTCGTAGAACCAGCTCGTCCCCGGCTCCCGGTCGCCGGCGAAGGTGGCGACCCAGCGCAGCCCGTCCAGGTCGGACGACACGGTCTCCAGCACGCCGTCGGACAGCTTCTCCAGCGCGGCCTGGACCTGCGCGAAGTGCGGGTCGAGCGGCACGATCCGCGGCCGGTCGCCGGTGAAGCGGGCGGCGATGATCTCCCCGGTGCGCCGGTCGGCGAACACGGTCGGGGGCATGGTCTCGGAGATCGAGCTGAGGGTGTCCAGGCTGTGCCCGTCGACGGCGGCCACCACGGTCAGCTCGCCGGTGTCCCGGTCGAGCCGCAGCAGCCGCAGGTCGTCGGACCCGTGGTAGTCGGCGAGCAGGGCGCCGGTGCCGTCCGGGAGTGGGGAGAGGAACAGCCCCACCGGGTGCTCAGGGCCGCCGGCCCGGTGCAGGATCCGCCGCTCGCCGGTGCCCGGATCGGCGGCCGAGATCTCGTAGGTGCCGTCGGTCGCCCGCGCCACGTGCCAGGTGGCGCGGCCGGTCCGGTCGACGAAGAACATGTCGGCCGGGTCGGTCCGCTCCACCAGCGGGGTGGTCGCCCCGGTGTCCAGCTCGATCCGGAAGACGTCGACGAACAGCGGCCGCGGGTTCATCCAGGCGATCACGGTGCCGGGCACCGTCGTCTCCGGGTCGACGGCGAACACCCGGGAGCCGGGCTCCAGCGGGGTCAGGTCGACGGCCGGCTCGTCCGGCCGGTCCAGGTCGACCCGGTAGAGGTGCCAGTCCTCGTTGCCGTCGGTGTCCTGCAGGTAGAGCAGCCAGCGCGGGTCGTCGGTCCAGTGGTAGGTGGAGATGCCGCGCCGGTCGTCGTGGGTGACGAGGACGGCCTCGGAGTGGTCCTGGTCGATGCCGCGCACCCAGACGTTGCGCCGGCCGAGGGCCGGGGCGAGGTAGGCGACGCGGGTGCCGTCCGGGGAGATCGACGGGGACGAGAACTCCGGGTCCGCGAAGAGCGCCTCGACGTCGATCAGCGCCGGCCGCTGGTCCGTGGGGCGTCCGGTCACGCTCATGCTGTGCTCCGATCATCGGTTCGTCAGGACCATCGGACAGCATGCCGCTGCGGCACGGTCAAGTACGGCGGGTCAGCCGATCGGGGGCAGCCGCAGCTCGCGCAGCGGTGCGCCGCCGTCGACGAACAGCCGTCCGTGCGGCGTCAGGACCGCCGCGATCCGGTCCAGCGCGATCCGCCCGACCGCCGGGTGCCGGCCGTCGAGGGCGCCGACCCGGACGGCGAACGCCAGGTCGAACGGGTCCTCGCCGTCGGCGGGCAGCAGGTCCTCGACGGCGACCTGCCGGACGCTCATCAGCCCGGCGCCGATCTCGGCGGCGGCGTTGCGGCGGGCGAGGGCGACGCTGCGCGCGGAACGGTCGATCATGAGGACGTGGCCGTCGCCGATCCGTCCGGCGACGGCCCGGGCGGCGGCCCCGGGGCCGCCGCCGATCTCGAGCACCCGCACACCCGGCCGCAGCGGCAGGGCGTCGACGATCGCGGCGAGCCGGGCGGACAGCGGGCTCACGCCGGGCCGGCCGCGGTCGTCGTCACACCCGAGATCAGAGCAGGACGGGGCCGCGCGGTCCACCCCGGTCAGTGCGCGGCACCCAGCTCCAGAGCCAGCACCCCGGCGATGACCAGTCCGATTCCGCCGAACTGGACGGGGGTGAGCGTGTCACCGAGGAAGACCGCACCGATGATCGCGACGAGCGCGACGCCGGCGGCGGCCCAGATCCCGTAGGCGACCCCGACCGGCACCCCGGCCTTGAGCACCTGGGACAGCAGGCCAAAGGCGCCCAGGTAGCCGATCACCACCAGGACCGACGGGACGAGCCGGGTGAATCCCTCGGACAGCCGCAGGTTGATCGTCGCCATCACCTCGAGCACGATCGCCCCGGCGAGCAGCAGGTAGGCCAGCATGGTCAGACCTCGCCCCCGGTGCGTCCGCCCAGGTGACGGGCCAGGAACCGCTCCAGCGTGTGGTACAGCTCGATGTTGCTGTCCGGGTTGACGAACCAGTGGCCCTCGCGCTCGTTGAGCAGGTACTCGACCTCGGCGCCGCGGGCCCGTAGTGCCTCGACGACCCGGTCGGAGTTGCTGCGGTGCACCCGCAGGTCGTTCGCGCCGTGCACGAGCAGCACCGGTGCGGTGATGTCGTCGACCCGGGTGATCGGGGACCGGGCGAGCATGTCGGCCTTCTGGGCCGGGTCGCTCGGGTCGCCGAAGTACCGGACGTAGCTGTTCACCAGCATCTTGCGGGCGAACGGGATGATCCGGTCACTGAGATCGACCAGGTCGGACATGCCGGTGTAGCTGATCGCGGCGGCGAACCGGTCCGGGGTGAACGAGGCACCGACCAGCGCGGCGTAGCCGCCGTAGGAGGACCCGTAGATCGCGACCCGGTCGCGGTCGGTGTAGCCCTGGTCGATGGCCCAGTCCAGGGCGTCGATGACGTCGTCGTGCATGCGGCCGGCGAACTGTCCGATCGCGGCCTGCATGTGGGCCTTGCCGTAGCCGGTGGAACCGCGGAAGTTGACCTGCAGCACGGCATAGCCGCGGTTGGCCAGCAGCTGCACCTCCGGGTCGTAGGTCCAGCTGTCGCGATACCAGGGCCCCCCGTGCAGCAGCACGACGGTCGGCAGGTCACGGTGCTCGGTCCCGACCGGCAGCGTGAGGTGGCACGGCAGGTCGATGCCGTCGCGGGCGGTGATCGTGACCGGGGTGACCGGCGCCAGGTGGGCGGGGTCGAGGTGCGGGTAGGGACGGAACAGCCGACGCGCGGTTCCGGTGGTGTGGTCGTAGAACCAGGTGGCCCGGTGGTCGCGGTCGTGGGTGAAGTCGACGACCCAGCGCACGCCGGTGGTGTCGCAGGAGACGTGGGCGAGGTCGCCGTCGGACAGTTCGGCCAGCCGGGGGAGGACCTCGGCGAAGCGCGGGTCGAGGGCGTGGATCTCCTGGCGGGCACCGAGGTACCGCGCGCCGAGCAGTTCTCCGTCGCCGGGGTGCACGATCAGCGAGGACGGGAAGCGAGGATCGGCCTCGGGCCGCGGTGTGTCGAGATCGAACACCGGGTGGCTGTCGACCCCGATCTGTTCCCCGGTGTCGAGGTCGACCCGGACCAGACGGGTGCGGTCCGAGCCGCGCGCCGACCCGATCCACAGTCCCGTCCCGTCGGGGGTCGGTACGAAGGGGGAGACGCCGAAGGGATGATCGAGACCGGAGAACCGGCTGATCAGGCGGGGTTCACCGGCGTTCCAGTCGGACAGCAGGTGCGTGCCGTCCTCGGTGATGCCGAAGGTGAGGATGCGTCCGGTCGGCGTGTACACCCAGCCGATGACGTCGCCGGGGTTGGCGGCGAGCAGACTCAGCCGGCCGCTGTCGAGGTCGAGCTCGTGCAGGTCGATCAGCTCGGGGCTGCGCCCGTTGAGCTCGACGATCACCGTTCCGGGATCCCGGGTGAGCTGGGTGCGGGTCACGCGCACGCCGTCGATCGGGGTGAGGTCGGCAGCGGGCCGCTCGGGGTGAGCCAGGTCGACCCGGTGCAGGTGGACGTTCTCGTCGCCGTCGTCGTCCTGGAGGAACAGCAGGAACCGCGAGTCGGCCGACCAGAGGAACGTCTCGATGCTGCGGTGGTCGTCGGCGGTGACGCGGCGCGACGCCGGGTCGTCCATCGCGGGGGTCTCGGGCCAGTCGCCGTCCAGGTCGCGGACGAAGATGTTCAGCCGGTCCCGCCAGGGGGCGAGGTAGGCGACCTTCGTGCCGTCCGGCGAGATCTGGGCGTTGCTGCGCGCGGGCGGGGCGAAGAACTCCTCGACCGTGATCAGCGGGGTGATCGGTGCGGTGATCTGTGGTGTGGTGGCCATGTCCACGAGTCCAGACCCGGACGTAGCGTCGGACTCAAGCCCGGCGACAGTGATTCACATCACAGTGCTCACGAGATCGCCAGACGCTGCTCGACCAGGCGCAGGACGCGGTGCTGTATCGGCCGCAGGTTGTGTCCGCTCAGCTCGTCCAGTAGCGCCGATGCCCGTCCGTCCAGTCCGGACAGGCCGTCGATCCGGGTCGCCACCGTTTTCAGCTGGGCGGTCAGGTCGTCGACCAGCGCGGCGACGACGTCCTCGGGGGTGTCGGAGTCGAGCGCGTAGAAGCGCGCGGTGAGCGGGGCGGTCGCCGCGCCGCCGCTGAGCAGGGCGACGAGATCGGCGTGCCCGGACTCGTCGAGCAGGTGCCCGAGCAGTAGCAGCTGCTCGTGCTCGTAGCGCGCCATGCCGGCCTGCAGCTCCTCCGGCGCGGTCCGCAGCGCCGCCAGCTCCGGCGGGAGATCGGGCGGGGCGCCGGTACGGCGCAGCACGGCGATGCTGTCGCGCCGGGCCGTCAGACGCTCGATCTCGGCGGTGGCCTCTCGGTCGAGCTCGTCGAGCAGCCGCTGCGCGGCCGCCGGATCGTCCAGCACCGCCGGCACCTGCGACAGCGGGACGCCGAGCGCGGTCAGCCTGCCGATCCGCAGCAGCCGGACGAGATGGCCGACGTCGTAGTGCCGGTAGCCGCCCGACGAGCGTGGCGGCTCGGCCAGCAGGCCGATCTGGTGGTAGTGCCGCAGCGTGCGCACGGTGACGCCGGCGAGCTCGGCGAGTTCACTGCTCTGCAACGGGCCGCTCCTTCGACCCGGCCAGGGTACGCACGAACCGGGCGCCTCCGGTGATCCCGTGCGGCGCAGGGCCTCCACAGAACTGATGATCGGGTGCGGCGGATTGCAACACTCCGTCCTTTCCTGCGACACAAGCGCTGTGACAACTCCGCAGGCCCCGCAGGGTCCCTCCCAGGACATCCCGTCCGACCAGTACCCGATGCACGGTCAGATCCCGCAGCAGTGGGCCCCGACCTACGCCTACCCGGCGCCGCAGCCGCCGCAGCCCCCGGCTCCGATACGACGGCGGAAGTGGCCGTTCATCGTCGGCGGCGCCGCAGCGCTGATCGTCGTCGTCGCCGTGTCGGGCACCGACGACGGGCCCACGGAGCCCACGGCGGCAGCGGCTCCGTCCTCTGCGCCCGCCGTCGCCCCGTCCACACCGGTCGTCGTCCCGCCGGTGGTCGAGGCGCCCGCACCGAGCAGCGTGGCGTCCGCCCCGGAGACGTTCGCCGCGGCAGAGCCGGCCGCACCCACCTTGTCGGTGAGCCGGCAGAACGCCATCCGGTCGGCCGAGAGCTACCTCGACTTCAGCGCCTTCTCCCGCCAGGGGCTGATCGACCAGCTGGAGTTCGAGGACTACTCCACCGCCGACGCTACGTACGCCGTCGACAACGTGACCGTGGACTGGAACGAGCAGGCCGCGAAGTCCGCGAAGAGCTACCTGGACTTCACCTCGTTCTCCCGCGGGGGGCTCATCGACCAGCTGGAGTTCGAGGGCTTCACCCGTGCGCAGGCCGAGCACGGCGCGAACTCCGTCGGGCTCTGAGCTTGAGCTTTAACCTGTGCGCCGGTGGTGTCTGGTGTCGGTGCTGGTCGTGCGGCGTGTCGTCGGGACATGGCGCGGCCACCGCTTGAT
>NZ_JBEYYF010000043.1:0-25869 GCF_040645415.1 Pseudonocardia sp. NPDC046786 | reverse complement strand
GCTGCGCAAGATCACATTCAAGCGATCTTGCTCCGTGGCGGGCCAGAAGCCGGGAGCCACGCCGAACCGCCCATCACGCAAAGTGCGCCAGAGCCAAGGTCCGCGACGGCTTCGATGGTGGTCCCACGGGTGGTCGTGCTCATGATGCTGCTCCCTCGCTCGTGCCGGACGACTCCTCGGCCAGCAGGTCGTCGAGGCGCCGGTAGCGCTGCTCGACCTGCTGCCGGTACCGCTCGATCCAGGCCGTCATCAGGTCGAACACCTCTGCCTCGAGGTGCACCGGACGCCGCTGGGCCTCCCGGCTGCGCCGGACCAGCCCCGCGTCCTGGAGCACCTTGATGTGCTTCGACACGGCCTGCAGGGAGACGTCGTAGGGCTCGGCGAGCTCGTTGACCGTCGCGTCGTCGGCGGCCAGCCGGGCCACCATGTCGCGGCGCAGCGGATCCGCCAGTGCGGCGAACACCTTCGAGAGCCGGTCCTCCACGTCCCCTCCTTGCTCAACCTTTCGGTTGAGCAAGAAGCTAGCGGAGAACCGGCCCGTATTCAACCCGGAAGTTGAACTAGCTGAAGGAGCCGGGCAGCGAGCCGTGCGGCACGTAGTCGGACGGGACGACGCCGAGCCGTCCGCGCTGGTAGTCCTCGAACGCCTGGCGCACCTCGGCCTCGGTGTTCATCACGAACGGGCCGGCCCAGGCGATCGGCTCCCGGATCGGCAGCCCGCCGAGCACCACGACGTCGAACGCCGGATGCCGGGACTCCTGGGAGACGGTGCCGCCCACGGCAATCGTGTCGCCGGGGCCGAACACCGCGAGCTGGCCGGTGCGGATCGGCCGCCGGTCGGCGCCGACCGTGCCGGAGCCGCCCAGGACGTAGACGAGCGCGTTGAACGGGCGCGGCCAGGGCAGCCGCAGCTCGCCGCCGGGGGAGACGGTCGCGTGCACCATCGCCATCGGGGTGTGCGTCGCGCCCGGCCCGGAGACCCCGGCGACGTCGCCGGCGATCACCCGCAGCAGCGTGCCGCCGTCCGCGCTCGCGACCAGTGCGGACTCGCCGCCGCGCAGGTCCTGGTACTTCGGCGGCAGCCACTTGTCCTGCTCGGGGAGGTTCACCCACAGCTGCAGGCCGTGGAACAGCCCGCCGGTGCGGACCAGCGCCTCCGGCGGGCGCTCGATGTGCAGCAGCCCGGAGCCGGCCGTCATCCACTGGGTGTCGCCGTCGGTGATGGTGCCGCCGCCGCCGTGCGAGTCGCCGTGCTCGAAGGTCCCGTCGATGATGTAGGTGACCGTCTCGAAGCCGCGGTGCGGGTGCCAGGAGGTGCCCTTCGGCTCGCCCGGCGCGTACTCGACCTCGCCCATCTGGTCCATGTGCAGGAACGGATCGAGATCGCGCAGGTCGACGCCGGCGAACGCGCGGCGGACCGGGAAGCCCTCGCCCTCGTAGCCCTTCGGTGCGGTGGTGACCGAGCGGACGCCGCGGTCGAGGTCGGTCGGGCCCGGCTCGGGGACGCGGGGCAGCGTGCTGACGTCGGTGACGGTGACGGCGGGCATCGGATCCTCCCGGATTCGGCGGTGGTTGCACGCTCAACAATCAGGGTAGCGGTGCTGTTCCCGGGCGGCCAGACTGACCGGCGATGCCCGCACTGTCGCAGTCCGCCGCCGCCGAGCTGCTCGGCTCCGCCCGGGTCGCCCGGCTCGCCACGATCCGGCACACCGACGGCACCCCGAGACTGGTGCCCATCACGTTCGCGCTGGTCGACGGCATGGTGGTGTCCGCGGTGGATCGGGTCAAGGCGAAGCGGCACACCCGGCTGGCCCGGTTGCGCGACGTCGCCGCCGATCCGCGGGTGGGTCTGCTCGCCGATCACTACGACGACGACTGGTCGCAGCTGTGGTGGGTCCGGGTCGACGCCGTCGCCGAGCTGCACACCGACGGCGAGCTGTACCGGCGGGCGATCGCGGCGCTGGTGGCGAAGTACCCGCCGTACGCGGCCGAGCCGCCGGACGGGGACGTGCTCGTGCTGGTCCCGGGGCGCTGGACGGGGTGGGGCGCACACTGAGGAGTGCGCGGCCGGTCACCGGAGGTCGGCGAGGAAGCCGGTGATCGCGGCGGCGGTCTCGTCCGGCAGCTCCAGGTGCGGTGAGTGCCGGCACGGCAGCTCGGTCACGGTGACCGGGCCCGCCGCCCGCTCCGCGACGCTGCGGACGTGCACGATGCTGCCGTACGGGTCGTCGTGGCCCTGGATCCCGAGCACCGGTGCGGTGATCGCGCAGAGCTCGTCCCGGACGTCCCAGGCCCGGAACTCCTCGGCCAGCCACATGTCGTTCCAGCCGCGGAAGGCGGCGTCCGGGTCGTCGTGGTGGCGGGCCATCCGGCTGCGCAGGTCACCCTGCTCGAACGCGGTCCGCGCGGCCCGGATCTCGGCCAGCGCGAAGTCCTCGACCAGCACGTGCGGGGCCAGCACGACCACCCCGGACACGTCGAGCCGGGCCGCGGTCAGCAGCGCGATCGTCCCGCCGTCGGAGTGCCCGAGAAGGACCGGACGGCGCAGGTCCAGCGCCGAGCACAGCGCCGGGACGACGACGGCCGCCTCCTCCGCCATGAACGACGTCGTGCGCGGGGTGCGCGGCCGGTCCGAACGGCCGTGCCCGAGCCGCGAGTAGGCGACGGTGCGCCGGCCGCTCTCCGCCGCCATCCGCCGGTGGAATCCGCGCCACAGGCCGACCGAGCCGAGGCCCTCGTGCAGGAACAGCAGCGGCGCGAGATCGGGGGAACCGGGCACGTCGTCGAACTCGTAGCGGAGGCCGTCGAGTTCCAGCAGCGTCGTCGCGGGCACGATCGATCATGCTAGGTGCTGCGCGACCGCTGTTCGCGCCGGTTCGTCGCGTTCGCACGGGATCCGATCCCGTGCGAACGCGAGAAACCCGTGCGGATCCGGGCGAGGGGGGCCGGACACCCGTGGGCGGAGCCGGGTGTGTCCGGTTGCGGGTGATCGTGCGGTGCTGCAAGGTTCCGCCGTGTCCGTCGTCCGGCAGCATCCCGTCCGACCGTCCGGCCGGATCACACGCCTGGTCGTCGCGCTGGTCGCGGTGCTCGCGACCGTCACCGGCTGCGCCGGCGCGACCGACGGGCAGACGGTGCGGCTCGCCCAGTTCCCGTGGAGCGCCGCGAAGCTGACCAACGCGATCCTGGCCGAGGTCGTCGCCGCTCACCCGGATCTCGGCGTGGGGGAGCTGAAGACCATCCAGGTCGGGCCCGCAACGGCGTGGGCCGGCGCCCAGCGCGGCGATGTCGACGTGCTCACCGAGGTCGCGATGCCCAACCAGTCCGAGCTCGCCGCGAAGGCGGAGCCCCGGATCGGGCTGGTACACCCGACCTACGACGGCGCCGAGCAGGGCTGGTACGTCCCCACCGCGATGCTCGGCCCCGGGCAGCCGCTCGAGGGGCTGCGCAGCGTCACCCAGCTCAACGACTACGCGGCTGCGCTGGACAACCGGCTGGTCGACTCCGATCCGAGCTTCCTCACCACCGAGCAGAACGCGAAGCGGCTCGCCGGCTACGGCCTGGACCTGGAGCAGATCACCTCCAGCGAGGCCGCGCAGATCGCCGAGCTGCGCCGGGCCGCGGAACGCGGGACGCCGATCCTGGTCTACCTCTACCGGCCGCACTACGTCTTCGAGGAGATCGAGCTGACCAGGCTGGAGGAGCCGAACCCGGCTCGCGACGACTGCTTCACCACCGGCGACGGGGCCTGCGCGATGCCGGCCTACTCGGCGTGGACCGCCGCCGCCGGTGACCTGACGACGGCCGCCCCGCGGTTCGCGGAACTGCTCGGGCGCTTCGAGCTGCCGCTGGCCGACGTCGAGCAGATGCTGCAGCGGGTGGACGTCGGCAACGAGGACGTCGAGATGGTGGCCCGCGAGTACGTGGCCGCCAACCCCGACCGGGTCCGGGAATGGGTGGGTGCACCGTGAGCACGATGATCGAGGTCCGGAATCTGACGAAGGTGTTCGGCGCCGCCAAGGAGATCGACGACGCCGTCGCACTGGCCGGGGACGGGGTGGGCCGCAGCGAGATCCAGCGACGCACCGGCGCCACCCTGGCCGTGCACGACGTGTCGTTCGACATCGCCGCCGGCGAGCTGTTCGTGATCATGGGGCTGTCCGGGTCCGGGAAGTCGACCCTGGTCCGGCTGCTGAACCGGCTGATCGAGCCGACGTCGGGGACGATCGGGATCGACGGGCGCGATCTCGGGTCGCTCGGCGACGCCGACCTGCGGACCCTGCGTAACAACCGGATCGCGATGGTGTTCCAGCACTTCGCGCTGCTGCCGCACCGCACCGTCCGGCAGAACGCCGAGTACGGCCTGCAGATCCGCGGGACCGCCGCCGCGCAGCGCCGGGAGAAGGCCGAGTGGGCGCTGGAGCAGGTCGGCCTGGCCGAGCGCGCCGACGCCTATCCCGGCCAGCTGTCCGGGGGGATGCAGCAGCGGGTCGGGCTGGCGCGGGCGCTGGCCGCCGACACCGATGTGCTGCTGATGGACGAGCCGTACTCCGCGCTGGACCCGCTGATCCGCCGGGACATGCAGCAGCTGCTGGTCCGGCTGCAGCGGGAGCTGCGCAAGACGATCGTGTTCATCACTCACGACCTCAACGAGGCGATGCTGCTCGGCGACCGGATCCTGCTGCTCAAGGACGGCCTGCTGGTCCAGGTCGGGACCGGGCCGGAGATCCTGGAGTCCCCGGCCGACGACTACGTCGCCGAGTTCGTCTCCGACGTCGACCGCAGCCGGGTGCTGACCGCCGCGGACGTCATCCGGGAGCCGCGAATCACGGTGCGGCTCGCCGAGCGGCCGGCCGATGTGCTGGTGCGGCTCGGGCAGGCCGAGGCGACCGGCGCCTACGTCGTCGACGACGACGACCGCATCCTCGGCGTGATCCGGGACGACCGGCTGGGGCACGCCGCCGGTCGCGGCGCCGACTCGATCGAGGAGTCCGCGCTGGTCGCGGAGTACCGCACGACCGAGCCCGACCGGCCGCTGATCGACCTGCTGCAGGACGTCGGCCGCAATCCGGTCCCGCTGGCGGTCGTGCAGGACGGCCGGTTGCGCGGCGTCGTGCCGCGCGGCGCCGTGCTGGCCGCGCTGTCCACCCTGCCCGACCGGAACGGGAGCCGCTGATGCCCAGGATCGAGCTCGGGAGCTACGTCGAGGCGTTCGTGCTGTGGCTGCTCTCGGCGATCCCGGCCCTGCTGGACGGGATCAGCGCGGTCGTCACCGTGGTCGTCGAGGCGCTGACGGCGGTCTTCGCCGGCCCGCCGTGGTGGGTCTGGCTGGTGTTGCTGACCGTCGCCGCGCTGTTGGTGCGCGGCTGGGGCCTGGCCGTGTTCACGCTGCTCGGGTTCGCCCTGATCGACGCGTTCGACCTGTGGCAGGAGACCATGGAGACGCTCGGCGTGGTGCTGGTCGCCGCGCTGATCGCGACGGCGGTCGGGGTGCCGCTGGGGATCTGGGCCGCCCGCAGCCGGTCCGTCGGTGCCGCCCTGCGCCCGCTGCTGGACCTGATGCAGACGACGCCGGTGTTCGTCTACCTGATCCCGGCGGTGTTCTTCTTCGGTATCGGCGTGGTGCCCGGCGTGGTCGCGACGACGATCTTCTCCATTCCGCCCGCGGTCCGGCTCACCGAGCTGGGGATCCGCGGCGTCGATCCGGAGGTCGTGGAGGCGGCGCACGCGTTCGGCGCGCACCCGCGGCAGATCCTGCGCGAGGTGCAGCTGCCGATGGCGCTGCCCTCGATCATGGCCGGGATCAACCAGGTGATCATGCTGGCGCTGTCGATGGTGGTGGTCGCCGGGCTGGCCGGTGCCGACGGTCTGGGGACGGTCGTGGTGAGCGCGGTGACCCAGCTCGACATCGCCGCGGGCGTCGAGGGCGGGCTCGCCGTGGTGATCCTGGCGATCTTCCTCGACCGGTTCACCGCTGCGCTCGCCGAGCGGCCCGGCCGCGGCCTGCTGGCGACGCTGCGGACCCGCCGCCCCCAGCCCACCGCCGAAGCACCGCCGCCCGCACCCACGATCGCCGCCCCCACCCCCGCCCCCGGTACCTGAGCCCACCCCGAATTCGCGCGGGTTCGTCGCGTTCGCACGGGATCCGATCCCGTGCGAACGGGTCGACCCCGTGCGGCTGATGGAGGCGGTGGGGTGCGCGGGGAGTGGCCGGGGCGGGGGCTCAGGCCCCGGCGAGGCGTTTCGGCGCGACCTGGCGGTAGGCGTCGGTGACGATCTCGGTGATCTCGTCGCGCTCGGCGGCCCGCTCGCCGGTCCCGTCGAGCACCACCCCGAGCCAGCCCCGGTGCCCGACGTAGGCCGGCCGGAAGAACCGGGCCGGGTCCTCGGCGACCAGCTCCTCCTGCACCCCCGGCGGCGCGGCGCACCAGAACGCGATGTGCGGGTGCCCGTGATGGTGCTCGGCGTAGCTGACGAACATCCGCTTCACGAACCAGGACGGCGACCCGTGGCTGATCTTCTCGGTGACCTCGGGCAGCGACAGGCAGATCTCCCGCAGCCAGGGCAGCGGATCGGCGGGATCGGGGTGCCGGGCCGTCATCCGGTCATCCGGTACGTCCCCACCGACCAGACGTTGCCCTCCGGATCGGCCACCGCGAACTCGCGCGACCCGTAGTCCTGGTCGACCGGTTCCATCACCACCCGGGCCCCGGCGGCGACCGCCCTGGCGTGCAGGGCGTCCGGGTCGTCGCAGGTCAGGTAGAGGACGGCGCGTCCGGTGTCGAACCGGTCGTCGACGCCGCGGCGGGCGCCGAGCGCGAGCACCGCGGTGTCGTCGCCGTCGTCCCAGGCCAGCTCGGCGTGTGCGATCACGCCGCCGTCGCCGGCGTGCGCGTTCAGTTCACGGAAGCCGAGCGCGGAGGTGAGGAAGTCGATCGCGGCACGCGGGTCGTCGTAGCGGAGTGTGGTGTGGATGCTCATGCTGTCCGATCCTGCTCGGCGGCCGGGAGCCCGTCTTGTACGAACGGGAACCCGGCCCACTCGGCGCGGAACCCGCCGGGGGTGACACCGGCGAGCGCGCGGAACTCCCGGCTCAGGTGCGCCTGGTCGACGTAGCCGCAGGTCGCGGCGATCTCGGCCAGCGGCACCCGGCTGCCCGAGACCAGCCCGGACGCCCGCGTGAAGCGCAGCACCCGGCCCGCGGTGCGCGGGCCGATCCCGATCTGGGTGGAGAACCGGGACTGCAGGTGCCTGCGGCTCCAGCCGGTCTCGGCGGCCAGCGCGGACACCGGGACCCGCCCGCCGGTGGCGGCGAGCCGGTGCCAGGAGTGCACCACCTCCGGCGCCGGTCGGCGGGCCCGCACGTCCAGCAGCCGCCCGGCCAGCACCTCGTCGACCAGCGCGAAGCGCGCCGGCCAGTCCGGTGCGGCGGCGAGCCGCTCGGGCAGCGCGGACAGCACCGGATCGGCCAGCTCGTCCAGTGCGGGGACCGCGCCGTTCGGCAGGGCCCGGCCGCCGAGCAGGGTGTAGAGCCCGATCGGGGTCAGATCGACCTGGACCCCGGCCTGCGGTCCGGTGAACCGGGTCAGCACCCAGCTGTCGCCGAGCCCACCGACGAACGCGGCAGTCGTCGTCCTGCCGACGGCCGGGCCGGACAGCTCCAGCGGATGGAACCCGATGACGAGCGCGATGCCCGCGGCGGGCGCCTGCCGCCGCTGCACCGGCGCCGCGGACTCCTCCCGGTAGCCGAGGTAGCGCAGCACGAAGGGACGCAGCGCGGCCGGCGGTCGCGCCGGCCGGTACTCCCCGTCCATGACGGCATCGTGCCAGGGTCGCGGCTGCTCCGGCAGCTGCTGCGGGTGGACGGCCATGGCGTCGCGCGCGGCCCGGCGTCCGGAACCGGCCCACCCGGGCGCGGCGACGGCGCGGCGCCGACCGCGACCGCGGGTCTCAGACGAGTGCGAGACCGGCGGCGAGCCCCAGCATCACCACGGCGACGGCGCCGTCGAGCACCCGCCAGGCGGACGGCCGGGCGAACAGCCCGGCCAGCCGGGACGCGCCGAAGCCGAGGCCGGCGAACCAGAGCAGGCTGGCCGCGACGACCCCGGCGGCGAACGCCCACCGGCCGTCCCCGTGCGCGGCGGCCAGCGACCCGAGGACGAGCAGGTCCAGCAGCATGTGCGGGTTCAGGAAGGTCAGCGCGGCGGCGGTGCCCAGCACCGGCGCCAGCGGCCGGGCCGCGCCCGTCCGGTCGGTGGTGAGGACGCCCGGCCGCAGCGCCCGGCGCAGCGCCAGCAGCCCGTAACCGGCCAGGTAGGCCACCCCGCCCCAGCGCACCGCCTCGGCCAGCCCCGGCACCTCGCCGAGCACCAGCCCGACGCCGGCGACGGCCGCCGTCACCAGCAGCAGATCGGCCAGCACGCAGAACGAGACCACGGCCGGCACGTGTTCCCGGCGCAGCCCCTGGCGCAGCACGAACGCGTTCTGCGCCCCGATCGCCGCGATCAGTGACAACCCGGTCCCGAACCCCACCACCACGCTCACGGTCCGGACGCTAGGCCGGGTACCTGCGGATCAGCGCAGCAGTTCATGTTCGGTCATGAAGCTTAGAATTGCTTCATGTACGACCGGGACCGGCTGGCCACCCTGAGCGCGGTCGTCGAGCAGGGCAGCTTCGAGGCGGCGGCCGAGCGGCTGGCGATCACCCCGTCCGCGGTGTCCCAGCGGATCAAGGCGCTGGAACGGCAGGCCCGGCAGATCCTGGTCCGCCGGTCCCGGCCGTGCACCGCCACCGAGGCGGGCCGGACGCTGCTCCGGCTGGCCCGGCAGGTCGCCCTGCTGGAGGGCGAGGTGGCGCGCGATCTCGGTGGGCACGATCCGGCCGGGACGGTGCACCTGCCGATCGCGGTGAACGCGGACTCGGTCACGCACTGGTTCCTGCGCGCCGTCGTGCCGCTCGCGCAGCGCCACGGGGTGCGCCTGGACCTGCACATCGACGACGAGGAGCACACCGCGGCGCTGCTGCGCGAGGGCGCCGTGGTCGGGGCGGTGACGACGTCGGCCGCGGCGGTCCAGGGCTGCGCGGTGCAGCCGATCGGGGCGACCCGCTACCGGCCGGTCGCCGCCCGCGCGGTGTATGACCGCTGGTTCGCCGGGCGCGACCCGGCCGAGGCGTTCCCGCTCGCACCGCGGGTCGACTTCGGGACGAAGGACCGCCTGCAGACCCGCTTCGTCCGGCAGCTCACGCACCGGCCGTGCACCGGGACGGCGCACCGGGTGCCCGCCGCCGACGGCTACCACGACGCCATCCGGGCCGGGCTCGGCTGGGGGATGTTCACCGACGTCCCGGCCCGCGCGTCCGCCGACCGCGGCCGGATCGTGCTGCTGGACGCGCAGCGGTATCTCGACGTGCCGCTCTACTGGCAGCACTGGAAGCTGAGCACCACCGTGCTGGACGCGCTCACCGCGGCGGTGCAGGAGGTCGCGGCCGGGATCCTGGTCCCGCCGGCGGCGCGCTGAGCCGGCTCAGATCCCGGAGCGCCAGGGCCGGCCGAGCCGGATGTCGCAGGTGATGTCGCCGCGGTCGGTGCCGGTCAGGTCGGCGATCAGGTCACGGACCGCGTCCTCGGCGGCGCGCGGATCGTCGACCGTGGTCGACGCCTCGATCCCGGGCACGTAGAGGGTGAGCCTGCGGTCCGCCCGCCAGGCCACCACCTCGTAATGGCGCGCTCCGGTCACGGTCTCCACGGTAGCCCGGTGACGCCGCCGCGGGCAGGTTCCGTCGGGCGAGGCAGCGGCCCGGCGCCGGGTCAGCCGACGGTGGGTTCCGGGGCGCGGCCGGCGTCCTCGCCGGGCTGGGCGTCGGACGGGCCGAGCAACGGCTCGGCGCCCGGCTCCGGGGTGACGGCCGGCTGGTCCTGTTCCGGCGGCGGCTCGGGCAGCTCCTCGGGCGGCGGGGGGAGCTGCTCCTCCGGCGGCGGCGTGGGGGTCGGGGGCGCACTGCTCGCCGGGGTCGGCTCCGGCGTCTCGGCCGGCTCGTTCGGGCCGAGCGTCGACGGCGGCCGCCCGATCGCGCGGAACGTCGGGAACTCGGCGACCTCGCCGGTGCGGACCGCGCCGGACATGAACTCCTGCCACATGTCGCCGGGCAGGTCCTTGCCGCTGATCGGGGTGCCGGAGGCGTCCCGGATGGGGTCGTTGCGGTCGGTCCCGACCCAGACCGAGGTGGCCAGCCCGGGGGTGAACCCGGCGAACCAGGCGTCGTTGTTCTGGCCCTCGAAGCGGGACTGGACGGTGCCGGTCTTGCCGGCCGCCTCCTGGCCGCGGGGCAGCTGCAGGCCGTCGTTGGGCAGGACGTTCAGCATCGTCTCGGTGACGTTGCGGGCGACCTGCTCGGGGAACCGTTGCTCGCCCTCGCCGGGGGAGTACTCGTAGAGCACCCGGCCCTCCGAGTCGACGACCTTGGAGACCAGGTGCGGCGCGTGCCAGACCCCGCCGGCGGCGATCGTCGCGTACGCCGACGCGAGCTGGACCGGGGTGACCTCCTTGTTCCCCAGCGGGAGCCGCGCGTCCGGGTTGTCCAGGGACGCGGTGATCCCGGCCAGCCGGGCCGCGTCGGCGACCTTCTGCGGCCCGACCTGGGCGGCGAGCTTGGTGAAGACGACGTTGTTGGAGATCGTCATCGCCTGTTTGAGGTCGCAGGTGGGGCAGTTCGCGCCCTCCGCATTGCGCAGGCCGGGCCGCTCGGAGCCGTCGAACTCGGTGCCCAGGCCGATCGGCGGGTCCTCCAGCAGGCCGGCGAGCACGGCGAACGGCTTGAACGTCGAGCCGGGCTGCTTGAGCACGCGCGCGTAGTCGAGACCGGTGCCGTTCTCCCCGCCGTAGTAGGCGACGATCCCGCCGGTCCGCGGGTCGATCGCGACGGCGCCGGTGCGCAGCTCCTCGGGCTGGCCCTCCATCTCGGCGCGCACCGCGTCGGTGAGCTGCTGCTGGCGCTGCGGGTCGACGGTCGTGGTGACCTGCAGGCCGCCCTGCGCGAACGCCTGCTCGGAGATGCCCAGCGATCCCAGCTCGGACCGGACCGCGTTGAGGATGTGCCCGCGCTCGTCGGTCAGTGACGACGACCGCGAGGTGTTCTCCGGCGGGATCGTCGCCGGGAAAAGCGCGTCGTCCCGGTCCTCCCGGGAGATCCAGCCCTGCTGGGACATGCCGTCCAGCACGAACGCCCAGCGTTGCCGGGCCCGGTCCGGCGCGTTCGCCGGGTCCCAGTTGGACGGTGACTGGATGATCCCGGCCAGCAGCGCACCCTCGCTCGGGGTGAGATCGGCGGCGGGCTTGCCGTAGTAGGCGAGGCTGGCGGACTCGATGCCGTACGCGCCGCGCCCGAAGTAGATCGCGTTCAGGTAGTCGTTGAGGATCTCGTCCTTCGACTTCTGCCCGGAGACCTTCAGCGAGACGATCAGTTCCTTGTACTTGCGCCAGTACGTCGCGTCGTTGCCGACCAGGGTGTTCTTGACGTACTGCTGGGTGATCGTCGAGCCGCCGCCCGCGCCGCCGGTGAGCTGGTTGACGACGGCGCGCAGGATCCCGGTGATGTCGAAGCCGGGGTTCGAGTAGAACGTCCGGTCCTCGGCCGCGAGCACGGCCTCGCGCACGTGCACCGGGATCGCGTCCATCGACACCTTGATCCGGTTGCCCTGCTCGGGGACCAGCCGGGCGAGCTGCTCGCCGTCGGTGTAGGACACGGTCGCGATCTGGTTGTTGACGGCGTCGTCCGGGCTGGGGATCGGGAAGATCAGCCAGCCGATGCCGAGCAGCAGCAGCGGCAGCAGCACGATCGACGCCGCCCCGCCGACCAGCGAGTAGCGCACCTGCTTGCGGCGGCGCGCCGTCCGCTGCTGCGGGGTGAGCGCGGCCTTCGCGTCGGCGTCGAGGATGCCGAGCCGGCGGCGGACGGTGCCGATCCCGGGTCCGACCAGCGCGACCAGCCGGTCCAGCGGACGCTCCGGTTCGGCCCGGCGGCGCCGGCGGGGTGCTGCGGTGAGCGCGGTCGCGCCACTGTCGCCGGGTGCGCTGAGCGCTGTGCTGCCGCTGTCCCCGGGTGCGGCGGCCGCCGTGGTGCGGCTGTCGGGTGCAGCGAGCGCGGTGGTGCCGGCCCTGGCAGCGGCGGCCGGCTGCCCGGTCGCCGGTTCGGGGCGGCGGCGCCGGCCGCTCCGGGGCGCCGCGGCGCGCTCCGGGGTGTCCCGGGCGCCCTGCGCGGCGGCGGGGACGGTGCCGGAGGGATCCAGCGGCGTCGCGGCACCGGGCCGGTCGCCACCGGGGGCCGGACCGGACCCCGGCCCCGGACCGGCCGGGGACGGTGCGGGGGTGCCGCGCGGCCCGGTCGCCGCGGCGTCGTCGGTCCGGGGCGCGGGGGCGGCGGGGGTGCGGCCCGCCGGGTGCGCGGTGGGGCGGGACCCGGCAGGCCGGGCCGGCGGTGCGGGGGCTGCATGGGTTGCGGGGGTGGCCGGGCCTGCCGGTGCAGCAGGGCCTGCCGGTGCAGCACGGCCTGCGGTGCCCGCGCGGCCGGTGCGACCTGCGGGAGCCACCGGGGCTGCGGGAGCCGCCGGGGCTGCCGGTACCGCGGGGGCCGCCGGGGGCCGGCCGGTGGCCGGGGGTCCGGCCGGGCCGCGGTCGCCGGTTCCCGGGGCCGGCGCCGGTCCACCGGAGGGGCGCCCGGCGGCGGGCGGCCCGCCGGGGACGGGGGAGCGGCCCGGCCCGGCGGGCGGTGCACCGGCACCGGGCCCGCGCGGCACGGTGCCGCCACGGACGCGGAGCCCGACCCTGGTCGGGCTCTCGGTCCCCGGTGCGCTCCGGCCGTTCGCGACGGGGGCCGGAGAAGAACCCGGGCGCTGCGGGCCGCCGGGCGCGGGCGCCGGGTCCGGGTGTCGCACCGGCCCGGCAGGTCCGGCCGGACCCGCGGTTCCGGCGTGTCCGGCGGGTCCGCCCTGGCCGGCGGTTCCGGCCGGGGTGGTGGCCGCGCCCGGCTGCCGCGGCGCCGCCGGCCGCTGCGGTGCCGGACGGTCCTCCGGTGCCGCCCCGGGACGGTCCTCCCACCCCGCCGCGGCGCGCTGCGACGGTGCCGGCCCGGGCTGCTGCGGGGCGAGCCCGTCGGGCGTGCGGCCGGCGTCGCGGAAGGAGGGGTCGCCCTCCGGGGCCGGCCGGCCGTGCCGGGGGACGCCACCGGAGCCGTGTCCCGGCCGGGCGTGCTCGCCGGAGTCGTGCCGGCCCCGCGGGGCGGCACCCTCGCCGTGCCGCGGCGACCGGCCGGAGCCCGGGCGGGCGATCTCGTCGCTGCCGTGGCGGCCACCGGCGCCTTCGGCGGCGCGTTCGGCGGCGCGTTCGGCGGTGCGGAGGCCCCGGCCCGGGTGGTCGGGGTCGTACGGATCGGCCAGGTCGACGGAGCGCCGGGACCGCGGGGGCGGGGGCGGGCCTGCGGTCAACCGCCTCTCCTCTCACGGTCCGTTCGTCGGGGAGCCCGCCGTACGGTCGGGCTCCGTCATGGTGCGCGCTCGTCCGGCCAACGAGTTACCGGAGCGTTGCGTTGTGCCGATCTGATCGACATCACTCGAATGTCGGCACGTCACGGGGGTCGTGCGTCGGTGCGTGACCGTTCCGGCCGGGGAGCATCCGCCGCTCGTCCCATCCTGCCTCGGCCGGTCGGCGGACACGGCCGGATGATCCGTCCCGTCGAGCAGCGGGTACCTGGGTGCGACGACGCGCAGCACACCGGGAGCCGGACGGGCCGGGTGCCGTCGGGCACGGGCCGTGCGGCGGGCCGCCGGCGCCGAACGACGGCCGGGCCCGGCCGCTGCATCCCTGCGCCGCGCCGGACGGGGCCGTTCAGCCGCCGAGCAGCACGGCCATCCGGTCCTGCAGGGCCTCGGCCGCCGACAGCGGACGGACCATCACGGTCAGCTCGCGCACCCGTCCGCCGGTGTCGGTCCGGAGCAGGTCGATGCCCTGCACCTCGCGGTCGCCGACCAGGGCGGTGAACTCGAGGACGTGGCCGTCGTCGCCGGTGAACTCCGCGACGTAGCGGAACTCGGCGAACACGGTCAGCACCGCGGCGAGGATCGCGCGGAGCGGTTCGCGACCGTGGTACGCGCGGTGGACGACGGGGGAGCGGAACACGACGTCGTCGGTGCAGAGTTCCACGGCCGCGTCCGGATCGCCGGCCTCGATCGCGGTGCGGAAGCGCTCCGCCGTGCTGCTGCTCATCCGATGATCATGCCGCAGCGGTGGACGACGCCGTGCCGAGCACCCCGGCCAGCAGCTCGAAGGAGCGCAGCCGGTCCTCGCCGCGGAAGGTCGACGTCGTCACCATCAGCTCGTCCACGCCGGTGCGCGCCACCAGATCCTCGACGCCGGCCCGGACTGTGTCCGGGGCGCCGATGATCTGGTCGGCCTGGCGTTCCGCGACGAACGCGCGGGCCTGGTCGGTCCACTCGAACGCGGCGACCTCCGCCGGGCCGGGCAGCGGGCGCGGGTTCCCCAGCCGCAGGTGCAGGAACTGCAGCGCCGCCGGGAGCGCGAGCTCGCGCGCCGCGTCGTCGGTGTCGGCGCAGAACACGCTCGCCGCGAGCATCGAGTAGGGCTCGGCGAGCGTCGCCGACGGCCGGAACCGGTCCCGGTAGACCTGCAGCGCCGGCAGCGTGTTGCGGCTGCTGAAGTGGTGGGCGAACGCGAACGGCAGTCCCAGCATCCCGGCGACCTTCGCCGAGTAGTCCGAGGAGCCCAGCAGCCAGAGCGACGGCGCGTTCCCGGCCGCCGGGACGGCGAGCACGTCGGCGTCGCCGCGGAAGTAGGACGCGAGCTCGACCAGCTGGTCCGGGAAGTCGTCGGGGGCGTGCAGCTGTGCCGCGGAGATCCCGCGCAGGGCGGCCGCGGTGCGCGGGTCGGTGCCCGGCGCGCGGCCGATGCCGAGGTCGATCCGGTCCGGGTGCAGCGCCTCGAGTGTCCCGAACTGCTCGGCGACGACGAGCGGCCGGTGGTTCGGCAGCATCACGCCGCCGGACCCGACCCGGATCCGCTCCGACGCGCCGGCGAGGTGCGCGATGAGCACCGGCGGCGACGAGCTCGCGATGCCCGGCATGGCGTGGTGCTCGGCCACCCAGTAGCGGGTGAAACCGAGCTCGTCGGCCCGCTTGACCAGCCGCGTGCTGTGCGCCAGCGCGTCGGACGCCGACGAGCCCTCGGCGACGGGGACCAGGTCGAGGACGGAGAGAGGGACCACGGGAGGTGCAACACGGGGGTCGCCGCCGGTCTTCCCGGCGGAGCGGCCGTTCGACGGGTGCGGCGCCCGAAACCGGTTCGCGGGCTGCTACTAGCATCGACGACGCTCCACGTGGAGCCCCATCCGATCGTGACCGCCCTGGAGGCCGCACCGTGTCCGCACCGCCCGCCCCGCCCGCGTCCGCCCCGATCCGGGTGCCGGCCGGGACGACCGCCGGCGCGCGCGTCCGGGAGGGGGGCCTGCCGACCAGCGGTCCCGAGGCGATCGTCGTCGTCCGGGACACCGAGGGGAACCTGCGCGACCTGGCCTGGGCCCCCGAGGCCGACACCGAGGTCGTCGCGGTGGGCGCGAACACCGAGGAGGGCCGCAGTGTCATCCGGCACTCGGCGGCGCACGTCCTGGCCCAGGCCGTCCAGCAGCTGTTCCCGAAGGCGAAGCTGGGCATCGGCCCGCCGATCACCGACGGCTTCTACTACGACTTCGACGTCGAGGCCCCGTTCACACCCGAGGATCTGAAGAAGATCGAGTCGGCGATGAAGAAGATCGTCAAGTCCGGTCAGCGGTTCTCCCGGCGCCGGTTCGCCGACCGGGACGAGGCCCGCGCCGAGTTGGCCGACGAGCCGTACAAGCTGGAGCTGGTCGAACTCAAGGGCAACAGCGACGCCGAGGTCATGGAGGTCGACGGCTCCGGTGAGCTGACGATCTACGACAACGTGCACGCGCACACCGGCGACACCGTCTGGTCCGACCTGTGCCGCGGCCCGCACCTGCCGACCACGAAGTTCATCCCGGCGTTCACGCTGACCCGCAGCGCCGCCGCGTACTGGCGCGGCGACCAGAACAACGCCCAGCTGCAGCGGATCTACGGCACCGCCTGGGAGTCGCAGGAGGCGCTGGACGCCTACCTGGAGCGGATCGCCGAGGCCGAGCGCCGCGACCACCGCAGGCTCGGCACCGAACTGGACCTGTTCAGCTTCCCGGACGAGATCGGCTCCGGGCTGGCGGTGTTCCACCCGAAGGGCGGGATCGTCCGCAAGGAGCTGGAGGACCTGTCGCGCGAGCGGCACGCCGAGGCCGGCTACGAGTTCGTCTACTCGCCGCACGCCACCAAGGGCCAGCTGTTCGAGCTGTCCGGGCACCTGCAGTGGTATGCCGAGGGCATGTACCCGCCCATGCAGCTCGACGCGGAGTACACCGCCGACGGCGAGCTGCGGCGGCCGGCCGTCGACTACTACCTCAAGCCGATGAACTGCCCGATGCACAACCTGATCTACCGGTCGCGCGGGCGCTCGTACCGCGAGCTGCCGCTGCGGCTGTTCGAGTTCGGCACCGTCTACCGGTACGAGAAGTCCGGCGTCGTGCACGGCCTCACCCGGGCCCGCGGCTTCACCCAGGACGACGCGCACATCTACTGCACCCGCGAGCAGATGGGCGACGAGATCCGCAGCCTGCTCCAGTTCGTGCTGGACCTGCTGCGCGACTACGGCCTCGACGACTTCTACCTCGAGCTCTCCACCCGCAACCCGGAGAAGTCCATCGGCGACGACGCGTCGTGGGCCGAGGCGACCGAGGCGCTGCGAACCGCGGCCGAGAGCTTCGGCCTGGAGCTGCGGGACGACCCGGGCGGCGCCGCGTTCTACGCGCCGAAGATCTCGGTGCAGGCGCGCGACGCGATCGGCCGCTACTGGCAGATGTCCACCATCCAGGTCGACCTGATGCTGCCGGACCGCTTCGAGCTGGAGTACACCGCGCCGGACGGCTCGCGGCAGCGCCCGGTGATGATCCACCGCGCGCTGTTCGGGTCGATCGAGCGGTTCTTCGGCGTGCTGACCGAGCACTACGCGGGCGCGTTCCCGGCCTGGCTGGCGCCGGTGCAGGTGGTCGGCATCCCGGTCACCGACGGCCAGGAGGACTACGTCCGCGACATCGCGGCCCGACTGCGGCGCAAGGGCATCCGGATCGACGTCGACGCCGGTGACGACCGCATGCAGAAGAAGATCCGCACGCACACCCTGCAGAAGGTGCCGTTCCTGCTGCTGGCCGGCGCCCGCGACGAGGAGTCCGGCGCGGTCAGCTTCCGGTTCCGCGACGGGTCGCAGCGCAACGGCGTGCCGGTCGACGAGGCGGTCGAGCAGATCGCGTCCTGGGTCGCGTCGCGGACGAACGTCTCGCCGACCGCGGAGAGCTTCGGCACCGGCGCCTAGGATCGGCTCATGGAGCAGGAGTGGGTCCCGCAGGAGGGTGTCGGGACACCCGACGGGTTCGCCCGGCTGTGGACCCCGCACCGGCTGGCCTACATCAAGGGCACCACCGACCCGGGCTGTCCGTTCTGCCGGATCGCCCGGGGGGAGTCGCTCGAGGACTCCACCGACCCGGACGCCGACAATCTCGTCGTCGCCCGCGGCGCGGAGGTATTCGCGCTGCTCAACCTGCACCCGTACAACCCCGGGCACCTGATGGTGCTGCCGTACCGGCACGTCGGTGAGCTGGAGGACCTGACCGGCTCGGAGTCCGCCGAGCTGATGGACTTCACCCGCCAGGCCGTGGTGACGATGAAGAAGGTCGCCGCGCCGCACGCGTTCAACGTGGGGCTGAACCTCGGCCACCTGGCCGGTGGGTCGCTGGCCGACCACCTGCACCAGCACGTCGTCCCGCGCTGGGGCGGGGACGCCAACTTCATCGCCGTCGTCGGCCAGACCAAGGTCATCCCGCAGCTCCTTGCGGAGACCAGGGACCAGCTGGCCGCCGCGTGGGTGAGTCCGCGGCGGGAGGACCCGCGGCCGGACTAGGCTGGAGGCGTCCCGTTCGAGAACCTGGAGCGCACGGCGCACGATGCTGAACATGTTCGCCCGCGGGCACGTCAACCGGCTCACCGACCCGGTCGGCCGCGCTCTGGTCGAGCGCGGTGTCAGCCCGGACGCGGTGACGGTGCTGGGCACCGTCGGCGCGATCGCCGGCTCGCTGGTGTTCCTGCCCGCCGGGTGGCTGGTGCTCGGCGCGGTCGTGGTGACGCTGTTCGTGCTCACCGACCTGATCGACGGCGCCATGGCCAGGGCGCTGGGCGGCGGCACCCGGTTCGGCGCGGTCCTGGACTCCACCTGTGACCGGATGGTCGACGGGGCCCTGTTCGGCGCGCTCGCCTGGTGGGCGCTGACCGGCGGCGCGGAGCCGGTCGCCGGCGCGGCCGCGCTGGTCTGCCTGGTCGGCGGCCAGATCGTGTCGTACGTCAAGGCGCGCGCCGAGTCGGTCGGGCTGACCGCCGAGGGCGGCTTCGTCGAACGGGCGGAGCGGCTGATCCTGGGTCTGCTCGGCGCGTTCGTCTCCGGGCTCGGGGTGCCGTACGCGCTGACCGTCGCGCTGCTGCTGCTGGCCGCCGGGACGGTGGTGACCCTGGGCCAGCGGATCCTGGCGGTGCGGCGCAGCGCCCGCGAGGTGCCCCGTGTCTGAGGTCCGCGGCCGCCTCCGCGAGGCGGTCGCGAGAGCCGGCTACGCCGCGGGCTGGGCGGTGGCCGGCCGACTGCCCGCCTGCGTCGCCGGGCGGGCGTTCGACGCGGGTGCCGATCTCGCCACCCGCCGGGACGGTCCGGGGGTGCGCCGGTTGCGGGCGAACCTCGCCCGGGTCCGGCCGGACGCCGATCCGGCCGAGCTGGACCGGCTGGTCCGGCGCGCGATGCGCAGCTACGCGCGCTACTGGCGGGAGGCGTTCGCACTGCCGTCGCTGGATCCGGACGCGCTGCACGCCGCGATGCACCCGCACGCGCACGGTGTCGCCGCCTCGCTGGAGCCGCTCACCCGCGGCCGAGGCGTGCTGTACGCGCTGCCGCACGGCGGGAACTGGGACGTCGCCGGCGTCTACCTGGTCCGCGAGCTGGCCCGGCGCGGGCACGATCCGGTGATCACCACCGTGGTGCAGCGACTGCGTCCGGAGTCGTTGTTCCGCCGGTTCCTGGCCTACCGGCGCGCGCTGGGCTTCGAGGTGGTCGCCGCCGACGACCCGCGCGGGGCGCACCGGGCGCTCACCGCGCGGCTGCGCGCCGGCGGGGTGGCGTGCCTGATCGCCGACCGGGACCTGTCCGGCCGGGGCGTCGACGTGTCGTTCCTCGGTGCGCCCGCCCGGCTCCCGGCCGGTCCGGCGCGGCTGGCCCGCAGCACCGGTGCCGCGCTGCACCCGGCCTACCCGGTGTTCGCCGGCGACGCCTGGGGGGTGCGGGTCGGCGCGGAGATCGCGGTCCCCGCGCAACGGTCGCGGTGGTCCGACGCGAAGGCGGTGCAGGCGCTGGCCGACGCGTTCGGCGAGCTGATCGCCGAACGGCCCGAGGACTGGCACATGCTGCAGCCGATCGGGGCCCCGGCGTGACCGGCGCACTGCGGATCGGGATCGTCTGCCCGTACTCGCTGGACGTCCCCGGTGGCGTGCAGAACCACGTCCTGGACCTGGCGGCCGCGCTGCGCACGCTGGGGCACCGGGTCGAGGTGCTGGCCCCGGGCGTGCGGGAGGCGCCGGAGTTCGTCACCCCGCTCGGCCGGGCGGTCGGCGTCCCCTACAACGGCTCGGTCGCCCGGGTCACCTTCGGGCCGCTCACCTACCACCGGGTACGACGCTGGCTGGCCGAGCACGATCTCGACGTGCTGCACCTGCACGAGCCCACCACCGTCAGCGTGTCGGTGCTGGCGCTGCTCGCCGCGGGCGGCCCGATCGTCGTCACCTTCCACACCTCGACCGAGCGGTCCCGCGCGCTCGCAGCGTTCGGCGGGATGATCCGGCCGCTGATGGAGAAGGTGACGGCCCGGATCGCGGTGTCCGCGACCGCCCGGCGGGTGCAGGTCGAGCACCTCGGCGGGGACGCCACCGAGATCCCGAACGGCGTCGACGTCGCCCGGTTCGCCCGCGGACCGGCGCTCGACGAGCTCGTCCCCGGCCTCCCGCGCGGCACCCGGGTCGGGTTCGTCGGCCGGTTCGACGAACCGCGCAAGGGCATGCCGGTGCTGCTCGACGCGCTGCGCGGGCTGCCGGCGCGGTACCGGGACCTGCGGCTGCTCGTCGTCGGGCGGGGTGACGGCGCCGCGCTGCGCCGGGCCGCCGGGCCGGAGCTGGCCGGGCGGATCGACCTGCTCGGCGCCGTCGACGAGCAGACCAAGGCGGCGGCGCTGCGCGCGATGGACGTCTACTGCGCCCCGCACCGGGGCGGCGAGAGCTTCGGGATGGTGCTGACCGAGGCGATGGCGGCCGGCGCGCCGGTGCTGGCCGCCGACATCGAGTCGTTCCGCGCGGTGGTCGGCGGTGGTGCGGGCAGGCTGTTCCGGGCCGGTGACCCGGCCGCGCTCGCCGGTGCGCTGGCCGGGATGCTCGACGACGACGCCGGCCGGGCCGCGCTCGCCGTCGCCGGCCGGGCCAGGGCGTCCCGTTACGACTGGCCGGTCGTCGCGGCCGAGGTGCTGCGCGTCTACCGGGCGGCGATCGCGGCTGGTCCGCGCGCGTCCGCCGGGGGTGCGGCGTGACCGGCGGTGCGATGGCAGTCGGCGTGCTGCTGCTGCTCGTCGTGGCGGCACTCACCGTGTGGTGCCTGACACGGGTGCGCAGGCTGCACCGCCTGCACGCCAGGGTGGACGCCGCCCGCAGCGGGCTCGCCGCGGCACTCGAGCGGCGGGTCCGGGTCGCGCTGAAGGTCGCCGAGCTGCTCGACCCGCCGCGCGGGGCGTCGCTCGCGGCCGCGGCGACCGCCGCCGGGGCCGGTTCCGCACCGGCCGCCGACGGCCGCGACCCGGCCGGGACCAGGGAGTCCCGCGAGATGGCCGAGAACACGCTGACCAGGGAACTCGCCGCGCTCGGCGGGGCGGTGCCGGACCCGCGGCTGGCCGCCGAGCTGGACGACGCCCAGCAGCTCGTCGTGCTGGCCCGGCGGGTGCACAACGACGCCGTCCGGGACACCCGGGTGCTCCGCTCGCGCCGGCTGGTCCGCCGGCTGCAGCTGTACGGCACCGCGCCGGAGCCGGTGTACTTCGAGATCGTGGATCCGGAACCCGTGAGTTCCCGGTACCGGGCTGACGTAGGATCGACCCGTCACCGCACCGTCATGTGAGGAGCTCCGATCACCCGTGTCCGCAGCCGATAACACCCCGGAGAACGCTGGTCCGCAGCACGGCACCGCGCGGGTCAAGCGCGGCATGGCCGAGATGCTCAAGGGCGGTGTGATCATGGACGTGGTCACCCCGGACCAGGCGAAGATCGCCGAGGACGCCGGCGCCGTGGCCGTCATGGCCCTCGAGCGCGTGCCCGCGGACATCCGCGCGAACGGCGGTGTGGCCCGGATGTCCGACCCGGACATGATCGCCGGCATCGTCGAGGCGGTGTCCATCCCGGTGATGGCGAAGGCCCGGATCGGACACTTCGTCGAGGCCCAGGTCATCCAGTCGCTGGGTGTCGACTACATCGACGAGTCCGAGGTGCTCACCCCGGCCGACGAGGCGCACCACATCGACAAGTGGGCGTTCACCGTGCCGTTCGTGTGCGGCGCGACGAACCTCGGCGAGGCGCTCCGCCGGATCTCCGAGGGCGCGGCGATGATCCGGTCCAAGGGCGAGGCCGGCACCGGCAACGTCGTCGAGGCCACCCGGCACATGCGCTCGATCCGGTCCGAGATCGGCAGGCTCGCCTCGCTCGACGCCGCCGAGCTCTACATCGCGGCCAAGGAGCTGCGCGCCCCGGTCGAGCTGGTCGCCGAGGTCGCCCGCACCGGCAAGCTCCCGGTCGTGCTGTTCACCGCGGGCGGCATCGCCACCCCGGCCGACGCGGCGATGATGATGCAGCTCGGCGCCGAGGGCGTGTTCGTCGGTTCCGGCATCTTCAAGTCCGGCGACCCGGCACAGCGCGCGTCGGCGATCGTGAAGGCCACCACCTTCCACGACGACCCGGACATGATCGCGAAGGTGTCCCGCGGCCTGGGCGAGGCGATGGTCGGGATCAACATCCCGGACATCCCGGAGGACCAGCGCTACGCCTCCCGCGGCTGGTAACACCGCCCGCAGCAGTCCCGTCGAGCCCCGCCCGGTTGGTCCGGTCGGGGCTCGACGCGTGTGCGGCACCCGGGGGACGTGGCTCCACGGCGGGGTGAACGATCCGGCCCCTCGGAAGTGGCCTGTGTCCGTTCCCGACACGTTTCGTGGTCACTCGCAGGCGGGGTTGCCTACTCGATGTGGTGACAGCGGTGCGCGTGATGACGGTGTGGCATCTAGCGTCCTCGGGGAATCACGAGACCGATGGGGCGGAGGAGCCTGATGGGACGCTCTGTGCGAGCCGCAGCGATCGCCGCGGCCATGCTGATCAGCCTGCCGGCGGCGGCGTTCGCCGACACCGGGGCCGCGGCGCACCCGGGAGCGGTCGCCGCGGTGGACTGCCCGGCCCCGGGTGCCGGCGCCGCTCCGGCCGGCAGCGACCCGGCCGGGACCGCTCCGGATGCCGGCTCCGCTCCGGATGCCGGGACTGCCGTGGGTGGGGGCTCCGCTCCGGGTGCCGGCTCCGCTGTGGGTGGGGCCGGCGTGGGGTCCGGCCCGGACGCGGGAGGCGGTGACGGTACCGCCGGGACGGGGAAGCCCGGCGGCACCGGTACCTCCGCGGCCGGGGCAGCGGGCTCCGAGATCGCCCCCGAGGCCCCCGGTGAGGAGACCGGTTCGGGCGGCTCCGGTGACTCCGGCCCGGGGCCGGATGCCGGCTCCGGGCCGGGCGACGGCTCCGACTTCGGCTCCGGTCCCGGCAACGCCGCCCCGGGCCCGGGAGACGACCCGGCCCCGGGCGACGGACCCGGATCGGGCGGTGCCACCGGTCCCGGAGCTGTGCCGGGTCCGGGCGACGACCCGGGTCCGGGATACGACGCGGCGGGTTCCGGCGGCGCCCAGGTGTCCCCGGGCGGCACGACCGACCGGGCGACCACCGACCCGGCCGACTGCGATCCGGCCGCCACGCCGCCCGACGACCCGGCCGCACCCGCGACCCCGTCGGACCTGGCCGGCCCGTCGGATCCGGCCGGCCCGTCGGACCTGGCCGCGCCCGGGGCCTACGCCGGCGCGGACACCAGCGCCGCGACCGCACACGGCTGGGGCGAGCCGGACCACGTCGACGAGTTCGACACCGAGCTCAGCGGCTGGAACCTCTACGACGGCCCCGGCCACGCCGGCGAGGGCACCCGGTCCCCGGCCGCTGCCTCGGTCGAGAACGGGATCCTCACCATCGACGGCGACGCCGACGGCACCACCGCCGGCATGGCGTGGACCGGGAACAGCCAGAAGTACGGCCGCTGGGAGGGCCGCGTCCGCGCACCCGAGTCGGACCCGACGTACAACGCGCTGCTGCTGCTCTGGCCCACCGCGGAGGACTTCCCGGTCGGCGGCGAGATCGACTTCATGGAGATGACCGACCACACCCGCCAGACGACCGAGCTGTTCCTGCACTACGGCGAGGACAACAGCCAGGTGCAGGGCGAGGTCGAGATCGACGGGACGCAGTGGAACAACTGGGCCGTCGAGTGGACGCCGGACAGCGTCGTCGCCTACGTCAACGGCGAGGAGTGGTGGCGCACCGAGGACACCTCGATCCTGCCGCCCGGCCCGATGCACCTGTGCATCCAGCTCGACTGGTTCCCGGACGGCGACGGCGGGGTGGCGCCATCGAAGATGGAGGTCGACTGGGTCCGCCAGTACTCGCTGCCGGAGTCCGAGACGACCGGTGCCGCCGAGGGACTCGTCCAGACGCTGGGTGAGCGGATCACCGAGGGCATCCGCGATCCGGTGCAGGGCGCCGCGACCCGCGCGCCGAGCGGGCACTGACCGACCGGCCGGACACACCGAGATGCAGATCAGCGGGCCCGTGCGAGGGCGACGCCCGCTGATCTGCATCTCGGCGGGTCCGGGGGTGCGCCTTGCCGCGGGTCGAGCGCGCGGCGAGACGCATCCCACCGCGCGCCGCGGGCCCGCGGCGGCGAGGATCGTCGCCATGCACGTCCTCGTCGTCGGCGCCACCGGCTACATCGGTTCGCGTCTCGTCCCGCGCCTGCTCGGCGACGGGCACGCGGTCCGGGTCCTCGCCCGCACCCCCGCGAAGGTCCAGGTCCATGCCTGGGCGGACGCGGTCGAGGTGCTCCCCGGCGACGCGACGGACACCGCGGCGCTGCGCGCGGCCTGCACGGGCGTCGACGCCGTCGTCCATCTGGTGCACGCGATGGACGGCCCCGGTTACGCGGACCGGGACCGGGACGCCGCCCGGGCGCTGGCCGACGGCGCCGCCGCTGCGGGCGTCCGGCGGATCGTCTACCTGGGTGGGCTGCAACCGGACGACGACGACACCGGCACCGTCTCCGGGCACCTGAGCTCGCGCCGCGAGGTCGGCGACATCCTGCTCGACGGGCCGGTGCCGGTCGCCGTGCTGCGCGCCGGGATCGTGGTCGGGACCGGCTCGGCGAGCTTCGAGATGATCCGGCACCTGACCGACGTCGCGATGGGCGGCCCGCTGGTGCTGCCGCTGCCGGATCGGTTGTGGAACCGGATCCAGCCGGTCGCGGTGGACGACGTCCTGCACACCGTCGCCGGCTCCCTGGAGCTGCCCGTCGAGGTGGACCGGGCGTTCGACATCGGCGGGCCGGACGTGCTCACCTACCGCGCGCTGATGAGCGGGTACGCGGCCGAGGCCGGTCTGCGCCGGCCGCTGCCGCTGCCGGTCCCGCTGTCGGCGCCCCGGCTCACCGCGCGCGCGGTCGCTGCGCTCACCCCGGTGGACCGGGCGCTGGCCCGGCCGCTCGTCGAGTCGATGCGGCACGAGCTGGTCTGCGACCCGGCCGACCTCAAGGCCCTCGACGCGCTGGTCGGCGCCCCGCCGGGCGGCCGGACGCCCTACCGCACGGCCGTCCGCCGCGCCCTGGACGGGATCGGTGCCGCCGGGCCCGGCCCGTCCGACCCGCCCGGCACGGGCCCCGCCGAGTGGGCCACCACCGACGCGCAGGACGTCGACGCGCCGGCGCACGCGGTCTGGTCGGTGATCGAGACCCTCGGCGGCGAGCACGGCTGGTACACCGTGCCCGGGGTGGCGACGGTGACCGGCTTCCTGGACGTGCTGGCCGGCGGCCGGCTGCCGCGCCGCCACTCCGACGGCCCGCCGCGGCTGCTCGTCGGTGAGCCGCTGGACCGCTGGGTGATCGAGTCGGTGGAGCCGGGGGAGCGGCTGGTGCTGCGTGCGGCCGCCCCGCTGCCCGGGGTGGCGCGGCTGGAGCTGCGGGTCCGCGCCACCGGCCGGCTGACCAGCCGCTACGAGCAGACCGTGCGGTTCACTCCGCGCGGGCTGGCCGGACGCCTGGCCTGGCTGGCCGCGTACCCGGGCCAGCGCTTCGTGTTCGCGGTGATGGCGCAGACCCTCACCGGCGTCGCGCACACCCGCTACCAACGGCAGCTGCGCAGCCCGTCGAGGAGGTGACGGCCCGGTACACACCCCGTGGCCCCGGCTCACACCTGCTGCGACGGAACTTCTACGGGCAGACCGAGATGTCCCCGCTGGCCACCATCCTGCGGCCCGAGGAGCAGCTGGAGCGGGCCGGGTCGGCCGGCCGGGCGTC
>NZ_JBEYYF010000042.1:0-29166 GCF_040645415.1 Pseudonocardia sp. NPDC046786 | reverse complement strand
GGCTCCACGAGTACAACCACCACCGGCCCCACTCAGCAATCGGGAAGGCCGCGCCCATCACCAGGTTGACCAACCTGGCTGGGCATCACAACTAGGCCGTCCCGCTCCACGGCCGTCCCGCTGCACGGCCGTCCCGCCGCCCCGCGGCACAGGCGCCCTGCCGCACGGCCGCCCTGCCGCACGGCCGCCCTGCCGCACGGCCGCCCTGCCGCACAGCGCTGCCCCGTCGCGCAGTGCTGCCCCGACGCACGGTCCCGCTCCGCCGCACAGCCTCGCCCCACCTCTCGCCGCCCCTCCCAACCGCCGAGATGCGCACCAGCGCTGGATGTGGATCTCCCCCGAACCCTGACGCGCATCTCGGCGGGGGTGATCCGGGCACGGACGGTTGTTCGCGATCGGGACCGGCGTGGTGCGAATGACCGCGGGAGCCGGGGTCCCCGGCGCAGGATCGGCGGATGCGGGAGCTGCCGGAGGTGTTTCGCGGCTCGGCTGCCGTGGCTGCCGGGCTTGTCACCCCGGGACGCCTGCGGGGCAGGGACTTCCGCCGGCTACTGCCCGACGTCCACGCCCGCGCCGACGCCCCTTCGGATCTGCGGCTGCGGTCGCTCGCGGCGTCGGTGTGGGCGGGGCCGGGCGCGGTGCTGTGCGGGTACTCGGCGGCGGAGCTGCTCGGCCGGTCCTGCGCGCCCCGCGGCGCCCCGGCCGAGGTGATCGTCACCGGCTCGGGGGTCCGCTCCCGCCCCGGCGTGCGGGTGCGCCGCGACCGGCTGCACCCGGGGGAGATCGACCGGATCGACGGGGTCCGGATCACCAGCCGGATGCGCACCGCGTTCGACCTGGCCCGGTGGCTGCAGCCGACCGAGGGCGTCGTCGCGGTGGACGCGCTCGCCCGCGGCGAGTTCGCGCCCGACCTGCTGCTGAACTTCGCGGCGCGCTACCGGGGCGTGCGCGGCGTCCGGCGCGTGCTCGAGGCCCTGGCCTGGGCCGACGCCAGGTCCGGGTCACCGCAGGAGACCCGGCTCCGGCTGATCCTGGTGCGCGCCGACCTGCCCCGGCCGGTACCGCAGTTCGCCGTGCTCGACGACGACCGGCGCCGCGCCGTCTGGCTCGATCTGGCCTATCCCGCGCACCGGCTCGGCGTCGAGTACGACGGCGGGAACCACTTCGCCGTCCCGGAGCGCGCCCGGGCCGACGCGGCGCGGCACACCCGCCTCGCCGCCGCCGGCTGGCGGGTCCTGCGCTACACCGCCGACGACATGCGCCGCACCCCGCACCGGATCGTCGACGAGGTCCGCGGGGCACTGCGCCGAGATGCGCACCATCGCGAATCGTCGATCACCCCCGGACCCTGACGCGCATCTCGGCGGGGGAGCTCCGACCGTGGTCGGAGGCGGGGATCCGTCCGGGCTCCGATGAGATGCGGGGGTGTGGCGGGGCAGGGTCGCACACATGCGAACGACGCGGCGCAGTCCGGGTGGGGGGCCGCGGTCCGCCACGATCGGGAACCGAGCATCATGGCTGGTCATGAAGGGTCGTGGCGGGCATGCGGGGCGCCGGGGTACGTCGGCCGCGGCGGAGCGGCCCACGGTGGTCGAGCGATTCGTGACGCTGTGCCGGCGCAATCCGGTCGTCGTCGACGCTGTGCTCGCCGCGCTGCTGCTCTACGTCGCGGTCACCTGGACCCTGGAGGGCAAGGTCCCGCGGGCCGAGCAGACGCACGCCCTGGTGGCGGCGGTGCTGATCGCGATGCCGGTGGTGCTCCGCCGGACCCATCCGATCCCGGCGGCCGTCGCCGCCGCCGTCATCGCGGCGGTCGCGCAGCTGTTCTTCCCCGGCGTCGGTGCGGCGATCCTGCTGCCGGCGCTCGTCATGGGCTACTCGGCGATCGCCTACGGCCCGCGCTGGGCCGGCTCCGCGGCCTTCGTGCTGATCTTCGCCGGCGCGGTGATCCAGCCGTCGATCTCCCTGCTGACCAGCACCGTCGATCCGCCGGGGCCGTGGGCGCTGCCGCTGGTGTACGGCGTCCCGCTGCTGATCGCACTGCTGGTGTGGCTGTTCGGCTCGCTGCGCCGGGCCGCCGTCCGGCGGACCGAGCAGCTGCGCGAGCGCGCCCGGCTGCTCGAGGACAGCCGCCGCCAGGAGGTCCGGATCGAGCTGCTGGCCGAGCGCTCCCGGATCTCGCGGGAGGTGCACGACGTCGTCGCGCACTCGCTGTCCGGCATCATCGCCCAGGCCGACGGCGGGCAGTTCGCCGCGCAGCGCGACCCGCAGAAGGCGGTCGACGTGCTGGCCGGCATCGCCACCACCGGCCGGGAGGCGCTCGCCGACGTCCGCGGACTGCTGGAGATGCTGCGCGACTCCGGGGTCGACGACGGGGCCGACGACGAGGCGGGCCGCCCGCAGCCCGGCACCGACGACATCGCCGCGCTCGTCGAGCAGGTCCGCTCCGGCGGGCTGCCGGTCGGGCTCGCCGTCACCGGGACGCCGCGCCCGGTCGGCGGCGGCAGCGGACTGACCGCGTACCGGGTGGTGCAGGAGGCGCTGACCAATGTGCTCAAGCACGCCGGGCCGGCCACCCCGACCCGGGTCGGTCTGGAATGGACCGACGACGAGCTGACCGTCCGGGTCCGCGACGAGGGGGCGCGCGGCCCGGTCCCGCGGCCCCCGCGCGGCGGGCACGGCCTGGTCGGCATGCGTGAACGGGCCGCCCTGCACGGCGGATCCGTCGAGACCGGCCCGCACCCGGACGGCGGCTGGGCCGTCCGGCTGCGGCTGCCGCTGAGAGGAGAACGGTGACCGCTGTCCGCCTGATGCTGGTCGACGACCAGGAACTGGTCCGGGCCGGCTTCGCGATGGTGCTCGACTCGTGCGACGACCTGTCCGTCGTCGCCCAGGCCGGTGACGGCGAGGCCGCACTGGCCGAGCTGGACCGCACCGAGGTCGACGTCGTGCTCATGGACGTCCGGATGCCGAGACTGGACGGCATCGAGGCCACCCGGCGGGCGGTCGCCGCGCACCCCGGGCTGAAGGTGATGGTGCTGACGACGTTCGATCTCGACGAGTCGGTGACCGCCGCCATCGGCGCCGGGGCCAGCGGGTTCCTGCTCAAGGACGTGCGGCCGCAGGAGCTGATCGAGGCCGTCCGGACCGTGTACCGGGGCGACTCGGTCGTCGACCCGGTCTCCACCCGGCGGCTGCTGCGGGCCACCGCACCGCTGCTGTCCGCACCGGAGCCCGCCGCGGCGCAGCCGGACGCGCAGGCCGCGCTGGCCGGGCTGACCCCGCGCGAGCACGAGGTGCTCGGCCTGGTCGGGCAGGGCATGAGCAACGCCGAGATCCAGGCCGAGCTGGTCGTCTCCGAGGCGACCGTGAAGACCCACATCGGGCACCTGCTGGCGAAGACGCAGTCCCGGGACCGGGTACAGCTGGTGGCGCTGGCCTTCCGCGCCGGGCTCGTCCGATGAGCGCGCCGGGCGGCGTCACTCAGCAGACCCGGATCCGCGCGCTGGACGCGATCCGCGGTCTCGCCCTGTGCGGCATCCTCCTCGTCAACATCCCGCCGCTGGCCGACATGCCGATCCCGGCCCGGGACGGCTGGCAGGGCGGCACCGAGCAGTGGTTCGCGCTGCTCGTCCAGCAGCGGTTCTTCCCGATCTTCTCGTTCCTGTTCGGACTGGGCTTCGCGATCTTCCTGCAGCGCGCTGCGACCCGCACCGACCGGCCACGGCTGGTGCTGCTGCGCCGGCTCGTCGCGCTGGGCGTGCTCGGCGCGCTGCACCAGCTGCTGCACCCCGGGGAGGCGTTGCTGCCGTACGCGATCGTCGGGATCGTCGTGCTGCTCCCCGCGTCCTGGCTGCCCCGGGCCGTGGTGCTGGCCGGCGGGATCGCCGCGACCGGGCTCGCCGTGTTCGTCGCGCACGGCGGCCTGCTGCTGGTCCCCGGCATGTTCCTGCTCGGCCTGGCCGCGGCGGGCTACGGCGTCCCGGAACGGCTGGAGCGGCCCGGGCGCGGCGTCGGGATCGTCTGCGCGGCGGCGGTCGCCGCCTCGGTGCCGCTGCTCGTCCTGCAGGCCGGCTCGATCGAGACCAGCGGGTTCGACCACCTGTCCCCGGCGGCCGGGCTGGTCCTCGCGGTGGCCTACGTGACCGGGCTCGCCCTGCTGCTGCGCACCCCGGCCGGGCCCGCGCTCTCCGCGGTGCTCGAACCGCTCGGCCGGATGGCGCTGACGAACTACCTGGCTGCCACGCTGCTGGTGCTCGCGCTCGCCCCGGCGATCGGTCTGACCGGTTCCGAGCGCTACCCGCTGGTGCCCGCGTTCGCCGGGGCGATCCTGCTGGTGCAGGTGCTGTTCAGCCGGTGGTGGATGGGCCGCTTCGGCTACGGCCCGGTGGAGTGGCTCTGGCGGACGGTCTCCTGGTGGCGGCCGGTCCCGCTGCGCCGCTCCGCGGCCTGATCCGGACCGCGCCCCGCGCCGACCCGCACGACGATCTTGCCCCGGGCCCGGCCGGACCCGAGATGCTCGATCGCGGCGCCGGCGTCGTCGAGCCCGACGGTCCGGTCGAGCACCGGGGTGAGCTCGCCGGCTTCGACCAGCTCCCGCAGGTGCCCCAGGTCGGTGCTGTTCTCCGAGGCCACCAGCACGACGAGCCGCTGCCGCAGCAGCGGGGACAGTGCCGCCGCGCGCAGCAGCCGCCCGTACCCGCCGGTGATCCGGGCGTCCGGCCGCTCGCCGCCGATCAGCACCGCGGTGCCGCGCGGGGCGAGCAGCCGGCGCAGCCGGGTGACCGGCGGGTTGCCGCCGATGTCGAGCACGACGTCCCAGCGGCGGCCGAGCCGGTGCACGTCGGTGGTGCTGCGGTCGATCACCTCGGTCGCGCCCAGCCCGCGGACGAGATCCACCGATCCGGCGCGGCACACCGCCGTCACCGAGGCGCCCGCGGCCCGGGCGACCTGCACTGCGAACGTCCCGACCCCGCCGGAGGCGCCCAGCACCAGCACCGAGGCGCCCGGCATGACCCGGCCCGCGGTGTGCACCGCCTGCCAGGCGGTCTGGCCGGACACCCCGATCGCGGCGGCCATCTCCGGGGCGAGGCCGGCCGGGGCGGGCGCGAGCCGGTCCGCCGGTGCGACGGCGTACTCGGCGAGGCTGCCCTTCGGTGCCGTGCCGAACACCGCGTCGCCCGCGGCGAACCCGCTCACCCCGGACCCGACGGCGACGATCTCGCCGGCGAGATCGCGGCCGGGCACCGGGATGCGCGGCGCCCGCAGCCCGACGGCGGGCCGGACCGCGAGCGGCAGCCCGGCCATCAGGTGCCAGGTGCCGCGGTCCAGCGCGGCGGCCGCGACCCGGACCAGCACCTCGCCCGGTCCCGGCTCGGGCACCGGCAGCTCCGCCACCCGCCACACCCCGGTCGTGCCGTACCGCTCCTGCACCACAGCGCGCATCGCCTGCTCCTGTACTAAGTACGAAAACGTACGTTGTACGGTACGGGTACCAGGGCAGCGACCACAAGGGGGACGTCGATGGCGCGGCAGCAGCTGAGCCGCGAGCGGGTACTCGCCGCGGCCACCGAGCTGGCCGACCGGGAGGGGATCGCGGCGCTCACCATCCGGGCCGTCGCGAACCGGCTCGGCAGCGCACCGATGGCCGTCTACCACCACGTCGCCGGCAAGGACGAGATCCTCGACGGCCTGGTCGACGCCGTCTTCGCCGAGTTCGAGGTGCCGGTGCCGGGCCGGCCGTGGCGGCCCGAGCTGGCCCGCCGCAGCCACTCCGCGCGGGCCGCGCTGGCCCGCCACCCCTGGGCGACGCCGCTGCTCGAGAGCCGCCGCCGGCCCGGCCCGGCCACCCTCGCCCAGCACGACGCGGTGCTCGGCACGCTGCTGTCCGACGGGTTCGACGTGCCCGCCGCCGGGCACGCATTCGCCCTGATCGACGCCTTCGTCTACGGGTTCGCGCTGCAGGAGGCCACGATCCCGTTCACCCCGGACGCCATCGAGGACGGCGCGCGGGAGATCGTCGCCACCCTCCCGGACGGCGGCTACCCGCACCTGGCGCGCTTCGTCGCCGAGCGGATCGGCCCCGGCTACGCCTTCGGCGACGAGTTCGACGTGTGCCTGGAGCTGGTGCTCGACGGCATCGGCACGCTCAGAGCTGCAGCACCAGGTGCGCCACGCTGAAGTAGATGACCAGCCCGGTGGCGTCCACCAGGGTGGTCACCGCCGGCGCCGACACCACCGCCGGGTCGATCCCGATCCGCCGCGCCACCAGCGGCATCGTCGCCCCGATCGTCGCCGCCCAGGCGCAGATCACCACCAGCGAGATGCCGACCACCAGCGCGATCGACGCGCCGACCAGCGCCGTCCCGATCAGCAGGCCGGCCAGCGCCAGCATGGTGCCCAGCGCGGCCCCGACGCGGGCCTCCCGCCACATCACGGCCAGCACGTCGGACGGGCGGACCTCGCCGACCGCCAGCGCGCGCACGCTCGCCGTCGCCGCCTGCGCACCGGCGTTCCCGCCGGTGCCGATCAGCAGCGGCACGAACAGCGCCAGCGCGGTGACCTGGGCCAGGGTGGCCTCGAAGTACTGCAGGACGTTCACCGTCAGGGTCGCCGCGACCAGCAGCAGGAGCAGCCACACCACCCGGGAGCGGGCCAGGCCCAGCACGCCCGCGGTCATGTAGTGGCCCTGCCACGGCTCGGCGCCGGACTGGCGGGCCACGTCCTCGGACTCGGCCCGCTCCAGCTCCTCCACCGCGTCGTCGATGGTGAGCAGCCCGAGCAGCCGGCGCTCGGCGTCGACCACCGGCAGCGCGATCCCGTCCGAGTCACCGAGCAGGCGGGCCGCATCCTCGCCGGTGTCGGTCGCGCGGACCCAGTCGATGTCGGTCTCGACGAGCTCGGCCAGCGGCGTCTCCGGCGGGCTCAGCACCAGCTCGCGCAACCCGACCGTGCCCTCCAGTCGCCGGCCCGGGCCGACCACCGGCAGGGTGTACACGGTCTCGGCATCCCGGCCGGTGCGGCGCACCCGGGCCAGCGCGTCGGCGACGGTGCCGCCGGCGTGCAGGCTGACCACCTCGGGCGTCATGAGCCGCCCGACCGAACCCGCCGGATAGCCGAGCAGCGCCGCGGTCGCCCGGCGCCGGTCCGGGGTCAGCCCGGCCAGCACCCGGTGCGCGACCGACGCCGGCATCTCGCCGAGCAGCCGGGCGCGGTCGTCCGGGTCGAGGCCCTCGACCAGCTCGAGCACCGTGTGGCCGCGGCCGTCGGCGGGCTCGCCCGCGGTGCCCTCGCGCATCCCGTCCAGCACCCGCTGGGCGCTGACCGCGTCCAGCTCCTCGAACACGGCTGCGGCGGTGTCCTTGTCCAGCAGTCGGAACAGCACCCCGGCGTCGGACTCGTCGCAGCGCGCCAGCACCTCGGCCAGGTCGCGTGCGCTCAGGTCGCAGGCCCGGGCCGCGACGCCGACCAGGTCGCCGTCGTGCAGGGCGCCGGTGAGCAGATCGGTGAGGTGGTCGGGATGTTCCGGGACCGCACCCCGGGGGGCCTGCTCGGCCTGCGTGCGCGTCGTGGTGGTCGCGTCCATGTCCACCTCCCTGTGTTCCGGCGGCGGGCCGGGACGCGCGGAACCGCGCGCAGGAACCGGCCCGGAGGATTGCGTACGGAAACGGTCGTACGCGTCGCCCCAGCGTCTCGCACCCGGGCCGGGCGCCGCTCAGCGGGGTGTTCGGCGGACCGGCACCGGGCGGGCGTCGATCACGCTGCGCGGGCCCGCCGTCGCGGTCACCGACTCGACCCGGAAACCGGTGTCCGCCAGCAGCTCCGCGTACTCGGTGCGGGTCCGCTCGCGGCCGCCGGTGCCGACCAGCATGTGCAGGTCGTAGAGCGCGGGACCGGGATCGCCCGGCCCGTCGTCGGGCAGCACCTGCTCGACGACCAGCACCCGGGCGTCCGGGCCGGTCGCGGTCCGCACGTTGCGCAGCAGGGCGCGGCACTCGTCGTCGGTCCAGTCGTGCAGGACGAACGAGAGCAGATACACCTCCGCGCCGCCGGGTACCGCCTCGAAGAAGTCGCCCATCATCACGTCGCAGCGGTCCGCGACGCCGGCCGCGGCCAGCTCGGCGTGCGCCCGCTGCGCCACCTGCGGGAGGTCCACCAGGATCCCGCGGCAGGCCGGGCGGGCGGCCAGCACGTGCCGCAGCAGCGCACCCGTCCCGCCGCCGAGATCGACCACGGCGCCGCCGTCCGGGACGTCGTAGGCCGCGACGAACCGGGCGCCCGCGTCGTCGATCAGCCCGCGCTGGGTGACGTCGTAGAGCGCGCCCAGCTCGGGGCGCCGGGCGAGATGGTCGAACAGCGGCCGGCCGTTCACCCGGCTGCACGCCTGCTCGCCGGTGCGGACCGATGCGGTCAGGTCGTCCCACAGCGGCCGCCACAACCGGGAGGTGAGCAGCGCCCTGGCGTGTGCGCCGCCGGGTGCGTCGCGGCGCAGCGCCGCGCCGAGCGGGGTGGCCGACCAGCGGTCGTCCGGTCCGCGGGTGCACAGGCCGAGGGTGGCGAGCGCGCGCAGCAGCCGGTCCAGGGCCGGCGGGTGCGCGCCGGTCGCCTCGGCCAGCTCCGCGGTGTCTGCCGGGCCCCGGGCGAGGACGTCGGCGACGCCCAGCTCCGCGGCGGCGCAGATCGTGTCCGTCGTCCAGTGCGCCTGGACCATGCCGACCAGCTCGGTGGCGGGGGAGGGGATGTCCATCCCGGGAGTGTCCCCGGTCACACCGGTGGACGCCGCCGGTGCCGCGGTCAGAACCCGGGATGGTCGCGCAGGTTCGCCTGGTCGCAGGTCAGCGCGAACGCGTCGACCTCGGCCGGGGTGGGCGGCTCGGCCCGGGCGGCGAACTCGGCCAGCCCGCGGAAGTAGCGCTCCCGCGGCGCGCCGGGCACGAACAGGATCAGGAACCGGGCGTCGGAGTCCGGCCCGGTGCGGAACGCGTGCACCCCGCCGGTCGGGACGTGCACCAGGTCGCCGGGCTCGGCCTCGGTCCGGTTCGTCCCGGTCATGATGCGCAGGCGCCCGTCGAGCACGTAGAAGCTCTCGGTGAAGCCGGAGTGGTAGTGCGGCATCGCGCCCGGCGAGTCCGGCGGGATCCAGGACTCGAACAGCCCGAAGCCGCCACCGACGGCGTCGCCGGGTGCGGCGAACCGGGTCCACGACCCGGTCCGCGAGGTCACGGCCCGCTCGGTGTCCGCGACGGGACGCCACACCGCCGACGGCTCGGGGAAGCTCACGTCCACCGACGGTAGTCGCCCGGTGACCGGACGTCCTGCCGCGGCGGCCGGTCGATCCGGACCGGTCCCGCGGCCGAACGCCGGGGGAGCGGGGGACGGCCCGCCCGCCGTCGGTATCGTCGGGGTCCCGGGCGGAGCGGGTCCGCCGCGGTCCCCGTCGAGGAGCGAGGTGAGGTCGTTGCGCGCCTTCGCCTCACTGTTGCTGCTGGCCCTGGCGCTGCTGGTCTGCGCGGGCCCGGCCGCCGCCGGGCCGCCGCCCGGGCACACCGCCGCGCTCGGCGCCGCCGACTGCCCGTACCACCCGCCCTCGACGCTGCACGCGGGCGACTCCGAGCAGGTCCCGCGGCGCGGCGACGACGGGCCACCGGTCCCGGACGTCGCACCGGCCACCGTCGCCGTCGCGCTCGCCCCGGTCGTGCCGCCGGACACCGCCGCGCCGGCACCGCCGGAACGCACGCTGCGCACACCCTCACCGGTCGAACACCTCTGCGTCGACCGGAACTGACCTGCGGGAGCCCGGTCCGTCCGTCCCCGATCCCGTGACCCGGCACCCCGCCGGCCCCCGTGGAGGCACCCTCCCGATGACCCGCAACGTCACGATCTCCCTCGCCGTCGTCGGCGCGTTCGCGCTGGTACTGGCCGCCCTGCTGTTCGCAGGCCGCCCCGACGCCCCGGACACAGCCCCGGGCGGCGCCGTCGCCGCCGACACCCTCGCCCCGGCCGAGGCGCCGCGGCTCAACGACAACCCGGACGCAGCCGTCACGATGGTCGAGTTCCTCGACTTCGAGTGCCCGTCCTGCGCCCAGATCCAGCCGGTGATGAGCCAGCTCGTCGACCAGTACGGCGACCGCGTCGAGTTCGTCGTCCGCTACTTCCCGCTGCCCCACCACAGCAACGCCGAGCCGGCCGCCGTCGCCGCCGAGGCCGCGCACCGGCAGGGCAGCTTCGTCCCGATGTACGAGCGGGTGTTCCAGACCCAGGCCGAGTGGGCCGGCTCGCCGGACGCCGCCGGCATCTTCCGCGGCTACGCCGAGCAGCTCGGCCTCGACATGGCCGCCTACGACGCGGCCGTCGCCGACCCGGCCACCCTGGCCGCCGTGCAGGAGGCCGAGCAGGCCGGCCTGGCGGCCGGCGTGCAGAGCACCCCGACGTTCTTCGTCAACGGCGAGCAGCTGAACCCGGAGTCCGTGCAGGACATCACCGACGCCCTTGACGCGGCGGTGAACCCGTGACCGCCGCCGCCCCGACCGAGGAGTTCGCCCGCGTGCCCGCCGAGCCCGTCCCCGCGGTCCCCGGACCGCTGCCGCGGCTGCTGCCCTGGCTGCTGATCGTCGGCGGTGGGCTCGGCCTTCTGGCCGCGTTCACGCTGACCGTCGAGCGGATCGCGCTGCTCCAGGACCCGACCTACCAGCCCTCGTGCAGCATCAACCCGGTGCTGTCCTGCGGGTCGGTGATGACCACCGAGCAGGCCGCGTTCTTCGGGTTCCCGAACCCGCTGCTCGGGATCGGCGCGTTCGCCGTCGTCGTCACCACCGGGGTGGCGCTGCTCGCCGGCGCCCGCTTCCCGACCTGGTACTGGGCCGGGCTGACCGCCGGCTCGGCGGCCGGGGTCGTGTTCGTGCACTACCTGATCTTCCAGAGCCTCTACCGGATCGGCGCGCTCTGCCCGTACTGCATGGTCGTGTGGGCGGTGACGATCCCGATCTTCTGGTACGTCGCGCTCGCCACGCTGGACCGCAGTGGCGGTGCCCGGGGGCTCTACGCCGGACTGCGCCAGTACCACGCGGTGCCGGTGGTGCTGTGGTTCGTGGTGATCATCGGGCTGGCCCTGCAGCGGTTCTGGGACTACTGGTCGACCCTGATCTGAGTTCGGCGCTACCCGTCCGGTGCGGGGGCCGCAGGGTCTCCGCACCGGCGGGCGGGTGGGGAGCCGCCCCGCTCAGCGCGCAGGGCGGTCTGCGCGCTCAGCGCGCTGTGTTGCCGCCCCGCTCAGCGCGCTGTGTTGCCGCCCCGCTCAGCGCGCTGTGCTGCCTGCGCGCTCAGCGCTCGGTGTCACTGCGGGACTCGGTCCGCGGGGTCTCCCGGCCGGCGCCCGCCTCGGGGAGCTCCTTGGGCGGCGTCGCGTCGTCCCCGTCCTTCTCGTCCTTGGCGTTCAGCTCGGTCTTGAGGATCCGGCTGGACCGCCCCACCGAGCGGGCCAGGTCCGGCAGCTTCTTCGCGCCGAACAGCAGCACGACCACGAGCAGGATGATCAGCAGCTGGGTCGGTCCGGGAGGGGTCATCTCTCACTCCTTGTCCGCCGGGCGGATGCCCAGCACGTGACGCAGGTACAGCGACCGCGTCGCGGCCGCACACAACAGGAACGGCGGGACCACCGCCAGCAGCAGCGGCCACACCGCGGCGGGCGGCGCGGCCATCCCGAACAACGGGGCGACCGGGGTGAAGGGTAACGCGACGCCCGTTACCACCACTGCGGCCACCGTCACCAGCACCGCGCGGGCCGGCCGGCCCGGGTGCGCAGCAGGAGCAGCACCAGTACCTGCGAGAGCACGCCCTCGACGAACCAGACGGCCTGGAACACCGCCCTCCTCCGGGGTGTCCAGGCCGAGATGGCGCCACACCGCCCAGAACGTCAGCAGGTCGAACACCGAGCACAGCGGCCCGAGCACGGCCATGAACCGCAGCATCCCGCGGGTGTCCCAGCCCCGGGGCCGGACCGTCCAGCCCGGCTCCACCCGGTCGAACGGCAGCGCCAGCGCGGCCACGCTGAACAGCACGCTCCGCAGCACCAGATGGGCGGGCAGCAACGGCAGGAACGGCAGCACCGCCGAGGCGACCACCACCGACAGCGCGTTGCCGACGTTGAGCGCCGCGGTCACCGTCAGGTATCGGGTGCCCCGTGCCCCGCCCGCCGGCTGCGGCGCTGGGCGGCGGCGTTCTCGGCGACCGTCTTCCTCGTCATCGGCGCCGGCTGGGCGGTGCTCGGCGGTGGCGGCGGCCTGGTGACCGCCGACGTGACCGGGGAGAGCGTGGCCGACGGCGCCACCGACGTCCTGCTGGTCGGCAGCGACTCGCTGCGCGCCGTCAACGGCGCCGTCGTGCTCGACCAGGGCCGGGACCTCACCTCGCTGGTCGCGCACGCCGCCGAGCTGCGCGGCGACCGGGTGGGGTTCCGCACCGTCCCGACCGGCCGGGCGGACTACCGGACCGGCTCCGAGGGCGTCGCCGTCGAGGTGGATCCGGCGGAGGTCAGCGCGTTCTTCTCGGGGCTCACCGCCCCGGAGCAGCCGCCCACCGACGACTCCGGCCCCGGGGGCGCCGGAGACGGCACCGGAGCAGGCACTGTGGAGGACGACACTGCGCCCACCGCCGGCGCGGGCGAGGGCAGCGCCGCCCCCGCGGGGAGACCCGGTTCCCGGGCCGGAACCCGCGAGCGTTCCCCCTCCCGACCTGACCGCCGACGGCGTGCCCTGGGTGGACTGATCCCCACCCGGCACGTTCCCGAGCCGAGGAGCTCCCATCTCCGAGATCATCGAGTTGCTCAACTCCGTCCCGCTGTGGGTGGTGGTGCTCGTCGCGGGTCTGATCACCCTCGGCGAGACCACGCTGGGGATCGGGCTCGTCCTGCCCGGGGAGACCGTGCTGATCGCGGCGGCGATGGCGGTGCCCGACGTGCCGTCGGCGGTGCTGGTGACCGGTGTCGTCGCGGTCGCGGCGATGGGCGGGGACTCGATCGGCTACACGATCGGGCGCAAGCTCGGCCCCCGGCTGCGGGAGTCCCGGCTGATCCGGCGGATGGGGCAGGACAAGTGGGACGACGCGGCCCGCACCCTGCGCAGGCACGGATCGTGGGCGGTGCTGTGCGCCCGGTTCCTGCCGGTGGTGCGCACCATGACACCGGCCGCGGCGGGCGCATCCGGCCTGCCGCTGCGCCGTTTCCTGCCCGCCGTCGTGGTCGGCGCCACCGCCTGGGCGACCCTGCACGTCGCGGCCGGCTACCTGCTGCGGGAGGCCGCGGAGAAGTTCGAGCACACCTTCGGGCTGCTGGGCTGGGTGCTGCTCGGGATCGGTGTCGTGGCCGGCATGATCGCCTGGAAGGTGCGCCGCCGCCGCGCCGAGGCCCGCAGGCAGGAGGCCCGGGAGAAGGTCGCAGCGCTGCGCGAGTGACCGGGCCCGGCGAGACAGCTCCGCCCGCCGCGGGCAGGATGGCGCCGGTGAAGGCAGCCAGCTACTCCCGCGAGGGTGCGGCCCGCGACGTCCTGACCATCGGCGACCTGGAGACCCCGCAACCCGGGCCCGGGCAGGTCAGGGTCCGGATCCGCATCTCGGCGGTGAACCCGACCGACACCAAGACCCGCGCGGGCACCACCCCGCGCCCGATCGACGGCGTCCGCGTCCCGCACCAGGACGGCGTCGGCGAGATCGACGCGGTCGGCGAGGGCGTCGACCCGTCCCGGGTGGGGCAGCGGGTGTGGGTGTGGCTCGCCTCGCCCGGCGGCGAGGGCGGTGCGCCGCTCGCCGAGTGGGGCAGCTGCGCGGAGTACACGGTGCTGCCCGACGCCCAGGCCACCCCGCTGCCCGACGGCGCCCCGGACGATCTCGGCGCCTGCCTCGGCGTGCCGGCGATGACCGCGTACCACTGCGTGTTCGCCGACGGCTCGGTCGCCGGACGCACCGTGCTGGTCACCGGCGGCGCCGGTGCGGTCGGGCACTACGCGATCCAGTTCGCGCGCTGGGCCGGCGCCACCGTGGTGACCACGGTGTCCGGGCCGGACAAGGCCGCGCAGGCCCGCGCGGCGGGGGCCCAGCATGTCGTCAACTACCGGGAGGGCGACCCGGCCGCCGGGATCCTGGACGCCGCCGGGCCGGTCGACCGGATCGTCGAGGTCGCGCTCGCGCAGAACCTCGAGCAGGACCTCGCCGTGCTGCGCCGCGGCGGGCACGTCGTGTCCTACGCGGCGACCCCGCAGGACCCGGCGCTGCCGGTCCGGTCGCTGATGACGGCGAACGCGGTGCTCCGGTTCATGCTGCTCTACAACGTCGAGCGGGACGTTCTGGCCGACGCGGCGCGCGGGGTGAGCGTCGCCGCGGCGCACGGCGCGCTCACCCCGCTGCCGATCCACCGGTTCGGGCTCGGCGACGTCGTCGCCGCGCACGAGGCGGTCGAGTCCGGCGTCACCGGCAAGGTCCTGGTCGACCTGCCCTGACGACGACCGGCCCGACCGCCTCCGTCGTCGGTCAGTAGGCGTCCTCGTCCTGGCCGGCGTCGCGGTACTGGTCCGCGACGTCGGCCGGATCGGCCTCGCGGTCCGCGCTCGGCACCGCCGGCCCGACCGGATCGTCGTCGTCCCCGGGGAACGCGGGGCGCTGCTGCTCGAGCGCGTCCGCCGGATCGGCCTCGGAGATCGGGGTCTCGGGGCGCATCGTCTCTCCTCTCGCTCGGTCGGTCGCTGCGTACCCACCCGCCGGGCGGCTCACGCACCGGTCAGCCGGGCCCGACCAGGTGCAGCTGCGGCGTCACCGGCGCGTCGGCCGGCCCCAGCTCGGCCCAGGTCGTCTTGCCCCGCCGGTGCCTGCGCACCCCCCAGCCGCGGGCCACCGACCCGACGATCTGCAGGCCGCGCCCGCGGGGTGCGGACGGGTCGAGCGGCCGCTCGCGGCCGGGCACCGGCGACCCGTCGCGGACCGACCCGCCGCGCACCCGGGCGGTCAGCAGCATCGGGGTGCCCGCGTGGTCGATCCCGTTGGCGACCAGCTCGTGCAGCACCAGCACGGCGTCGTCGACGAGGGCCTCGCCGAGCAGCGGCGCGAGGAAACGGCGCAGTTCCAGCCGGGCGAACCGGCAGGCCGACGGCGCCGGTGCCACCCGGAGCCGCCACGAACGGTCCCTCATCCTCGTCCTCCACTCGGCTCACCGGACGGTGGCTCATCGGACGGCGGTTCGTCGGACAGGCCTGACTACCCGCGGTGGCTGCGGCGCACACGCGGTCCGCTCGCCTGGCGGTCCGGCGCGGAGCGGGTACCGTCGGGGTGTTCGACGCGTAGAGCCACCTGCGCGTGCCCGCTCTCAGCGAGCACGACGAGGAGGCCCCGTTGCGCATCGCCGTCATCCGCACGTCCGAGGTTCCCGAGGGGTGCGGCACCGCATCCACCGCCTCCGCACTGGCCGTCGCCGGGCACCGTGTCCTGGTGCTCACCGACCGGCCCGGTGACCACGATCCGGTCCCGCCGGTGACCGGGCCGGGGGAGCTGGAGGTCCGGCCGCTGCTCGCCGCGGGCGCCGGCTTCGGCGACGACCCGCCGGACCTGGTGCACGCGGTCGGCCCGGCGGCCGTCCGGTGGGCGGCCGGGACCGGGGCGCCGGTCGTCGCGTCGTACCCGACCGGCGGCCCGGACCCGATCGGCCCGCCCGCCGGGGTCGTCGCAGTGCTGGCCGACACCGAGCACCGGCACGCCGCACTGCTCGCCGCCGGGGTGCCACGCTCGCAGCTGCGCACCGTGCCGGCCTGCGTGGACACCGACGTCTACACCGCGGCGGGCCCGGCCCTGCGCCGCGGCGAGCATCCGCGGCTGGTGCTGGTCGGGTCGCTGGGCCCCGGCGCGGGGGCGGACACCGCGATCCGCTCGCTGGCCCGGGTGCGCGACGCCGAGCTGCTCGTCGCCGGCGGCGCGGCCGGCGACGACCCGGACCGGGACCGGCTGTTCGCGATGGCCCGGGAGGCCGGGGTGACCGGGCGGGTCCGGTTCCTCGGGCCGGTCGGGGACGCGCTGCGGCCGCGGCTGCTGCGCTCCGCCGACGTCGTCCTGGACGTCCCCGGCCGCGACGTCCCGGTGACCCCGGTGCTGCAGGCGATGGCCTGCGGCCGGCCGGTGGTGGGATCGTCGGTCGGCGGCTCCGCCGATGCGGTGGTCGACCGGGTGACCGGCCTGCTGGTCCGGCCCGGGAGGCCGGCCGACGTCGCGGCCGCCGTGCGCGAGCTGCTCGCCGACGAGGCCATGCGGGCCGGCTACGGCATCGCCGGGCGGGACCGCGCGGTGTCCCGCTTCGACCGGGCCCGGATCGCCGTCACGCTGACCGCGCTCTACGGCGGGCTGGTCCGGGTGCCGCCGGAGGCCGAGACCGAGACCGAGTTGGAGCTGCTCGGCTAGTGCCGGGGGTGCACTCGGCCGATGGCTGCCCGGATGTCCGGGTCGTACTCACCCACCCGGGTGATCAGCGCCCGCGCCGGCCCGCCGGCACCACCGTCGTCGAGATCGACCCGATGGGTCAGGTCGAGCTGCTGCGGGCCGACCGTACTCAGTGACCGGCCCGGCGCAGCCCGAGCAGCGCCAAGTGCACCGACGTGCGCACCTCCGGCTCGGTCAGGTCGGCACCGACCAGCGCCGACAGCCGGCGCAGCCGGGCGTAGGCGGCCGGTCGTCCGGTGCCGATCCGGCGGGCGAACTCGGCGACCACACCGCCCGCGTCGACCAGCGCGTCCAGCCCGGCCAGCGCCTGCTCGCGTTCGGGCCCGGGCAGCGCGAGCACCGGGCCGAGCTGCTCCTCGACGAAGCCGAGCAGCCGGGGATCGTCGCCGAGCCGCCACACCAGGCCGCGCACGCCGAGCCGGCCGCCGCGCGGCGGCACCGTCGGCCGGGCGCCGTCCGGCGAGGTGGACCGGTACGCCGCGGCCGCCGCGCGCGCCTCCCGCAGCAGCTCCGGGAGCCGGTCGAACGGGCCGGGCCCGGCGACCGCCGCGACGGCGCCGTCCGTGAGCAGCCGGACCATCTCGTCGGCGCGGGACCCGGCGCCGGCCCGGCGGGGGAGCGGCACCAGCACGATCTCCGCCCCGCCGGCGGTCGCGACCACGGCGTCCGGGACGACTGCCGGTGCGGTCCCGGCGGACCCGCCGTCGAGCAGCACCACCTCGAACTCCCCGGTGGTGTCGATCCCGGCGGCGCGGGCGCGCACCGCGAGCCGATCGGTGTCCACCGGTGTCGCGTCCGCGAGCGCGCCGAGCAGCGCGGCGTGCGCCGCCCGCAGCAGCCCGGCCGGGGCGCCGTCGCGGACCAGCAGCGACAGCGCGTCGGCGGCGTGCCCGAGCACCGCGGCGATCCGGTCCTCGGCGTCGGCGGCGGGCCGGGCCGGGACGGCGAGCCGGCCCCATCGTGCACCCGGCAGGCCGACCGGCGCGGTCCGCCAGCCCTCCGGCCCGGCCGGGCCGGCCAGCCGGGACCGGGCCGGCCAGTCCCGCAGGTCCGGCTCGCCCGCGGTGAGCAGCACCCGGTGCGCCAGGTCCTCGCACACCACCGGGCCGTCCAGCAGGGTGGCGGCCTCGGCGAGCACCCGCTGCGGGTCGGCGCCGTGCAGGGTCAGCGTCCGGAACGCGCTGCCCGCGTGCTCGGTGAACGACGCGCGAGCGTGCCGTTCGACCAGGATCGTCTCCAGCACCCCGGCGACGACATCGGCGAAGCGCACCGTGCGGCGCAGCTCGACCAGCGGGAACCCCGCCGCCCGGGCGGCCTGCACCAGCGGATCGGGCAGGGTGGCGAGGTGCTGGCCGATCTCGACGACCAGCCCGACGCCGCCGGCGGCGCGCACCGCCGCGACGTAGCGGGCCGGATCGGTGGTCGGATCGGCGGCGGGCAACCCGACCGACAGGACCAGCACTCCGTCCGGCAGCGTCCCGGCGGGTTCGGCCAGCTCGCTGACGTGCACCCAGCGGACCTCGGTACCCAGCGCGGCCCGCCCGGCGCGGACGGCCGGTGCCCCGGCCCGGACCTCCGGGCGGGCCAGCACGTCCGCGATCGTCGGATACACCTGGCGCACTCCGTTCTCGTCCGGTTCGAAGACGATACGAATCGTATCCATGGGGGCGGAGGTGTAGGCCGGACGATCGGACGGACGACCGCGACCGCCGCACGGCACGGGCACCGACACCGACAGGAGTCCCCATGACCGCACTCGACGACCGCACCCCCGCCGCCGACCGGCCGCCGATGTCCGCGGCCGCCCAGGCCGCCGGGAAGCACCTGTGGATGCACTTCGCCCGGATGCACGGCCGGGATGGTGACCAGCCGATCCCGGTGGTCACCCGCGGCGAGGGCACCTACCTGTGGGACGACCGCGGTCACCGGGTGCTCGACGGGCTCGCCGGGCTGTTCGTCGTGCAGGCCGGCCACGGCCGCCGCGAGCTCGCCGAGGCGGCCGCGAAGCAGGCGTCCGAGCTGGCGTACTTCCCGGTCTGGGGGTACACGACCCCGCCCGCCGCCGAGCTCGCCGAGCGGCTGGCGCATCTCGCACCGGGCGACCTGAACCGGGTGTTCTTCACCTCCGGCGGCGGCGAGGCCGTCGAGTCGGCGTGGAAGGTCGCCAAGCAGTACTTCAAGCTGCGCGGCAAGCCGGCCAAGCACAAGGTGATCAGCCGGATGACCGCCTACCACGGCACCCCGCACGGGGCGCTGGCGATCACCGGGCTGCCCGCGATGAAGCAGGACTTCGAGCCGCTCGCGCCCGGCGGGTTCCGGGTGCCGAACACCAACCTCTACCGGCATCCCGAGTTCGACGGCGACGCCGAGGCGCTCGGCCGGTGGGCCGCCGACCGGGTCGAGGAGGCCATCCTGTTCGAGGGCCCGGGCACCGTCGCCGCGGTCGTCGTGGAGCCGGTGCAGAACTCCGGCGGCTGCCTGACCGCGCCGCCGTCGTACTTCGCCCGGCTCCGCGAGATCTGCAACCGGCACGACGTGCTGCTGGTCTCCGACGAGGTGATCAACGCGTTCGGCCGGCAGGGGCATCCGTTCGCCTGCGCGAAGTTCGGCTTCACCCCGGACATCGTCACCTGCGCCAAGGGCATGACCTCGGGCTACGGCCCGCTCGGCGCGATGATCGCCTCGGAGAAGGTGATCGAGCCGTTCCTGGAGCCGGGCGTCACCTTCCCGCACGGTTACACCTGGGGCGGGCACCCGGTCTCGGCGGCCGTCGCGCTGGCCAACCTGGACCTGATGGAGCGCGAGGACCTCTACGGCAACGTGCTCGCGAACGAGCAGGCGTTCGGCGACACCCTGGGCCGGCTGCTGGACCTGCCGATCGTCGGCGACGTCCGCGGTGACGGCTACTTCTGGGCGATCGAGCTGGTCCGGGACAAGGCCACCCGGGAGACGTTCGACGCCGCCGCGCGGGAGCGGCTGGTCAAGCAGTTCCTGCCCGGGGCGCTGTTCGCGAACGGCCTCTACTGCCGCCCCGACGACCGCGGCGACGTCGTCGTCCAGCTCGCGCCGCCGCTGATCGCCGGGCAGGCCGAGTTCGACGAGATGGAGCAGATCCTGCGGCACACCCTCACCGAGGCGCAGCACGTGATCTGACCCCGCATCCCGGGCCCGGCAGACCGTGTCGCGAAGTTGTTCGGCAACCGCCCGGTAACTACGTTGTGCCGGGGAATGCGTCGCGACGCGGCGGGCCGGCGCGAGGGGGATCGATGACGACCGACGGACTGCTCGGCACGCGCGAGGTGGTGATCACCCAGCCCCGCTCCTTCACCGAACGGTCGATCCTGCAACGCTGGGCGGAGCGGGAGCACCCGGGTGCCCGGGTGGTGTCGATCGGCGCCGGGCTGGAGGCCCCGGCCGCGCTCGGCGAGGCGCTCGACGGCGACGACACCGTGATCGTCCCGGCCCGGGTCACCTGGGTGACGCCCGAGCCGGACGCGTCCGGCGCGCTGCGCAAGCTGGCCGGGCTCGCGACCACCGCCGCGATGCGGGTCGCCTGGTCGCCGTTGCACCCGACGATGGCCCGGCACCGGCCGGACGCGGCCCGGGTCGTCGCGGGTGAGCCGGCCACCGTCGCCGACCTGGTGTCCCGGTTCGTCGCCCAGGAGAACGGCCGCCCCGGCTCCGTCGGGTTCAGCCGGTTCGTCGCCCGGCAGGCCGTGCTGGCCTGCGACCGCGCCGAGCGCCGCATCCTCGGCGACCGCTACAAGGTGCCCCGCCGGATGGTCGAGCAGATCACCTCGTCCACCCGGTTCCCGAAGCTGGTCGACCGGCTCGTCCGGCAGACCGGCTCGACGAAGGCCGAGATCGAGCAGCAGCTCGGGAGCTGCCTGAACGAGATGGCGGCGGTGCAGAGCCCGCCGGCGATCGACGTCTTCCGGGCGATGATGGGCCCGATGCACACCAAGGCCTGGGACGTGCAGGTCGACGAGTCCGGGCTGGAGCGGCTGCGCGAGCTCAACCGGGAGCACGCGCTGGTCTTCCTGCCGAGCCACCGCTCCTACGCCGATCCGCTGGTGTTCGCCGAGGTCCTGCACGAGCGGAACTTCCCGCGCAATCACGTGCTCGGCGGCAACAACCTGTCGTTCTGGCCGATGGGCGCGCTCGGCAGGCGGGCCGGGGTGGTGTTCATCCGACGCAGCTTCGGCGGCGACACCGTGTACAAGGCCGCCATCCAGGAGTACCTCGGCCATCTGCTGGCGAAGCGGTTCAACCTGGAGTGGTACATCGAGGGCGGCCGCAGCCGCACCGGCAAGCTGCGTCGCCCCCGCTACGGGCTGCTGCGCTACCTGGTCGCCGCGATGGAGGACCGGCCCGAGCTGGACGCGGTGCTGGTCCCGGTCTCGATCGTCTACGACCAGCTGCACGAGGTCGGCGCGATGGCCGCCGAGCAGCGCGGCGGGGAGAAGAAGGCCGAGGGCCTGGGCTGGCTCTACGGCTACTTCCGCGACCAGCGCCGGCACGTCGGCACCGCCCGCGTCCGGTTCGCCGAGCCGCTCTCGCTGCGCCGGGCACTGGCCGACGCCGGCGACGGATCGGCCCGGCTGGAGAAGGTCGCGTTCCGGGTGTGCGCCGGCATCAACCAGGTCACCCCGGCGACGGCCACCTCGCTGGCGACCTTCGCGCTGCTCAGCGCCCGGGACCGGGCGCTGACCCTGCAGCAGGTCCGGGAGGTCGTCGCCCCGCTGGCCGATTACCTGGAGGCGCGTGGTGTCCCGGTGCCGATCGCCGAGCTGCGCACCCGGCACGGCCTGCGGATGACCCTCGACCGGCTGGCCGAGGCGGGCGTCGTCACCATCTACTCCGGCGGCACCGAGCCGGTGTTCTCGATCAGTTCGGGCCGCCACCACGTCGCCGCGTTCTACCGCAACGGGGCGCTGCACCACCTGCTGAACCGGGCGATGCTGGAGCTGGCGCTGCTGCGCGTCGGCGACGCCGGCGAGGAGGACGATCCGGTCGACGTCGCGTGGCGCGAGCTCGCCCGGCTGCGGGACCTGCTGAAGTTCGAGTTCTTCTTCTCCACCCGCCGCGAGTTCCGCGACGAGATCCTGCGCGAGGCGGATCTCGTCGACTCCGGCTGGCGGCGGCGCGCCGGGCAGCCCGCGGACGCGCGCGCCGCGCTGCGCCGGGCCCCGCTGCTCGTCGCGCCCGGCGTGCTGCGGTCCTTCTTCGACGCCCAGCTCGTCGTCGCCGACCGGCTCGCCGCGCTCGGCGACGACCCGCTCGGCGACGAGGACGACTTCCTGAACGACTGCCTCGGCGTCGGCAGGCAGATGCTGATGCAGCGCCGCCTGGACCGGCCCGACTCGGTGTCGCGCGAGCTGTACGCGACGGCGCTGCGCCTGGCCGAGAACCGGGACCTGCTGCACTCGGCGTCGCCGGGCGCGCGGCGGGCGGACTGGCTGGCCGAGGTCGGCGCGGTGATCGACGACCTGGGACGGCTCGCCGACCTGCACCGGGCCCGGCTGGAGGTGGTACTCGGCGACGGCGACGATCCGCCGCCGGAGCCGGTCGTACCGGACCGGGGGACGAAGGAACGTGCGGAGGGGGACACCGGTGTCGCGAGCTGACGGAGCCGGTACGGCGCGAGCCGAGCGGCTCGCCGCCGTCCGGGCGGCGCCGCCCGGGCCGGGCACCATCGCCTACTTCGACTACGACGGCACCGTCATCGACGGCTACTCGGCGGGCGCGTTCTACCGGCGACGGCTGCGCGAGTTCGACGTCGGCCCGGTCGAGATGGTGCGCACCGTGCTGTCCGGGATGCGCGGGATCCGCACCGACGACGACTTCAAGGAGTTCCTCTCCATCACCCTCGCGACCTGGCAGGGCCGCACCGAGGCCGAGCTGGTCGCGCTCGGCAACGACCTGTTCCGGGACGAGATCGCCGGCGCGCTGCACCCCGAGGTCTGGGAGCTCGTCGCCACCCACCAGGAGCAGGGCCACCAGGTGGTGATGGCGTCGTCGGCGACCCGGTTCCAGGTGCAGCCGATGGCCGACGAGCTGGGCGCCGACCGGGTGCTGTGCACCGAGCTGGAGGTCGACGACGGCGTGCTCACCGGCCGGGTCGTCGGGACGTCGCTGTGGGGGCCCGGCAAGGCGGAGGCGGTGCGCGCCGACGCCGCCGCGCAGGGCGTCGACCCGGCCGACTGCTTCGGCTACGCCAACGGCACCGAGGACGCCGAGTTCCTCGCCTCCGTCGGCCGTCCGGTCGCGGTGTCGCCGACCGACTCGCTGCGCGCGCTCGCCACCCGGCAGGGCTGGCCGATCCTGGACTGCGCCCCGCGCGGTGGGCTGTTCCCCGGGGTCACCGACGTCGCCCGGACCGCGATCTTCTACGGCGGCATGGCCGGCGGGCTCGCCGCCGCGGCCGGCGCCGGGCTGCTGCACGGCTCGCGGCGCAAGTTCGTCGACCTGGCCGCCGGGGTGGGCGCCGACGTCGCGTTCGGACTGTCCGGGATCGACGTCGAGGTGACCGGGGCCGAGCACCTGGTGTCCGCCCGGCCGTGCGTGTTCGTGTTCAACCACCAGTCCAAGTTCGACGTCCCGATCCTGATGAAGCTGCTCCGCGACGGGTTCACCGGGGTGGCGAAGAAGGAGGCCGCGGCGATCCCGGTCTGGGGGCAGCTGTTCCAGATCGCCGACGTCGCGTTCGTCGACCGCGGCAACACCACGAAGGCCAGGGAGGCGCTGCAGCCGGCCGTCGAGAAGCTCCGCGACGAGGGCATCTCGCTGGCCATCGCGCCGGAGGGCACCCGCTCGCCGACGCCGCGCCTGGGCCGGTTCAAGAAGGGCGCCTTCCACATCGCGATGCAGGCGGGCGTCCCGATCGTCCCGCTGGTCATCCGCAACGCCGGGGAGATCATGTGGCGGGGTGCGCAGACGCTGCGCGGGGGGACCGTGCAGGTCGTCGTGCATCCGCCGATCGACACCACGCACTGGGTGCCCGAGGACGCGGGCAAGTACGCCGAGGAGGTCCGCACGCTGTTCCTGGACACCCTCGCCCGGTGGCCGGAGCGCCGTCGGCACCTCGGTGGGCACGGTGAGTGAGACGTCGCTGACCTGGGGATCGGTCCGCGAGATGTCGCCGTTCGAGGTGATGATGTGGCGGGCCGAATCCGATCCCCGCTACCGGGCGCCGGTGCTGGCCGTCGAGCTGCTCGACGAGAAGCCGGACTGGGAGCGGCTGGTCGCCGCGACCGAGTGGGCGACCCGGATGGTGCCGCGGTTCCGGGAGCGGGTCCGCGAGCCGCTGGCCGGGCTCGGCACCCCCTACTGGATCCACGACGTCGAGTTCGACCTGCACTACCACCTGCGCCGGGTGCGGATCCCCGGCTCCGGGCCCGGCTTCTGGGCCGAGCTCGCGCCGATCGCCGAGCAGTTCATGATGACGCCGTTCGACCGGGAGCGGCCGCCCTGGGAGGCGACCCTCGTCGAGGGCCTGCCGGGCGGGCGGGCCGCCTTCCTGCTCAAGCTGCACCACGTGCTCACCGACGGCATGGGCGTCGTCCAGCTGTTGTCCCAGCTGCACAGCCGGCGCCGCGAGCACGACCCGGACAAGCCGCAGCCCGCCGCGCCCGCGGCCGAGGCGCCCGATCCGCTCGCCGAGGTCGACCGGCTGGTCCGCCGCGAAGCCGGCCTGCTGCCCGCGGCCGCCCGGATGACCCGCGACGTGCTCGGTGCGCTGACCCATCCGGTGTCGGCGGTCCGGGACACCGTCCGCTGGGTGGAGTCCGCCACCCGGGTGCTCGCGCCGCCGCCCGGCGGGGCCTCGGAGCTGCTGCGCCCGCGCGGGCTGTCCTGGCGGTTCGTCGCGCTCGATACCGGGTTCGCCGACCTGCGCGCGGCCGGGAAGTCGGTCGGCGGGACGTTCAACGACGCCTACGTCGCCGCGCTGCTCGGTGCCTTCCGGCTCTACCACGAGAAGCTGGGCCGGCCGGTCGCGCCGGAGACGACGCTGCGCACCTCGGTGCCGGTGTCGGTGCGCCGCAGCGGTGACGCCGCCGGCGGCAACCGCTGGGCGCCGGCCCGGCTGGCCGCGCCGATGGGCGTCGTCGACCCGGCGGAACGGATCCGCGCCGTCGGCGCGCAGATGCGGGCCGCCCGGGACGAGCCGGCGCTGGAGAGCCCGGACGTCGTCGCGCCGCTGCTGGCCCGGCTGCCCGGCCCGCTGCTCACCCTGGTCGCCGGCGGCTCGACCGCCGGGAACGACCTGCAGGCGTCGAACGTGCCGGGACTGCGGTCCGAGGCGTTCCTGTGCGGGGCGCGGATCGACCGCGTCTACCCGTTCGCGCCGCTGCCCGGCTGCGCCGCGATGATCTCGGTGGTGACCCACGGCGACACCTGCTGCGTGGGGGCCAATCTCGACGCCGCCGCCGTCACCGACCGGGAGCTGTTCGCCGAGTGCCTCGCCGCCGGGTTCGCGGAGGTGCTGTCGCTGCGCCCGGGGGCCGCGGAGCCCGTGATCGTCCGGTGACCGGGTTCCACCGGAGTGGCTCCGGCGAGCCGTTGCTGCTGCTGCACGGCATGACGTCGTCGTGGCGGGCCTGGCGGCCGGTGTTGCCGCTGCTGGAGGAGCACCACGAGGTGTGGGCGGTGACGATGCCCGGCCACCTGGGCGGCCCGGAGCTCCCGGACGGCGACTTCTCGCTCGATCTCCTGGTGGACGCGCTGGTGCAGCGGCTCGACGAGCTGGGGATCGACCGGACGCCGCACGTCGTCGGGAACTCGCTCGGCGGCTGGGCCGCGCTCGAGCTGGCCCGGCGCGGCCGGGCCCGGTCGGTGGTGGCGCTCTCACCGGCCGGGGCGTGGGCGGTCCCGTCGGACCTGTACCGGCTGCTCGCCACGTTCCGGATCGGCGCGCTGCTCGCCGGCTGGGCGCCGGTGCGGGTGCTCGCATCCTGCCGGTCGCTGCGCCGGCTGCTGCTGCGCACGGTGTCCGAGCACGCCGACCGCTACTCCGCCGAGGACGTCGACGTGCTGTTCGACGACCTCGCCGGGTGCACCGCGCTCGATCCGCTGCTCAGCGCGGCCACGATGGACACCATGATCGCGCCGTTCGACCGGGCGCCGTGCCCGGTCCGGATCGCCTGGGCCGGCGCCGACCGCACGATCCCGTTCGGCCGCTACGCCGAGCCGATGATGGCGGCGGTGCCGGACGCCGATCTGGTGGTGCTGCCGGGCGTCGGGCACGTTCCGATGGTGGACAATCCGGCGCTCGTGGCGTGGACGATCCTGCAGCACACCCGCTACGAGGTGGCCCTGCGGGAGCGCTGACGCCGCACGCGGCTCGTCCGCCGTGCAGCTCAGCGGGCGTGGCCGGTCTCCGGTGTCCCGCCGGGTGCCTCCCGCCGGTCCGTGCCGTCCGTGCCGTCCGGGCCCTGCGGGGCGTGCGGGGCGGCCGGCTCCGGCGGGTGCCGCAGGACCCCCAGGATCCGGGCGAGCTCGGCCCGGTCGCGATCGGGCAGCCGGTCGAACACCTGCCGGGCCCCGTCGGCGCGGGCCTCGCGGATCGCCCCGGCGATGCCGGCGCCCCGTTCGGTGAGCCGCAGCCGCACGGCGCGCCGGTCGCCCGGATCCGCTACCCGTTCCACCAGTCCCGGACCGGCCAGCCCGTCGACCACCTCGGTCGCCGAGCGCGGGGTGATCCGTAGGTGCCGGGCCAGCTCACCGGGCCGCATCTCGCCGTGCCGGGCGAGCGTGATCAACGCCCTGGCCTGCGACGGCGTCAGGTCCCAGGTGGTCAGCGCCGCCGCCGAGGCGTGCCGCACCTGGCGGGCGACCGCCCAGAAGGCGTCGACGAGCTCGCTCGCGGGATCGGGATCGGGCACGGGAACAGGCTAGCAACCAACGGTGTTGTACCCTCATAGTGAGGTAACCACAGTATCTGTTCGCGAAGGAGTTCCACTTGGAGCCAGGTGTCCCGAACCGGCCGGGACGGCCGGACACCCGCACCCCGTCCCCGGAGGAGCGGGAGCAGGCCCGCGCGGTCTCGCCGCGCCGGATCGGCGCCCTGTTCGCGCCGCACCGGGGCCCGCTCGCGGTCGTCGTCGCGACGATCGCCGTCTCCTCGGTCGTCGGGATGGCGTCGCCGTTCCTGCTGCGCGAGGTCATCGACGTCGCCCTGCCGCAGCACGACGTCGTCCTGCTCGCCTGGCTGGCCGGCGGGATGGTGGCGGTCGCCGCGGTCACCGCCGCGCTCGGCGTCGCCCAGACCTGGATCTCGACCCGGATCGGGCAGGAGGTCATGCACGGCCTGCGCACCGCCGTCTTCGCACACCTGCAGCGGCAGAGCCCGGCCTTCTTCGTCCGGACCCGTACCGGCGAGGTGCAGTCCCGGATCATGAACGACATCGGCGGCATGCAGTCGGTGGTCACCGGCACGGCCACCTCGGTCGCGTCGAACCTGACCACCACGGTCGCCACCCTGGTCGCGATGCTGGCGCTGTCCTGGCAGCTCACGCTGGTCTCGCTGGTGGTGCTGCCGCCCGCGGTGCTGCTGGCCCGCCGGGTCGGCCGCACCCGGCGCGCGGTGACCGCCGCGCAGCAGCGCGAGCTGGCCGATCTGAACGTCGCCGTCGAGGAGAGTCTCTCGGTCAGCGGCGCGACCCTGTCCCGAACGCTGGGCAGCGGGCCCGAGCTCACCCGCCGGTTCACCGGCTCGTCGTCCCGGTTGATCGGGCTGGAGCTGCGCGCCCAGCTCGCCGGACGGTGGTCGATGGCGGTGACCCAGGTCGTGTTCGCCGCCGTCCCGGCCGTCATCTACCTGTCCGCGGGCCTGCCGTTCACGGCGGGCACGCTGAGCATCGGCACGCTGGTCGCCTTCACCGCGTTGCAGGCCGGGCTGTTCCGGCCGGTCATGGGACTGCTCTCGACCGGGGTGCAGATCGTCGCGTCGCTGGCGCTGTTCGCGCGCATCTTCGAGTACCTGGACCTGCCGGTCGACGTCGCCGAGCCGCGGCATCCGGTCCCGGTCGACCACGCGCGGGTGCGCGGGCACGTGCGGCTGGAGGACGTCACCTACGCCTACCCGGGCAGCGGCACCGTCGCCGTCGCCGGGATCGACCTGGACGTGCCGGCCGGCAGCACCCTGGCGCTGGTCGGCGAGACCGGGTCCGGGAAGTCGACCCTTGCCGGGCTGGTCGCCCGGCTGCACGACCCGACATCGGGCCGGGTGACGATCGACGGCGTCGACGTCCGGGACCTGGCCACCGCCGATCTCACCCGGATCGTCGGTGTGGTGAGCCAGGAGACGTACCTGTTGCACGCCACCGTCCGGGAGAACCTGCGGCACGCCCGGCCGGACGCGAGCGACGCCGAGATCGAGGCCGCCACCCGGGCCGCGCAGGTGCACGACCTGATCAGCGCGCTGCCCGACGGGTACGACACCGTCGTCGGGTCCCGCGGGCACCGCTTCTCCGGCGGGGAGAAGCAGCGGATCGCGATCGCCCGCACACTGTTGCGCGACCCGCGGGTGCTGGTGCTCGACGAGGCCACCAGCGCGCTGGACACCCGCACCGAACGGGCCGTGCAGGCTGCCTTCGACGAGCTGTCCCGCGGCCGCACGACGATCACGATCGCGCACCGGCTGTCCACCGTCCGCGACGCCGACCGGATCGTCGTGCTCGACCACGGCCGGATCGCCGAGGCGGGCAGTCACGACGAGCTGCTGGCAGGATCCGGCCGCTACGCGGCGCTCGCCGCGGCCTGAGCCCGTCGTCCGTCCGTCCGTCGGTCGGGGTGGTGCCGGACGGGTTGTGGTGCCGGACGGGTTGCGGTGCCGGACGGGTTACGGTGCCGGCCGGCGCCGGTCGCCGGCGTCGGGGAGACCGTCGGGATTGCGACGTCGGGCGTCGGATGTCGGGCTCCGGGTGTCGATGTCGGAGTCGACCCGCTCCGGTCCCGGCTGTCCATCCCGACCGTCCCGATCACGTTTCCGCAGCTCGGACGAGTGGGAGCGGAACGATCTGCGGGTCGTCGGCCGATGGCCGGGGTGGGGTGGACGACGTCCTGCGGTCGGCGAGCCGGACCCGCCCGCCGGTTCGACGCTGTGCGGGCTTCCCGCGGCGCCCGGCGTCGGGTGCCGGTCCCTCGCGAGCCCGGCTCCGGTGGGGGAGTGGCACCGCGCTGGGCGTTGGGGTCGGGAGTGGCACTGCCCTGGGCGTTGGGGTCGGGAGTGGCACTGCGCTGGGCGTCGGGGTCGGGGTCGGGTGTGGCACTGTGCCGATCGTCGGGGTCGGGTGTGGCACTGCGCCGATCGTCGGGTCGGGTCGGGTCGGTGATCGGTACGGGGCCGATCACCGGGTGCGGGTCCGGCTTGTGATCCGCCCGGTCACCGGTCACCGGCCGCCGGCCCCGGTCGTCGAGCCGTGCCGCACATCCGTAACCGGGGCGGCCGCGGGACGACCCGGGTGAGCCCCGGGGCCGCGAACCCGCGCCCACCCTCACCCACCCACCACCGACCCGGACCCACCGCGAACGGGAGAGCCCGCCACACCCCGGCACCCGACACGACAACAACCCTGTCCTGAGTGGATTTCCCCCCGACTTTCTTCTAGAGAACAACCAGCCCAACCCGATAGAATCGAACACATGGTCGATATCGACGGTGCGCTGCTCAGCCCCGAGGCGGTCGCCGCCGACCCC
>NZ_JBEYYF010000041.1:0-30210 GCF_040645415.1 Pseudonocardia sp. NPDC046786 | reverse complement strand
AACTCCTCGGGGTACCTACTTCGACGCCCCATCGCACGTCCTCCTCCTCGGCTACTGCCAAGTCTGGAGGCGTCCGGCCAGTAGGTGTCACTTCACTTCGGAGGTAGCGCCGAGCCTGGTCCCTGCCGGCCGGCAGGGACCAGCGCCCGCTCAGGTCGCCGGGGTGACGAGGTCGGTATGTTCCTGCGCACCGGGTCGATTCTTGCGCGTGATGACGAGCATCGTGCCGATTCCGATCACGGCTGCCAGACCGAGGAGCAGCGCGGGTGAGCGTGAGTCCCCGGTCCACTCGGTGACCTGCGCCGTGAAGTACGGTCCGAAACCGCCTCCGATCACATTGCCGACGTTGAACCCGATGGCCGCTGCCGTGTAGCGGATCCGGGTGGGGAACAGATCCGAGAAGGACTTGTATGCCGCCGGCATCGCGGCGTAGGCCGAGAACAACAGCACCCAGTACGCGAGCCCGACCGTGAACGCGGAGTTACCGGCACCGGTCATCAGCGTCATAGCCGGGAAGGCGACGACGCACGTCACAGCGAACGCCGCAACCATCACCGCGCGACGACCATACCGGTCGACGCTGAAGCCTCCAAGCAGCACGGCCGGCGCGGCGAGCAGGAGCACGACCGCCGAGAGCCAGTTGACCGTGGCGGGCGCGATGCCCACTGTGCTGGCGAGGAAGACCGGCATGTACGCCGTCAACGTGTAGCCCACGAAGAAGATCGACAACGCCAACAACATCACCGCGACCACCCCGCGCCAGTGGCGCTGCAGAGCCTCGCGAACCGGTGCATGCGCGACTTCACGCCTCTCCACCAGGTCGAGGTACTCGGGGCTGTCCTCGATCCGGAGCCGGAAGTACAGGCAGAGGGCGGTCAGCGGCAGCGCGACCAGGAAGGCGAATCGCCAGCCGCCTGCGGCCATCGCTTCGCTACCCAGCGCAACGGTGAACACGCCGACGACGACTGGAGCCATCGCAACGCCGAGGACCGCGCCCAGCGGCGTCGCCGAGGCGAAGAGACCGCGTCGGCCGGGAGTGCTCGACTCGACCACATAGGTGGCGGCACCGATGACCTCGCCACCTGCCGAGAAGCCCTGGAGCAGCCGGACGACCACGAGCAGGATCGGCGCCCAGATGCCGATGGTGGCGTAACCCGGGATCAGACCGAGCGCACCGGTCGAGACGCCCATCAGGACCACCGTCACGAGCAGCGTGAACCGTCGGCCGTGGCGGTCACCCATCCGCCCGAACACGATGCCGCCCAACGGCCGAGAGAGGAAGCCCACGGCAAACACTGCGAGTGAGGCAATAACCGCGGTCGCCGCGTTGCCGGTCGGGAAGAACGTGGGCGCGGTGAAGATGACCAGGTAGGCGTAGAGGCTGAGATCGAAGTTCTCGATCGCGGTTCCGAACATCCCGGCGAGCGCCGCGCGCCGCCTGACCTGCTGCTTAGGCCCCTTACTGGGGCTGTCGGTCCTGCTCATGGATCACTCCTGAACGACGTCGGTCGAGGAACGTGCTGTGACTGTGGCCCGAGCGGAGCGGGGCCCGACTGCTGCGGAGACGGCGATGGGGCCGGTGTCGCTGAAGAAGAGGTACGACATCAGGCAGTCGACAGGTGCGGGGTGCGATCGGGCACGACGACCGCGGTCGCCGCTCCACGGCTGACCCAGTGGCCACGTCATCGTGATCGGATGTGCCGGGGCGACTGCCGAGGTTGCCGATAGGGCCCTCACCAACTCACTCCGCACTCACTATGCTCATTATGTGAGCTTACTGAGTGTAAATCGATCTCCGTGCTGTAATAATACTTGCATAACCCCACCAGTCAACGGCTCCGCAGCTCTCCTTCCGGCACGCTGGTCAGCCGAGATGGCGAAAGGGACGTAGCCGGGCGCCGACTCGTGCCCGCGAGAGGGAAGCGGATGCCACGGCAGGAAACAGTCGACTGGAGGTTCGGCCGGACCGGACGGCCGCGACGGCGACGGAACGCGCAGGACCGGCCACCGAGGGTAGAGGCTCAACCCAGGCCTACCCCAGGAAAGGCACCCTAGCCGGCGGCCACCGCCTTGATCATGCCCGATGCTGACCTGCAGGCTGCTGTCACAGCACGAGCCGCGCCGTACTCCCCCGATGACCTGCGGGGGCGGCGTCGCCGCGACCTGGGGCGTCAACGATGCAGTCCGGGCCACTCGATCGTCGGCCTCGACATGCCCTGACCTGCAGAAATGGTGACCCGAGCCCATCCGATAGATCAGAGACACTCGAACATACCGCCCGGACCATAGGCTTGATATTCGAGCGATGGAGCCTTATTCGAGGACAGATCGCTCCTTTAGCGCGACTGGTAGACTGACAGCACGAGTGTTACCTCGGCTTCCAGGAGGATAGTGTGGCGTTGCCGACGACTGCAGAAGGACGCGCGACCCGCGCCTCCAGGAAGGGCGCGCAGACTCTCGCACGAGGGATCGAGGTCCTGGAGTACGTCGCCGCCGCCAGCCGACCACAGCGGCCCTCCGAGATCGCCCGGGCGCTGGACTTCGACCGTAACGCGGTGTACCGACTCCTGCAGGAGCTCGAGGCGAAGTCGTACGTCTCCCGGCCCGCGGACAGCCCTGGGTACGTCACAGGGAACGCGCTGGTCGCCTTGGCCGCCACTGTTATGCGCAAGGTGGACCTGCGCAGCTCCGCCCGACCGATCATGGAATCGATCGCCGACCAGACCGGTGAGACAATCTGCCTCTTCGTCCGCAGCGGACGCGATCGAGTCTGCGTCGAGACGGTCCCCGGGCGACACATCGATCGCCGCGTGGTGCAGATCGGTGAGCGCCTCCCACTCTACCTCGGCCCGAGCGGAAAGGTCATCCTCTCGTATATGGAGCCGCAGGACGTCGACAGCGTGATCACGCAAGCCGCCGAGGCGGGACTGTCCCCGGAGGAGCTCCGTGCAACCGTCGCCCAGGTCAAGGCCAACGGGTTCCTGGTATCCGTGGGCGGCTGGTCGCCGGGCATCGGCGGGCTCTCCGCCCCCGTCTTCCAAGCTGACGGGAGCGTCGCGGCACTCACGATCTCGGGCCCCGCGGCGCGGTGCGACCAGACCACGATGGAACAGTGGGCCGAAACGGTGCGCGAGGCGTGCCGCGGACTGTCAGTCTCGCTCGGATACACTGCGTGACCGCTCGGAGTCTTCTAGCCGAATAGCTGGCTCATCATCCGAGTGGCGATTCGCTCAGCGCGCTCCTGCCTCTGACATTGCGCTGCTGATACGGTACTTAGACTGGTTCTCTGTATTCGACCTGCGAGAGGTAACATGACTTCGCCGATCACTGACGGGAGTCGCGCGGCTCGCGCCCCTGCGAAAGGGGCTCAGACTCTCGCACGGGGAATCGATGTCCTCCAGTACGTCGTCTCCGCAGGCGTGCCCCAACGACCGGCCGAGATTGCCCGCGCCTTGGACCTGGATCGCAACGCGGTCTACCGGCTGCTGCTCGAACTCGAGGCCCACTCCTACCTCTCCCGGCTGCCGGGCAACTCCGGGTACGTCGCGGGCAACGCCCTGATCGCGTTGGCCGCCGCAGTAATGCGCAAGGTCGACCTGCGTAGCTCAGCACGACCGGTCATGGAGCACATCACCGAGCAGACCGGCGAGACCGTGAGTCTGCACGTGCGCAGCGGCCGGGAGCGCGTCTGCGTCGAGACCACCCTCGGCAAACACGTGGACCGGCGGGTCATCCAGATCGGGGAGCGACTCCCCCTATACGCCGGTCCCAGCGGCAAGGCCATCCTCGCGTTCATGGAACCGCAGGAGGTGGACGTCGTCATCGCCGAGGCGGCCGCGGCGGGCTCAGATGCGCAGGCGCTCCGCACGACGCTGGCCAGCATCCAGGAGCGGGGGTTCGTCGCCTCCGTGGGGGACCGGTCCCCCGGCGTCGGCGGGCTGTCCGCCCCCGTCTTCCAGGCCGACGGCATCGTGGCCGCGCTGACCGTGTCCGGTCCGTCGACGCGGTGGGACCAGCAGGTGATGGAGCAATGGGCCCCGCTGGTGATCGAGACATGCCAGGCGTTGTCGAGGGCCATCGGATACACCCCGTAACCCTCGCCCTTGATCAGCGGAGCGGGTGGCCGATACCCGCTCCCGTGCGTCGGGCCCGCTCAGCCGGCGGCGAGCGCGCCGATCACCTCGTGGGAGGTGGTGATCTCGGCGAACAGCGACAGGACATTGCCGAACGCGAAGTCATGCAACTCAGGGCTGAACGAGGCACACATGTCCTCGACCACGACCGGTTGCAGGCCCGAGTCCGCCGCGTGCCGGATCGTGGACTCCACCGCGAGGGTGGTCGCCACGCCGCCGACCACGACGGTGTCGATGTGGCTCGCGTGGAGCGCCGCCAGCAGAGTCGTACCCACGAACGGGTCGACACAGCTCTTGGTCATCACCAGCTCGCCCTCAGGGGCGAGCTCGGGCACGATCTGCGCACCGGGATCGGTCACCTTCAGCAGTTGGTCGTTAGGGTAGCGGTCGAAGCGAGCAGTACGATTGGTGCGCAGCACGTAGCCCTCGTCGAACGCAAGCCGGACGAAGACGGTCAGCAGACCTGCTTCGCGAGCCGCAGCGAGGACCTTGGCCGAGGTCGCAAGCGTGCCACGGCGGGCCACCTCAGCCGCGAGCGGCGGCGCGAGGCAGTCAGGGCCCGGGGTGCACAGCCCGACCTGGTAGTCGACGAGGAGCAGCGCGGCGCGACTGCGGTCGGTGGCGAGGGCCTGCAGGCCGGTCGTCGTCATGATGGAGATCTCCGGGATCGTCAGGGGTGTGGAAGGCCGAATGCGGCAGGTGCCCCTCGGCTACTCCTCGGGGGCGATACGAATCTCGAGGCCGTCGTGCTCGTCGACCACCTCGATCTGGCAGGACAGCCGCGAGCGGCCGGGCTCGAGGTAGGGCGAGGATTCCAGCAGATCGACCTCCTCCTCCGAGGCGGGACCGACCACGTCGACCCACGCGGCGCCGACGACGACGTGACACGTGGCACAGCTGGCACAGCCGCCGCACAGGGCGAGGATGTCGTCGTAACCCTCGTCACGCAGGCTCTCCATGAGCGAGAGGCCCACGGGGGCGTTCAGCACGCTCTGCGTTCCCTCGCGGTCGACGACGATGATCTTCGGCATGGGGTCGCACCTTCTTTCGCGGGGGGGTCAGCGGTGCGCCACGTCCAAATGGAGCAGCGGCGTGGACGGGTCGGCGAGGGCCACGGGATCCACCGCGGCGCGCTCCGCGACCAACGACCTGCCCTGGGCGAAGTCCTTTGTCGCGTTCACGCAGTCGAGCGCCAGCACGGTGTCGCCGCGCAGGTACACCACGGAGAAGCTGCGGTCGGCCGGGTCTCCACGCACCACGACACTGTCGTGGCCGAGTGCGAGCCCGACTGCCTTGAGATGCAGGTCGTACTGATCAGACCAAAAGGTCGGAGGAGAGACCCTGGTGGGCCGCGCCCTGCCGGTCACCGCGCAGGCCACCAGGACAGCCTGATCCACAGCCGCCTGAACCGACTCGAGCCGCACCGGTGTACCGCCAGCGCCCGGAAAAGGCCCGATGGCGCAGTCCCCGAGCGCGAACACGCCCGGGATCGAGGTGCGGCCGTCACCGTCGACCAGCACGCCGTTGTCGACGGCGGCACCAGCGTCCCGCATCGGCCCGCTCTCGGGCTCGATCCCGATGCCGACGACCACCACCGAGCACGGCAGCACGGTCCCGCAGGCGAGCTCGACCCCGGTCACACCGCGCGCGTCGCCGCGAACACCGACGACCGTGACCCCGAGGCGGATGTCGACCCCGCGCCGGCGGTGTTCAGTCTCGTAGAAGCGCGACAGCGGCTCCCCCGCCACCCGGACGAGTACCCGACCCGCGGCCTCGAGCACCGTCACGTGCACCCGGTCAGTCAGGACCGCAGCGACTTCGAGTCCGATGTAGCCACCACCGACCACGACCACTCGCGCAGGGTCGGTGAGCTCTCCTGCGAGGCGGTCCACATCGGCGCGGGTACGAATTGTGTGGATGCCCGGTAGGTCGGCGCCCGGGCAGGTCAGCCGCCGGGCCCGGCCACCGGCGGCCCATACCAACTGCCCGTAGCCTAGACGGCTCCCGTCCTCGGCGGAGACGGTGCGCGCGACCGGGTCGATCGCCACGATCCGCCGCCCCGTCAGCAGGGCGACCCCGCGGTTCTCCCAGAAACTCCGCGGCCGGATGGGTAGCCGATCCGCGCTGGTCGTGCCAGCCAGGTAGTCCTTCGACAGCGGGGGCCGCTGATAGGGCGGGTACGGCTCCTCACCCACGATCGTCACCGAACCGGTGAAGCCCTGCTGGCGCAGGGCGATCGCCACCTGCGCACCGCCGTGCCCTGCACCGACCACGAGCACATCGGCGCGCCCGGCAGGGTGTTCGTCGGCCGACTCAGCCGACGGGGACGGCATCCGGGGTCACCTCGTCCCGGTCCCGGCGACCGGTGGCGGGCTGCTGCTCCGCGGTCCGCGCCTTCTCGGCGGCGATGAGCTTTGCGAGCTGGCGCCGAACCAGTACCATCGGTCGATCACTGGGGATGACGGCAGGGCGCAACGAGTTGAGGTCGACGTCGCCGATCATCTGCTGTTGTGCCTCGATCATCGGGGCGTCCTCGGTACCGAATACACGCTCTAGCACCCCGCGGATCCGCTTGTCCGCCTCCGGGTCGTCCACGCCGTAGTCACGCGAGTTGGAGTAGAAGTAGTGCGTGGTCGTATCCGTCTCGGGCGTGAACATGTGCGCCGAGCGAGAGCCGACGCCTCCGTCGACCCCCTCGGGCTTGCCGACGATCCGGCAGCCGACGGGATGGATGACGTTCGACGGCTGATGCCAGGACAGGTTGCTGAAGTAGTCGACCGTCTCGGTGCCCGACGGCAGTGACGGGACCCACAGCGCGGGCGGGGCGATCCCCGGCTGTTCCCGGTTGCAGTAGACGACACCGTCCTCAACGTGCGCCTTCGGCAGGAAGCTCTCCTGCATCTGCTCGTTCGAGAGGGTGCCGGCGTGCAGGTACAGGCCGTGGGAGAGGTCCATCAGGTTGTCGACGAGCAGCATGTAGTTGCCCTTGACGTTCAGCGAGCCCTTGACATGTGCGCGCTGGGGGTCGGCGACGAAAGCGAACTCGTCGGCGATCAGGCTTTCGTCCGCCGGCTCAGAGCCCATCCAGATCCACAGCATCGAGTGCTTTTCCACGAGCGGGTAGGTGGGCACCGACGCGTGGCTCGGGGTGGTGCCGTTGCCGTGCGGATTTCGGGCGCACCGCCCGTCCTCGCCGAACTCGAGCCCGTGGTAGCCGCAGCGCACCGTGTCCCCCAGGTGACGCCCGAGATGCAGCGGGGCAAAGCGGTGAGGACACCGGTTGCCGATGGCGACCGGGGTACCGTCGGTCTTGCGATACAGCAAGATCGGTTCGTTGAGGATCGTCCGCCCGACCAGATTGCCCTCGTCGATCTCCTCGGGCCATGCCGCGACGTACCACGCGTTCTTCAGAGCTTCCATTGCACCTGACCTTCCTAGTCGCGCAAGCCGTTCACCGTCCTCGGGGGCCGACCGGCTCTCGGACGCCGACACGTTTGTCGCCGATGTCGGTGTGCCGTGTCTCGAAGTCCGCGAACCACTCACGGCGGACGAGAGCCTGGCGCTCCGGCCAGGATGCCGAGCCCGGCGCGGTGCCGGGCACATCCGCTCGCAACGCCTCGAGCGAGCGCCGGACCGCACCGATGGTCGCGAGCAGTGAATGGTTGGCGAACAGTACGGCCGAGAACCCCAGCTCCCGAAGGCGCGAGGCCGGCAGCGCGGGGGTGACCCCGCCCTCGACAACGTTGAGAATCAGGGGGCCCTCGACCGTCGTCGCGATCTCGGCGATCTCGGCCTCGCTCTCGGGTGCCTCGACGAAAAGGACGTCGGCGCCGGCCTCCCGGTACGCGTTGGCACGGCGGCATGCCTCGACCAGGCCGTACTCGGCTCGGGCGTCGGTTCTGGCAATGATCACCAGGCCGGTGTCCTCACGCGCGGAGCACGCTGCAGCGATCTTGTCCACCATCTCGTCTGCCGACACCGTCCCCTTGCCCTCGAAATGCCCGCAGCGCTTGGGGAATGTCTGGTCCTCCAGCTGGATCGCGTCGGCGCCACTCCGCTCGAGCTGGCGGACGGTGCGCCAGGTGTTGGCAATGCCGCCGAAGCCGGTGTCCGCATCGACGATCAACGGCAGCTCGACCGCCTCCCTGATCGCGGCGACGTGCGCAGCGACCTCACTGAGTGAGGTGAGTCCGATGTCCGGTACGCCGAGGAAGCTGTTGGCTATCGCTGCGCCGGACACGTAGACGGCGTCGAAACCCATGTCTTCGACGATCCGCGCGGTCAGCGCGTTCGCCGCGCCCGGTACGGGAAGAGCGGCACGCTGGTCCAGCATCGCTCGCAGCCGGATCCGCCGTACTGGATCTCTCGATGCCTCAATTGAGCTCACTATATGCACAGCTTTCTCGTAGATCGAGCATTGGACATTGATAGTACTGCTACTGATCAGCGTGTCAACAGAGCGCGACAGCACGACACAGACCACGCCCCGGGGTCACAGCCCATACCGTGATGTGTGGCTGACTGCCCATGATCGGACCAGGGGGTCGGTCGGCAAAGTCAGATGATCTTGAGGAGCTGGAGTGGCCGGAGTGCGTCGCGGCCGTGATGTCGGAGTACGGCGGCGATGTTGGTGGCTCCGGCCAAGCGGTGCAGGCTGATCACCAGGTTCCGCAGTGAGGCCATGACCTGCGGTGGTCCGGCACCGGTGCGGAGGGTGGAGAGGTCTTCGGCGAAGGTGACGTCGCGTACCCAGTGCAGCCCGTTCTCGATCTGCCAGTGGCCACGGACCCAGGCGGCGAGCTCGTCGGGACGGGCCTGGTGCGGCCCAAGTCGGTGATGGCGTAGACGGTCTCGGTGCGCCACCGGCCGAGCCGCGCGCTGACGGGGCGGGTCTTGCGGGTGATCTGCAGTACCTGGGCAGCGTGCGGGAACTCGATCCCGGCCGCGATGGTGACGACCTTGATGGTGCGTATCTCCCGACGCCCGTGCGCGGTCTCGGCGCTGCGATGGTCGGGCTCAGTCCCGCGCCAGGGCAGCCCGGCGAGTTGGCGGCGCAGCCGGGGCTGGTCGCCCTTGACCGTGAGTACCCAGTGCGCGCCCCGGGCACGCAGGTCGGTGACGTGCTCGCGCTGGGTGTGCAGCGCGTCCACGGTGATCACCACGCCGGTCAGGTCGAAACTGGTCAGGGTGTCGAGCAGCGGAGTGAACGCGGTGATCTCGTTGGTCTTGCCCGCGACCTCGACCTGGCCGAGCACGACCCGGGTCTGTTGGTCGAGCATCGAGAGCAGATGACGAGCAGGGCCATCACCGCGCGAGCCGCGCACGGTCATGCCGTCCACGGCCAGTACCCGGCGCCGCCCGACCGGCGCGGTCGCCGCGCACAGGCGCTGGACGAACCCGCCGATCACCGCGTCGAACCGCTCGGCGTCCACCCGGCCCAGGATCCGGCGGATCGTCGACTCCGACGGACATCGGTCCTCGGTCCCGAGCGCGGCAGCCATATCCGCCGGCAGGTCCGTGACCCACTCGGCGACCGCGACGAACGACCGCGCTCCGGCCGCGACCGCGCACACCGCGGCCGTCAGCACCACGACCAGCCCGTGCCGGACCCCACGACGCTTGCGCGGATCGACCACCCCGACCAGCGCATCGGCCAGTCTCGGCGCCAGCGCACCGGATCGGGTAGCTCCACCCCGCCCACCTGGTCGGCGACGGCAGCGATCGACAATGATGCAGACGCGGGCACGTGTCGTCGCAGCTCAGCGCCCACTCGCCGCGACTTTGCCGACCCCCTGGGGCCTCACCGCTGATGGTGACACAGACCCGGCGGCCACGCCGCTCTTTCAGCGGGCCGCGGGTGCGCGTCAGCCGCTCGACCGTACGGGTGGGATGCCGTGGGGTGGAGCTGGGCCGGCCCCAGCGGGCGCCCTCGACACCGTAGCTCCCGGCGTTGCAGCCTCCCGAGCCGACCGATCAGCTCGACTGCGCAACGCCCCGTCGAAGGAACGACGTCCGCCTGACGACACGAAGAAGGGCGGTCTCGGAGCTTGCTCTGTGCTCGGCGGCGACCTGCTCGTATCGGTCCGTATCGCCCGCTTCGAGGGCTGTGAGTAGCTGTTCGTGCTCCCGCAGGACTTTGTCGCGAGTCTGACGGTCATACAGATAGGTGGAGTGGTACGGCATGGACAGGTCCCACAGCTGAGCTAACATGTCGATCATCAGTGTGGATCCGGTCAGTGCGAACATCTCGAAGTGGAACGTGCGGTTGAGCAGCGTCATCCCGCCGACGTCCTCCCGTTCACTGAGGAGAGCCATTTGCTCGTTCAGGCCGGTGAGGTCGGCCAGGTGCTTCTCGTCGACCTCGGGCAACGGACGCATGAGGTCATCCTCGATGAGCCTGCGAAGCCGGTAGATCTGCACCAGCTCGGCCTCCTCGAGACGAGAGACGGCGAACCCGGAGTTCATCGTGTGCTTGAGCAACCCGACTGTCGCCAATGCCTTGAGCGCCTCACGGACCGGGACCCTGCTGACGCCGAACTGTTCGGCGAGCGCATCCTGTCGGATGCGCTCACCGGGCATGAGGCGGCCCTCAATGATTGCGCTCCGCAGCTCGCTCACGATCGCGGCCACCGTGTCCTCGCGTCCGGCCCCCGGCGGAGGGCTTGTGTTGCTCCGTACCACCTGAACCCCCTCATGCCCCACTTCGCCCGCAACGACGGAGCGTTCGCATCGTCTGGTGGCAAGCCTCCCACGTCGTGCTCAGCCTCGTCGTGGCGCCGCCCACCCCAGCATTGCCCGCCACGGTCCTCAGGGAGCTCCCCGCACGACATCCACCAACCTGTCCGCCCGCATCGGCAGGGACTCCGACCGCCAAGCGACCTGGCCATCCGGCCGGACCAGCACCAACGCGGTCTCGTACAGCTTCGCCACGTCCGGATCAGTGATCGTGACGGTCTGCAGGGGCATTCCCGCCGCCGCCGCCGCCGATTCGATCGGCGTCACGTCGACGTCGGAGAAACGCAGCAGGACGAAATCGCGGCCGAACAGGTCCAGGGTCGAACGGCCGTCCACCAGCCAGGCGTGCGGGGCGCGGTGGCCGGGGCGGGCCGTGGGGACATAGTCCGACGGGTCGTCCGGTGGCGGGGGCGTGCCATCCGGAAGCACGATCGGCGAGTCCTCATAGCGGTAGCCTAGGTCAATGCCCAGGGAGCTCCACTCGCTGTGCAGCGAAGACGTGAGCCGGTCCCCGACCTGCCGGCGACACGCCTCCCCCGCCGGACCGGGATCGAGGATGTCGGCGTAGCCGGAGTTGTCCACCCACTCCTGGTAATTCGTCGTGGAGCTGGCCGAGTTGCGGATGGCGACGGGCCGACGCTCCCGGTCGTACGCATCGAGCAACACCTCGCCACCCCATCCGGCGAGCAATGCCTCCAGCATCCAGCCGAGGTCACTGACGTCCCCAATGCCGGTGTTCATCCCGTGTCCGCCGGTGGGCGAGGTGGTGTGCGCGGAGTCGCCGGCGAGCAACACCCGACCGACCCGGAACGTCGAAGCCGCGCACGCGCTGCGCCGCCACGGCACCGTCCGCTGGATCTCGAACGGGATGTCCTCCCGCCCGATGGCCCGGCGGATCGCAGCGGTCATGTCGACAGTCGCCGGGTCGAGCCGCTCCTGCGAGCCGACGACCGTGATGCGCCATACGTGCCGCCCGTCGACCGAGGTGAACACGCACCAGGCGCCCTCCTCGGACAGCAGGATGTATCGCTCGCCGTGCTGGTTGTGCTCGGGCAGCCGCAGGTCCGGCGCGGTGAGCACGGCGCTGAGCGAGAAGTCCAACATCCGGCCCTCGAACGGTACGCCGAGCGCGCGACGCACCGTACTCCCGGCCCCGTCGCACGCCACGAGATAGCGAGCTCGCAGAGTCGTGAGCCCACCGTCCGACTGGCGGATCGTCGCGGTGACTCCCCGGTCGTCCTGCTCGATCCCCTCGACGATGCAGCTATAGCGAACGTCGGTGAGTCCCCGCTCCTTCACCACCCGGGCGAGCAAGGGGTCGAACTCGTACTGCGGGCAGCGCTGCCGCTTCTCCGGGCTGGAGTCCGGCGGTACCCGGTCGTTGGCCGACGGAATCACGGTGCGGCCGACGAAGTACCCGTGGAGCGCGGTGGCGTAGACCGTGTCGCCAGGATGGTCGGGGGGAAATCCGACCTCCTCGACGCGGTCGACGATTCCCCACCTCCGACACATCTCCATCGTCCGTTCATGTAGCCCGTTGGCCTTCGCCAACAGCTCCACAGCGGTGCCCGCGTCCCGCTCGACGAGCGTGCTTCGAACGCCCCGCCACGCGAGATCCAGCGCCGTCGCCAGCCCGACCGGGCCACCGCCGACGATCAGCACCGGCGTGTCGACGGTGTCGACGTCAGCCGCCATTCCTACCATCCTCCCGATCGGGCATCGCCCGTCTGCTCGTGATCTAGACGCGCCCGGCCAAGGGCGGACAACGAGGTGGGGCGGTCGCTCCGCGGACGGCCGATACCAGCGTCCGGTCGTGGCCGTGGTGCACGTCGCACGGTCGGCGTCATGCCGGCAACGACCTCCAGCGGATCACGGAGCGCGGCCAGCGACAGATCCGAGTCCGCTGGCGCGGAGGCCGGAGCAGATCGTCCTCGACTACTCTGCTCCGCACCGATGGCCGCCCGCGATCGCCGCGCTACTCGAAGACGATCAGGCTCCGGGCGACGGAGCCCCGCTCCAACGCAGCGAAGCCATCGTTGACCTCGTCAAGGCCGATCCGCTTGGACACCAGATCGTCGAGGTTCAACCTGCCCTGCAGGTACAGGTCGACCAACCGCGGGATGTCGTAACGGAAGCTGTTGCTTCCCATGCTGGAGCCCTGCAGCCGCTTCTCGGCCATCCAGAGGTCGGAGGCCGGGAGGGAAACGTTCTGGCCGGCCGGGATCAGTCCGATGACCGTGGCGGTGCCGCCCCGGGTAAGCATCGCGAAGGACTGCTCGGCGGTCACTGTGAGCCCGATGGCCTCGAAGGCGTACTCGACACCACCGCCGGTGAGGTCCTTGACCGTTTCCACCGCGTCGCAATTGGAGGCATCGACCACATCCGTAGCGCCGAACCGCGTCGCGAGCTCCAGCTTGGACTCGAGCAGGTCGACGGCGATGACCCGGGATGCACCGGCGAGCGCCGCACCCTGGATCACGTTCAGACCGACGCCGCCCGCACCGATCACCGCAACGGTCGCGCCGGCCGGCACCTTCGCAGTGTTGATCACCGCACCGACGCCGGTGATTGTGGCGCACCCGAGGAGGGCGGCCTGCTCGAGTGGCATGTCGGGGCGGATCTTCACCAGCGCGTGCTCGTGGACCACCATCGCCTCCGCGAACGCCCCGAGCTGCCCGCCTTGTTGCACTCCACCGGCCACCGTCTGGACTCGCGGCGGGTCCGCCGGACCCACGCGAACGCTCGGCTCGCGGCACAGATGCGGGCGGCCGGTGACGCAATAGTCACACTCGCCGCAGAACACCGACAGGCAGCCCACGACGTGGTCGCCCGGCTTGAGATAGGTGACCCCGGAGCCGACTGCCTCGACCACGCCTGCGGCCTCGTGACCAAGTATGATCGGAAGTGGCGGCACGTACTTGCCCTGCATCCAGTGCAGGTCGCTGTGGCACAGACCCGATGCCACGGTGCGGACCAGCACCTCATTCGGGCCAGGGTCGACGAAGTCGACGTCCTCGATCTTCAGACTGCCCGGACATTCGCGGAGTATTGCTGCGCGAGCTGTCACCACGACGGTCTCCTCTCAGGTATGCGGCGACTCAGAGCCGCACGATGACGGACTTCGTCTCCAGGTAGGCGTCGACGCCGGCCTCGCCGTACTCGCGGCCCCAGCCGGACTGTCTGAAGCCGCCGAACGGCATCGCCGGCTCCAGCGGGGCACCGCCGTTCACTTGCACGGTCCCGGCGTGGATCAGCTCTGCCAGACGGTGCACGCGGCTCACGTCGCGAGTCCAGACATAGGCAGCGAGCCCGTAGGTCGTGTCGTTACCGAGCGCGGCGACCTGTTCGAGGTCATCGTCGTCGAACGGCACGGCGCACACGACCGGGCCGAAGATCTCCTCGCGCATCACGCGCATCTCCGGCCGAGCATCGGCCACGACGGTCGGGCGCAGGAAATAGCCCTCCCCGCCGACGCGGTCACCGCCGCGGATGACCTCGGCGCCCTCCTCACGGCCCAGCTCGATGTATCGGGAGACCCGGTCCAGCTGAGTCTGCGACACAAGGGGCCCCAGCTGGCTGTCCGGGTCGAGACCTGGGCCGACGCGCAGGCTGTCGGCGACCGCACCCACGCCCTCGACGACCTGATCGAACACCTTGCGGTGCACGAACAGCCGCGAACCAGCGACGCACACCTGACCGGAGTTGGCGAACGCCGCCATCGCCGCCCCGGGGACGGCCTTCTGCATGTCGGCATCGGGGAACACGAAGGTCGGCGACTTTCCGCCGAGCTCGAGCGTGAGCCGCTTCAGGTTGCCCGCCGAGGAGCGGATGATGTTCTTGCCGGTAGCGGTGGAGCCGGTGAACGAGATCTTGTCCACGCCGTCGTGGTCGACCAGTGCCTGGCCCGCAACGGCACCGAGGCCGGGCAGGACGTTGAGTACACCGGGAGGGAGATCCGCCGCGGCGGTCAGCTCGGCGAGCTTGAGCGCGGACAGCGGGGTGAGTTCGGCAGGCTTGAGTACCACGGTGCAGCCCGCAGCGAGCGCCTGGGAGATCTTCGCAACCTCCATGACGAACGGGAAGTTCCACGGCGTGATGGCCGCGACGACGCCGATGGGCTGCTTGACCGTATAGGCGAAGGTGTCCGCCATGGTCAGGTTGTGCAGGTCACCGGCGATCTTGCCGCACCACCCTGCGAAGTAGCGCAGGTTCTCCACCGCGATCCGGACGGCACGAGCCGCCGCGGTCAGCGGCATCCCGTTGTCGAGGGTCTCGAGCAGCGCGATCTCATCGCTCGCAGCCTCGACGGCGTCCGCGAGGCGCAGCATCGCTCGCATCCGGTCGATGGGCGCTAGTCGTCGCCACGGGCCCTCGAATGCCGTGCGGGCGGCACTCACCGCGCGATCGACATCCGTGGCGTCCGCGGCCTGAACCTTCGCCACGATCGCGCCGGAGGCGGGATCGACGACGTCGATCACCTCACCCGAGGCGGCCTGGACCCACTCCCCGCCGATGAACAGCGGGTGCACCCGCGAGAGGAACTCGTCGACGGCGCGGGGGCGGGTGGATTCGCTGACGGTGCTCATTCTTCTCCTCGCTCCGGCGCCGGCACCTCTGCCACCGCCTCGGGTCGATCGTCGAACTCCAGTCGCAGCGCCCGGGAGAGCACCGCCGACATGTCATACGTGCAGGTGATGAAGGTGAACTCGAGGATCTCGACGTCCGACAGGTGTCCACGGAGCTGCTCGAAGCGCTGGTCGGGGACCCTCCCTCCGGCGAGCACGAGATCATCAGCGTAGGCCAGCACGATCCGCTCGAGTTCGGTGAAGATGGTGCTGGTCTGCCAGTACGGGACCGCAGCGATCTTGTCCTCCGCGAGGCCCGCCTCGCGAGCGACCTTGCAGTGCTGGGAGAACACGAACTGCGATCCGCGAGCCCACCCGGCCCGTAGGATGCCGAGCTCGCGTAGATGCGGGGCGAGTGCCCGCTCGGGACTCTTCTGCCACTCGTGCCGGCTCTCCAACAGCCGGAAGATCCCCGGCTCGAGAGCCATGACCGTCCACCAGTCGCCCGGTGAGCCGGTCGCGGTGCCCGGCTCGATCGCGGGATCGCGGTCCCCGAACACCCGCTGAAGTACCTGCTGGACGTCGTCCGCTTCGATCTCCGAGCGCTTCGCGGGCTCTAGTCGTGACACGTCTGCCTCCACTGCCTCGAGGTGCGAACCAGGACTAACGCTGGTCGGCCGACTCGTTCGACCACGGCTCGTGGTCGTTGGGCCATGCGTCCCACGCCGGGAGCCAGGCATTGACCTCCAGTTGGACGCCGTCCGGGTCGGAGAAGTAGACGGAGTCCATCAGACATCCCGGCTCGGGTTTGGTGTAACCGTTGATCGTGCGCACCTCGCGCCATTCGGGATCCGCGTAGCGGGTGGAGTGCCGGTACTCGATTCCGGCTTCCCCCAGCTTGTCGCAGCAGTCCTCGATCCTCTCCGGGGCGACCCGAAGGTTGACGTGGTGCATCGCGGCGATCTTGATCGCCCGCGGGTTCACCCCCTCCGGTCGGTTCTCGACGACCTTGGGGGCGTTCTGGTATCCGTCCTTCCAGTAGAAGAACGCGATATGGGCGTTGGGGTTCTCGCCACCGACACCGAAGAAGAAGTGCTGTCCCATCGGGACGGTCTCGCCCTCGGCGTTCTCACCCATGTACTCGATCGTGTGCAACACGGGCATGCCCAGAGTGCCGTGATAGAAGTCATAGGTCTGCTTCATGTCGCTGCAGCCCAGCGCCACGTGGTCCAGACCCTGGAAATCGAACCTGTCGTTCGCGGCCATGGAGCCTCCTTGCTAAGAATTGGGTACATAGTGAGCGTATAGCTCATATTGAGCACATTATGTTCTTAGTCTACTGCGGCGAACGCTGGGGTCAACTCTCACCCGTGCCTGTCCGCTGAGGGAACCGCTGAGCGAGATACTCGGAGGCGATACGTACCCGCTGCATGTTCAACGTGCCCCCGGCGAGGGCCCACCCATGCGAGTCACGATGCATGCGCTCGACCTCGTACTCTGCCGAGTAGCCGTATCCACCGTGCAGCTGGATGGCCAGGTCGGAGACCGACTTCGCCATGAGGTTCGCCGAGTACTTCGCCACCGACGCATCGAGTGCGTTCGGAGCACCACGGCCGGCCTTCTCCGCTGCAGCTCGGATCAGCAGTCGTGCGGCAGACACCTGGGTGACCATGTCCGCGATGGCCCCCTGCACAAGCTGGAAGTCCGCGATCGGTCGGCCGAACTGCACTCGCGTCTTGACGTGGGCGACCGACCGATCGAGCGCCGCCTGCCCGATCGCGAGTGCCATCGTTGCGTTGCCGAGCCGCTCGATCGAGAAGACACGGAACAGCTCAGCGAAGCCTCCTGCCCCGACGATCAGGTTGGACAGCGGAACTCGGACGTCGTCGAAGAACATGTCCGCCGAGCCGATGCCGTGGAAACCCATCAAGGATTCCTGAGGTCCGAACGTCAGCCCCGGTACGTCCTTGTGAACGATGACGGCTCCGATCCCGGAGGCACCGCGAGCATCGGAGATGCGTACGTAGACCAGGTACTGTTCGGCGTGGCCCGCACCGGAGCACCAGCGTTTCGCGCCATTGATGACCACGACGTCACCCTCGACGCGGGCCTTCGTGCTCAGATCGGTCGCTGCGGACCCGGCCTCGGCCTCCGAGATGGAGACCGCGATGGTCTGCTCACCCGCCACCACGGGCGGGAGCAGGTTTGTGCGCTGCTCTTCGGTACCGAGGAGGTCGATGACCCTCGCCGGACCGGTGCATGCCTCGAAGACCGGCCAGGCAGCCACCGGACTGACCTTCGCGAGCTCCTCCAAGGCCACCAGTGCGTCGACGAGTGGCCGGCCGGATCCACCTACCTCCTCCGAGAGCGTCATGCCCAGCAGACCGAGCTCCCCGAGGCGCCGACGCTCGGCGGGTGGCAGCGGCTCGCACTGCTCGTCCCAGGTCCGCGCCCGCGGCGCATAGACGTCCGCTGCGAGCTCGGAGACCATCGACTGCAGATCGAGTTGCGCCTGATCGTATGAGGTGACCGACTTGATGACGATCTCTCCTTCATGGAGTGGAGGATCCAGACGGCTGTCGCCGGACCGGATCAGACCCCGAGGTACACGGACTTGGTCCAGGAATAGAAGTCCAGCGCACCCAGGCCCTGCTCCCGGTAGGTGTTGCTGGACGACGCCTTGATCCCTCCGAACGGAACGTTGAGATCAAGCCCGGTTGTCGGGCGATTGACTTTCACCACGCCGGCCTCTGCGTGCCCGACGAAGTGCTGTGCCGCCCTCAGGTCGTTGGTGACGATCCCGGCGCTGAGCCCGTACGCGACGTCGTTGGCCACGGCGATCGCCTCGTCGAGGTCCTCGACGGTCATCACCGCGAGGAGCGGGCCGAAGACCTCTTCCTGGGCGAGGGTGTTCTTCCGCCCCACCCCGGTGACGACCATCGCGTGTTCGAAGAGCCCGACGGGCTCCTCGTATCCACACACGAGCTGGTTGCCCTCCGCGAGGGCTGTCGAGAGGAACTCCCGATGGGTCGTGAGCTGGCCGGCACTGACCACCGGCCCCATCGTGGTGGCCGGGTTCAGCCCGTCGCCGGGTTGGAAGCGGGCGGCCGCCCTCACCAGGTTCTCCGTCAGGGCGTGGCGCACCCCTGGCGTGACGATCACCCGGCTGGTCGCAGTGCACGCCTGCCCGGTCAGCCCGAACGCGCCTGCCGAGGCGATGTCCGCGGCAACCGCGGGATCGGCGTCGTCCAGTACGACCAGTGGGTTCTTACCGCCCATCTCCAGCTGCACCCGGCAGTTGCGCTGCGCCGCCACCGCGGCGATCCGTGCTCCGACCGCACTAGACCCTGTGAAGCTCACCGCAGAGACGTCGGGGTCCGCAACGATCGCTTCCCCCACCACGCTTCCGCTGCCGAACACCACGTTCAGCACCCCACTAGGCAGCCCCGCCGCACTGAGGCAGTCCGCGAGGTGCCATACCGACAACGGGGTCAGCTGCGCCGGCTTGACCACGACCGCGTTCCCCACCGCGAGGGCGGGAGCGATCTTCCAGGTCGGGATCGCGAGCGGGAAGTTCCACGGGGTGATGACCCCGACCACGCCGAGTGGCTCGCGGCGGGTGTAAACGTGTGTGCCCGGAGCTGAGGACGGCAGCGTCTCGCCGTCTGCCTGCCAGCAGGCTGAGCCGAAGAATCGCAGCACGTTCGCTGCCCGATGCACCTCCCCCGTGGCCTCAGCGAGCGTCTTGCCTTCCTCGCGGACCAGGTCGGTGGCCACGAGGTCCGCTCGGGAGGCCAGAATCTCACCGGCCCGCATGAGCACCGCTCCGCGCTCGGGCCCGGTGCGGGCGGCCCAGGCGCGCTGCGCGGCCGTCGCGCTCACGACGGCGTCCGCGGCCGTGGCCGCATCACCAGCCGGGGTCACGCTGACCAGTTCATCGGGGCGGGCAGGGTTGAAACGCTCCCGGCTGACCTCTCCGAGCTGCACTCCGTCGACGACATGACCGATCTCCCGGGGCGCCCGCGCAGTCATCGTCCGACCCCGACCAGCTCGGGGAATCCCGGGGCACCACGGGCCGGTGCACCTCCCCGTGGTGCGGTGCTCCCCGGGTGGTCGTCAGGACTCCAGGTCGGCTCGTCCGCATCCGCGTCGGTCCGTCGCGGGGCTCCCGGGAACCCGTTGGTCCCTCGATCCGCAGCCCTTGCGGCTGCACACGCATCGCTCACCGGTGCCCCTCAGCTGGCCGGGACACCGAGCTGCCGACGGGGCACCGCTTGGGTCACCGTCGGGGGCTCGGCAAGCGTTTCCGCGAGGGCGGCGCGTAACCGGGCAGTCGCCTCGCTGCCGGAATGCGCGGCGTGCGCCTCGTCGTCCGCGTACAGCTCGTAGACCCAGAGCACGTGCGGCGCGTCCCGCTCGACGTGGGTGACGTAGACCAGTGTGCCCGGCTCCCCCGCGGCCGCGGCCGATGCGTCGTCCAGTGCTGCGAGAAGCGGCTCCACGGCGTCCTGCTTCGCCACGAAGCGGGCGACCTGCGCAACTTGTCCCATCCGTCCCACCTCTTCCTGATTGCCTATCAAGAGTGAATACATTTTCAGTCTACACTTCGTTGCCTTGCTTGAGCGAGACCCGCTCGGGGGCGAGATCGTTCGACAGACGGGCAGGCGTCCGATGACGCCGAGCAACTGATGCACCCGCTGACGGCGGTGCCCGCGACCGGAACCGACCGCGTCGGAAGAGGCGCGCTGCGCTACGCCTCCGTGGGCATCACCGGGGTCCGCTCGCGCCCGCGGGAGTCCGCCGCCGGTCGCCCCGCCCGCTCCGACGTCACTGCCGAGAGCTACCGGCTCGAGTCCTTCCTCACGGGCGGCCGGGTCGCGCACGCCCGCCGTCCTCCGTGGGACGGAGCAGATCGCCTCCCCGCTCGGCGACCTACTCCGTCCCAGCGACACCGCTCCGTCCGGGACCACCGGTCTCGCCGGCCAGGCTGTGTGGAGTGCCGAGCCACTCCCGGATCTCCGGTCCGTGGCTGTCCAGCGCCGGCGCCGCCGACGTCGGCCGGGGGGTGGTCTCGCTCATGAAGAAGGGTGCACGGACGTGGTCCACGCCGTCGATAGACCACACGGCCTCGAGCTGCAGGCGCGCGGCCAGTGAGAAGGCGGCCCCCACATCGTTGACGACCGTCGCGGGAACCCCGGCGAGCTGCAGCAGGTCGACGATCTGCTCCCTGCCCATTGACGCCAGCGGTGCGCCGAGCAGCTCGCGCAGCTCCTCGCGGTTCGCGACACGTGCCGTGTTGGTCGCGAAGCGCTCGTCCGCGGCCAGCCGCCCGAGGCCCAGCGCGATGCACAGGCCGCGGAACTGCCGCTCGGTCCCCGCCGCGATCACCACATCGCCGTCTGCGGCCCGGTAGACCTCGTAGGGCGCCACGCTCGGATGGGCGTTGCCCAGCCGGCCCGGCACGCTGCCGGCCATGGTGAAACCTGCCGCTTGGTTGACCAGTGCCGACAGCGCGCTGGAGAGCAGGTTGGCCTCCACCAGCTGGCCGCGACCGAGCCGGTGGCGGGCGCCCAGTGCCGCAAGGGTGGCGAACCCGCCGTAGAGCCCGCACAGGACGTCCACCACGGCCGCGCCCACCTTGGTGGGCGGGCCGTCGGAGTCCCCGGTGATGGACATCAGTCCGCTCGCAGCCTGCGCCACCAGGTCGAAGCCGGGCAGCTCGGCGCCGGCCGGCTGCGAACCGAACCCGGTGAGCGAGCAGTACACGACGCCCGGGTTGGTGCGGGAGACCGTCTCGTAGTCCAGACCGAACGCGCGCATCCGCTTCGGCAGCAGGTTCTCCACCAGCACGTCCGCCCGGCGGGCGAGCTCGGCGGCGAGCTCGCGATCTGCGGGGTCCCGCAGGTTCAGCACGACCGACTTCTTGTTGCGGTTGGCACTCTGGAAGTAGGTGCTCTCACCGTCCCGCCATGGCGGGCCCCAGGTTCGGGTCTGATCCCCTTCCGGTGACTCGACCTTGATGACCGTGGCGCCCAGGTCCCCGAGCAACATGGTCATGTACGGCCCGGCCAACACCCGGGAGAAGTCTGCCACGAGGAGCCCGTCAAGAGCCCCGCTTCCCGGCCCCGCAGTCATCGAGCGTCCTCCGTGCGCATTGTCAGCGTCCCCCATGTGAGTAGAGCTCCGTCCCGGGTGTCGGCAGGCGGGCGACGAGGACGCTGCCGGACTCGGCCTCGGTGAGGTACAGCGACCGCCCGTCCGGGCCGCCGTAGGCCACGTTGGTCACGCCCTTGCCCTCGGTCGAACGCACCGAGCCGGCCAACAGCCCATCGCTGTCGACCAGCCAGACCCGGCCGGATCCGAACTGTGCGATCGCGAGCCCACCGTCAGCCGAGACGGCCAGGCCGTCCGGTCCTCCCGTGCCGCCCCCGGAGTAGACGTGCACGCCCACCTTTCCGAGTCCGCCGCCAGGCCGAAGCGGAAGCCGGTACACACAGTTCGCCCTGGTCACCGCGACATACAGCATTGCCCCGTCCGGGCTCAGCGCCATCCCGTTCGGGCTGGCGATACCCTCCATCAGGACCTCGACGTCCCCGTTCGCGCCCAGTCGGAACACCCGGCCGACGGGGTCGCGCAGGTCGCTCTGTCCCTGGTCGGAGAAGTAGAGCGCGCCATCCGGACCGAACACGAGGTCGCTGAGCCCACGGAAGGGCTCGAGCCGGTGCCCGGCGAGAACGGTCTCGATCTTCCCCGAGTCCGGGACTATCCGCAGCAGGCCCTTCGCGTAGTCCGCGACGAACAATCCACCGTCGCGGTCCACTGCCAGGCCGTTCGGCCGCCCGTCGTACTCCACGAGGACGTCGACCTCACCGGCCGGGTCGATCCGGAAGATCCGCTGATGGGCCAGGTCGGACACGTATAGCGTGCCTGCCCGGTCGAACGCCGGGCCCTCCAGGAACGAACCGATCTCGGGCCGTCCCAGCACGGCGAGGGCCCACTCCGAGGGCCTCGGCGCCGCCCACCGTGCCGGGATCCGGGCGAAGCGCGCCGCCGTGACCGATGCCGTGGACGCGGCCATCATCGGGTGCTCCCGTCCGGGCGTCGGCTCACCGCGACGCGCGCCCCGGCCAGCTCCTCGTACGCGCCGATCAGCTCATTGACGTCGGCATCCGGCCCGAAGCGCTCCAGGAACACCTCCGCTCGGGCGAGCACCTCGGCACCGAGCCCGAGGCCGGGAAGCCGCGGACCCGTCATCCCGACCGCCAGCCCGACGTCCTTGGTCATCAGCCCGAGTGAGAAGCCCTGGACGAGGTCCCCATCGAACAAGTGCCGCGGCATCGTCACCTGGGTCGCGTAGCTGCGCCCCGACGACATGTTCACGACCTCAATGAAGGTCTGCGGGTTCACGCCTTCCGCCGCGACGACTGCCGCCGCCTCGAACGCGAGCATCCGGTGCGCGGCGGCGAGCAGGTTGTTGAGTGCCTTGACGCAGTGCCCGCTGCCCACCGGGCCAACGTGACGAACGTTGGGGGACAGGATCTCCAGAACCGGCCGCGCCCGCTCCACATCGACCATCGCACCGCCAATCATGATCGCGATCGAGCCAGCGGCCGCAGCCTGCGGCCCGCCGCTCACCGGCGCGTCGACCAGGGCGTGGCCCGCCTCGCGCGCCGCCTCGGCGAGCCGACGGGTCGCGGCCGGATCGCCACTGGTGCAGTCCACGACCAGGCCGCCCGAACCCAGCGTGGCGAGGATCCCGCCCGGGCCGGTCAGGAGCCCCTCGACGTGCCTGGAGGTGGGCAGACAGGTGAGCACGACCGACGCCCGTTGGGCGACCTCGGCAGCGGACGAGGCCGCCTGAGCCCCAGCGGCCACCAGCTCATCGCGCCGGCCCGGTTCGGTGTCGAACACCACGAGCGAGTACTGCCCGGCCAGTCGCCGGGCCAACGCCCCGCCCATCGCGCCGAGGCCGATGAAGCCGACCTCCCCGATCATGTCGCAGTCTCGTTCCGCGCGGCGAACACGTTCTCCGCCACAGCCATCGCGTTCAACGCCGCCGGGAATCCGCCGTACATCGCCATCTGCCGCACGACCTCGGCGACCTCCTCCTCGGTGACGCCTACATTGAGTGCCCCGCCGATGTGGGCGGCGAGCTGTTGCTCGCGGCCCAGCACGGTCAGCGCCGCCACGGTGCACAGCGAGCGCTCCCGCAGGGGGAGAACCTCGGAGGCGTAGACCGTGCCGAAGACGACGTCGTCCGCGAGGCGCAGCAGCTCACGCCGGTACCCCTCGGAGGCCCTTATGCGGGAGGCCTCGTACCGCTCGTCACCGAAGAGTGCGCGGGCGACCCGCTCCCCCGTCTCGGTCGCGCCGGCCCCGTGCGCGCTCACGACGTCCAGTCCGCGGCCGGACGGCGTCGGCGATCGGTGTGGTCCGCGGGGCCTGGCATACCGATGCTCATGCGCCCGGCAACCCGAACTCGTGGTGCACCGCGCCCCGGGTCACCGTCAACGGCTCGTCGAGCAGCTCCCCCACCGCAGCCCGCAGCGCCGCCGTGGCCTGACTCCCCGAATGTGACCGCTGCGCCTGCTCACTCTCATAGAGCTCGTACATCCATACCACGTTGGGATCGTCGGGCTGCACGTGGATCGCGTAGACCTGGGTCCCGGGCTCGGACTCGGCGGCGAGGAACGCCTCCTCGAGGGCCTCGACGACCTCTGTGCCGCGACCGGGCTTCGCTGAGAACCGGGCGAACTGGGCGATACGACTCATCACACGATCTCCTTCTCGGCCGCTCCGGCGGGGTCCGGGAGGACCTCCCAGACGTCGACGAGGTCGCGGTCGCGCAACACGCCGCGGGGAGCGTCCGCGGGGCGGACCAGATCCAGAGCGCCGGTGAGGCACGCCCTGAGCTGCAGAGCGAGATACCGGGAGAAGATCCGACTCTGCGCCAGGCTGCCCGCGGTGAACCACAACCCGGGCTGACCGGTCCGCCGCCACATGTTGCGCAGCTCGCCCTCGTCGTCGAAGCCCCACACGGCGCCGGCGCGCTCCGCGGTCTCCGGGCCGAACAGCCGAGCGACGAGCTCCTGCTGGCCCTTGTAGCCGGTCGCCAGGATGACGACGTCCACATGCTCGTGCCCGCCGTCGGAGAGCCGGACTCCTGCCGCGTCGAAGCCCTCGATCTCGGACGTACGACGGAGCCGAACCTTCCCGTCGACGATCAGGCCCGAGCAGCCGACGTCCAGGTAGTAGCCGCCGCCGGTGCGCATGTACTTCATCTGGAACCCGGTGGCGTCCGAGCCGCTGTCGAGCTGGAAGCCGACTGCGCGGAGCCCATCGAGCAGCTCGCGGTCCTGCTCGGCGAGCTCGCGAGTGAGCAGCTGGTAGCCGTGGCGCATGACCGGGTACGGCGTGGCGATGTTGATCAGGTCCGTCACCTCGGTCGGCAGGCCCTCGCGGTAGAGGTTGTACACCCGCCCCGCCGCATGCGGCCCGACGCTGACCACGGTCGTCGGCCCGTGCTGGACCAGCGTCACCTCGGCGCCGCGGCTGTACAGGTCCTGGGCCACGTCGTGGCCACTTGTCCCGGTGCCGACGACCAGCACCCGCCGGCCCTGGTAGTCCGAGCCGTTCTCGAACGCGCTCGAGTGCAGCACCTCTCCGCCGAACTCCTCGATCCCCGGCAGCGCGGGGACATACGGGATCCCGCTGACGCCCACCGCCATGACGACATGCTTTGGTCGCAGCTCGCGCACCGTGCCGTCCGTCCGACGGACCTGTACAGCCCACTCCCCGACGGCGTCGTCGTACTGCCCGCCAAGGAACTCGGTGCCGGTCCAGACGTTCAGCTCCATGAAGGTCGCGTACGCCTCGAAAAAGGCGGCGAGCATGTCCTTCGGAATGTACGTCGGCCAGGTGGCGGGGAACTCCATGAACGGCAGGTGGTTTGCCCACACCTCGTTGTGCAACACGAGGGAGTGGTAGCGCTTGCGCCAGTTGTCGCCGACACGCTCGATCCGGTCCACCACCAGCGCGTCGACCCCGAGGTGGCGCAGCCGCGCGGCGACGCCAAGGCCCGCCTGCCCCGCCCCGACGACGAGCACCTCCGGCTCCCGGTCGTCGTACCGCTCGGCGGCACGCCGCTGGTCCAGCCAGTTCGGCCCCGCGAAGTCGCGGTGATACCGCTCTGTCGGGCCTCCCGGTGCCGCCCCGGGTGGCGTGGGTACAGCCTCGACGTCCAAGTCCTGCAGGGCGGTGAACACCGTCCAGCCCCAGGGCTCGGCGCCCGGCTCCGACACCAACCGCACGACACCGGCACCTCCGCCCTCAGACGTGGCGAACTCGAACACGGCTTCCAGCGCCTCGCGCCCGGCGCGCACCACGCGCCGCACCGGAACGTCTGCGCGCAGCCGCAGCTCGGAGATCCGCCTCGCCGGCAACGTGGCGTGCAGACCCTCCTCGATCTGCTCGATCCCATAGAAGGTGTGCAGGTCCCAGGTCAAGGCGAGGATGTCGCGCCAGTACGCGTCCGGCAGCAGCAGCTCGCGGAGCCCGGCAGCCGATCCGGCTCTCAGCGCCTCCGACGCCCGGGAGAGCCAGTGCTCGACGAGAACCCGGTCCTCGGTCCTCTCGTCCACGGTCAAAGCAACCTCCATCGGTCTGCGGGAACTGCCTAACAATAATTTATTCAGAACTGAAGTCAAGATTGCCCTCACCCCGCACGCCCTCCGGGTGCGCGTACAAGTCGACTCACGGGTCCGCGACGTCGCAGGTCTTCGCCGCCGGGAGGCCACTGCGCCGATCGCGGTCCTCGCCCACGGACACGTTCGGCTGCAATCGGCTCGCCCACGGCATCGCCGAGCGCCGGATCCCCGCCCGTGTCAACGGCGCCTGAAAACTGAGCAGAAGTCGACGCCTGAAAAGTCACCACCCAGGCCTGGCTCAGTCGGTGGCGCGGTCCTTGACGAGGAGCTCGCGGCGGGCGCGGGTGCGGTAGGACTCCCCGGACAGGGTCAGCACTTCGGCGTGGTGGACCAGGCGGTCGATCATGGCTGCGGCGACGACGTCGTCGGAGAAGGTCTCGCCCCAGCGGCCGAAGGGCAGGTTGCTGGTGACCATGACGCTGGCTTGTTCGTAGCGGGAGGCGATGAGCCGGAAGAACAGGTTCGCTGCGTCCTGGTCGAACGGGATGTAGCCCACTTCGTCGATGATGATCAGCCGGTAGCGGCGGATCTTCTTCAGCTCGGCCTCGAGGGTGCCGGTGTGATGGGCGGCGGCGAGGCGGGTGATCCAGTTGGAGGCGGTGTCGAACAGGACCGAGTGTCCGGCCTGGGCGGCTTTGACCCCGATCCCGATCGCGAGGTGCGTCTTCCCGATCCCGGGTGGTCCGAGCAGGATCACGTTCTCCGCTTTCGACACGAACGTGCCCGTGGCCAGGTGCGCGAGCAGATCGCGGCGTAGTGAGGGCAGGTGGTCGAGGTTGAAGTCCTCCAGGGTTTTGACCTGCGGAAAGTGCGCGGTGCGGATCCGCATGGTGGTGCCGGCGGCTTCGCGGTCGGCGACCTGGCGGGCCAGTAGCGCGGCGAGGAACTCCTCGTGGGACCAGTTCTGATCGCGGGCCTGCTCGGCGAGTTGTTCCCAACAGGCCGCGATCGTGGGGACCTTCAGCACCCGGGTCAGGTAGGCCAGCTGCGCCGGCAGCCCATCCGAGCTGGTCGCCTTGGTGGTCGTCTTCGTCGTTCCGGTCGCAGTTGGGACCGGTGTGGTGGGCGGACCGGTGGTCGGGGTGGATCCGATGGATCCGTTGCGGGAGCTCATGACGGGATGTCCTCCGATGCGTCGTGCACGGCCGGCCCGGCCGGTGTGGGGTCGAACTCGACGCCGAACAAGGCGTCGTAGTCGGGCAGCGCCCGCAGGACGACGGTGTGGCCGTCGGTGTGGTGGCGGGTCTGACGATCGACACTGCGCTGATGGGCCCGGCGGCGTTCGTGGAACTCGTGGCGCAGCTCTTTAGCGGTGGCGGCGTGGGCCCGGTCGGTGATCACACCCTGCTTGGCCCAGGACCGCTCGTGACGGGCCACGACCTGGCCGTCGCAGAACACCGTGACGTGGGCCAGGGAGGCAGTGACGTCGAGGTAGCGGCCGATGCAGCGCGGGTCCACGGAGTAGTCGCTGGTGTCGACACGGACGTAGTAGTCCCGTCCCAGCCGCACTCGAGTGTTGAGCCCGATCGGTGGGTCCATCGGGGGCAGCGGCAGCATCGCGGCGTAGTCGACCTCGAGCAGGTCCACCGGCCGGGCGCGCACCGACCGGACCCGGCGGGTGTTCGCGCGGCGGGTCAGCCAGTCATCGAGCTGGGCGTTGAAATCTTGTGGCCCTGTGAAGCGGCGTCCGGGCAGGAACGAGGTCTCCAGATAGCCGTTGCCGCGCTCGACGACCCCTTTGAACTCCGGGTCATGGCGCGGCGCCAACCGGATCCGGGTGGCCAGGGTCCCGGCGAACGCCGCCGCCGGCCCGGTGACGCGCCCGCTGCCGCCGATCCCGGCCTCCCGATCCCAGACCAGCATCTTCGTCACCCGCCCGACCCCGGCGATGAGCTGCCACATCCCGGAGAGCAGGTCCCCGGTCTGGCGCGAGGGCAGCATCACCCCGGACAGGAACCGCGAGTGGCCCTGGGCCATCACCAACACCGGTAGCTTGCGGGCCTGACCCGCCCCGACCGGGATCGCGACGTCGGGGAACCACAGGTCGCACTGGGTGATCTCGCCCGGCTCATAGATCGTGCGGTCAGCCGGGTCGACGCCGACGTACTCAGGTCGGATCTTCCGGATCCGGTCCTTGAGGATGGTCAACGAGTGCGGCCACTCGATCCGCTCGGCGATCACCGTGGCCGGCATGCGTGGGAACTCCACCAACAACGCCCGCACCCGCGGCTCAACAGCATCGACCAACGAGCCCCGCGCCGGACGCTGATACTTCGGAGGCCGGTCCGAGCTCAACGCCGACCGCACCGTGTTCCGGGAGATCTGCAGCCGACGAGCGATCTCACTGATCGACACGCCCTCAGCCCGATGCAGCCGGCGGATCTCCGCCCAGTCCTCCACCTTGATCACCCCCTCACGATCTCGAAGGGGTGGTCACTTTTCAGCCGCCGACACCTGTCCAGTCTTCACCCGTCGTCGACAGCCCGGACCGTCAACCGCGACAACCCCGGGCTTGGCCCTGTCCTACAGCAACGGGCCTGTCAATGTGAGGGCTCAGGAGATGCTTGACTGAACGTCGTCAAGTGATCATCGACCAGTGGTTATGTTCATGATCGTCTCTGGTTGTGGATCAAGAGGCTCTGGCTGAGTACCGCTACCGGGCGGTGAGCGAGGTGCTTGGTGGGTCACCGATCGGCGAGGTGGCGGCCAGGTTCGGCACGTCGCGCCAGTCGGTGGACAACTGGAGGAGGCGCTTCCGGGCGGAAGGAATGCCCGGGCTGGCCGACCGTTCCCATCGTCCGCACCACAGCCCGACGCGGATCGCCGCGGACGTGGAGGCTCTGGTCTGCGAGCTGCGCCGTCGTCACCCGAGGTGGGGTGCACGACGGATCAGCCACGAGCTCGCCCGCACCGGCGAGGTGGCGGCCCCGTCACGGGCGAGCGTGCACCGGATCCTGGTGCGCAACGGGCTGGTCGCCACGCAGCTCCAGGAGCACAAGCGGGTCTACCGGCGCTGGGAACGCGCTGAGCCGATGCACCTGTGGCAACTCGACATCGTCGGCGGGGTGCCGCTCGCGGACGGCCGCTCCTGCAAGCTGCTCACCGGCATCGACGACCACTCCCGGTTCATCGTGGCCGCCGCGGTGTTGACGGTGCCGTCCGGGCGGGCGGTCTGCGAGGCGTTCACCGCGGCCATGCGCCGCTACGGAATCCCGTCGGAGGTGTTGACCGACAACGGAAAACAGTTCACCGGCCGCCACACCCGCCCGCAGCCGGTCGAGGTGCGCTTCGAGCGGATCTGCCGCCACAACGGGATCACCGCCAGGCTGACCAAGCCCCGCTCGCCCACCACCACGGGAAAGATCGAGCGCTTCCACAAGACGCTACGCACCGAGTTCCTCGATCACGTCGCCCCGTTCGAGTCCGCGGCCGCCGCCCAGGCGGCGATCGACGGATGGGTGGCCGGCTACAACGCCCACCGGCCCCACCAGGCCATCGACATGGCCGTCCCAGCCTCCCCGTTCCGACCCAACGGACCCTCCCGGCTTGACGTCGAGGTCATCGAGGCCGTCCCGCTCGAGCCGTCTGCAGCCGAGGTGGCCGCCGGGTCGGCCCTGACGCCGACCCCTGCAAGTGAGCCGTGGTGGCACGACCAACGCGAGGGCGCAGCGATCGAGTTCGAGGCCCGAGTGCCTCCCGGCGCGCAGATCACCATTCGCACCGGACGCCAGAGCGTGTCGGTCCCACGCGGCCTGGCCGGTACGGGTACCGAAATTTCGAGCCAAGGTGGAGCCCGGGTCGTCGGTCGCGGTGATCGGCTGTGGCGGGGTGGGCCTGTCGGCCATCCAGGGCGCAGGCCGCCGGGGCGACGACGATCGTCGCGGTCGATCCGGTGGCTTTCAAGCGTGAGTCGGCCCTAAGCCTTGGACACCGCCGGATGCACCCGGGCGTTCCTCGCCCACATCCGCAGCCTGCGCCAACAGGCCGTGGCCTGCGAGTTCTCGGTGGGATGGGCGATCACCGACCGCGAACGCGGCGCCATCGCCGCGGTCCCGAACAAGGTGTGGGCTG
>NZ_JBEYYF010000040.1:0-33464 GCF_040645415.1 Pseudonocardia sp. NPDC046786 | reverse complement strand
TCGACTTGCATGTGTTAAGCACGCCGCCAGCGTTCGTCCTGAGCCAGGATCAAACTCTCCAACAAAACCCTGACAAACACCACGATCCATCGACGGGGTCGACCGAACCATGGCAAAACAAACTGGCATAAAAACGCCAAAACAATAAATAGCTCGACACACTGTTGAGTTCTCAAAAGACACCCGCACCACACCACCGGATCCGAAGGCGGATCGCCTTGACCCCACCACCATAAACACCCGAGAAACTCGGACATCCACCGGGGGGACCATCTGGCCAACGGGGCCTGTTGACCGGGCTCTGCGGCCCGTTCTGTCCGGCTCACTCGCTGACAGGGAAGAAGTTACGGCACGGTGTCCGGCATGGTCAAACCGGGGGGTCCTCGTGTCGAACGGCAGGTGTCCTCGCAGGTCAACCGGCATGCGAGGACCGGCTGCACGGTTCCCGAGCGGCCCTCACAAGCGAATTCGGGGATCCCCGGACTTCTGTGACGCCGAGCACTTCACGGCTGCGGGACGGTGTCCGCGTGGTGTTCTCGACGGTCGGGGTCGTCGCATCGGCCCTGGATCGGGTGCCCCGACCAGGCCCGTTGCCCGGCGGAACGGCCGGATCGCCGGATCGGTAGCGCCCGGGCACCCCGGGTATCGGCGGCTCCCCGCCGTCCGCACCCCGGCACCGGGATCGCGCGGTGGCGGCGGACCTCCCGGACGGGTGGCGACCCCGCACTGAACAGGGCGGCGCCGCCGGCCCGGCCCCGGCAGCGGCCCCGTCCCGGCCGGCCGGGACGGAGCTCCGGTCGCTGCGGGTGGCCGACCGTCGGTGCCGTCACCGCATCAGGGGGGTATCCGCGCCGGGGTCCGGCGCGTTGACCGGGTGAGTGCTCCTCGCCGGCTCCCGCAGCGCGTCGGGGGCGAATGCGCGTCGCGATCCGGCGGGGAGCACTCCCCGATCTCAGCCGGCCGGCGGCCGGGCCGCGTCCACCGCGTCCCGCACCGCGGACGTCGTCGCCGGGAACACCTCGCCGACCGAGCTCAGGATCCGGCTGCCCCCGCCGAGCGCGTCGACCAGCGAGCCCACCGGGGCCAGTGCGGCCGGGTCGACCAGCGCCGGGACGACCCAGGACACCAGCCACATCACCAGCAGGGCGGCCACCCCGCCGGTGACGGCCCCGACCACGCGGTCCAGGAACGACAGCCGGGCACCGGCGAGCAGCCTGCTGACCAGGCCGCCGAGGAACCTCCCCACCAGCGAGCCCAGCAGCAGGCCGCCGAGGATGCCGAGCAGCCCCCACAGCCAGGCCGAGCCCGGGGTGGCCCCGAATCCGGCGAGCTGCGAGCCCCAGGCGGCACCGACACCGGCGCCGACGACCAGGCCGAGCAGGCTCCCGGCCCGAGCCACCCCGCCGAGCCTGCGGAACCCGCCGACCGCGGCGGCGAGCAGCACGATCAGCACGATCACGTCGAGCAGCGTCATGGGTCCTCCCCCGGCGGGCGTCCTCCGCCGCCGTTACCCGACCGACAGTGCCCGGCGGACCTGAGAGCGCGCTGAGGCCCGGCCCGCCGCCGGGTTTGACCGGCCTGGCGAGGGGATATCCGGAAGAGCCCCGCTCGATCAGTATCGGAGGAACTGCATGCCATCGCTCGGGTCCGACCCGCGTCTGCTGAACGGCCTGCACCGGGTCAGCAGCGCGCTGATCGGTGTCACCCTCTGGGTGTTCGGGGGGCTCGGAATCACGAACAACCTCGACTTCTTCTCCACCACCGGCGCACCGCTGTTCGGCATGACCACCAACAACCTGCTGTCCGCGGTCTCGCTGGTGGTCGGCACCGTGCTGGTGGCGGCCGCGGTGCGCGGCGGCCGGATGGCGTCCACGGTGAGCGTGACCGTCGGCGCGCTGTTCATGCTGTCCGGCGTGGTCAACGTCCTGCTCATCGGGACGCCGTACAACATCCTGTCGTTCCGGATGCCGAACGTCGTGTTCAGCCTGCTGGCCGGGCTGGTCCTGCTGACGCTCGGCGGCTACGGCCGGTTCACCGGACGGCTCCCGTCGGACAATCCGTACTCCGACGAGCAGCGGCATCCGGTGGACGCCGAGGGTGACGAGGACCGCGACCAGCGGCTCCCGCACGGCTCGGCGGACATCGAGGCCGCCGGGTCGCTCGCCGAGACCGAACGGCTGGTCGCCTCCGGCGGCGGCACCGACGAGCAGCGCCGCCTGCTCGCCGAGGTCGGGTCGATCCGCGATCTCGCCGAGCGGCGTCGCGCCTGGCAGGAACTCACCGGCCGGGGCAGCACACACGCGTGATCCCACGGTCCGGCCGCGCACCGTGCGGCCGGACCGTGACCTCCGGGAGGGCCGCGCGGACGGTACGGTGCGGTACCCCCTTCCGAACCCGGAACACGCCACGAACAGCAGGGAGACCGGTACCCGACGTGACGGAGATCCAGCAGACCACCGGCGGGCCGGCCCGGGTGGCCGACCCCCGGTGGACGGGTGCCCCCTGCGCCGCACTGACCGTGCGCGCCGACGGGACCGTGCTCGAGATCAACGACGCGGCGCTGGTCCTGGTGCCGACGCTGCGGACCGGTGAGCCGCTGGACCGGGTCGCGCCGTGGCTGCACAGCGCCCACGTGGCCGCCGGTCCGGCCGGCTTCGCCGACGTGGTGGACGGCCGCGCCATCGAGGCCACCCCCACATCGCACGACGACGGCTCGGTCACCTGGTGGCTGGTCGACGTCACCGACGTCCGGTCGGTCCGCGACGAGCTGCGGATCGAGCAGGCCAGGGCGACCTTCCTGTCCGAGGCGTCCGCCGCACTGCTCGGCTCGCTGAACCTGCAGCGGTGCATGGAGGTGACCGCCGGGCTGGCGGTCGACGTGCTCGCCGACGCCGCGGTCGTCCTCTCCCCGGCGGGCCGCCGTCAGTACCGGGTCGTCAGCGCCGTCGCGGGCGGCGGCCCGGTGCAGTCGGCGACCACCCGGCTCGATCCGGACGAGGTGCCCGGCCTGGCCGAGGCGCTGCAGGGCTTCCCGCCCGTCCCGTCGCGCTGGATCGACCCGGCCGCAGCCCCGGCCTGGCTGGTGCCGTCCGGGATCGGCGCGGCCGGCTCGATCGTCATCACCCCGCTGCCGGGCCACGGCATCCCGGCCGGGGCGCTGGTGCTGCTGCGCCGCGCCGGTTCCGGCCCGTTCAGCGAGGGCGAGGAGACGACCGCCCGCGAGTTCGCCGCCCGGTCCGGTCTGGCGATGTCCGCCGCCCGGATGTTCGCCCAGCAGGCGTCCGTCACCGAGACCCTGATGCGCGACCTGCTGCCACCGCGCCTGGAGCAGATCGCCGGCGTCGAGTTCGCCGGCGGCTACCGGCCCGCCGAGGACGGCGACCGGGTCGGCGGCGACTTCTACGACGTGCACCCCTGCGCGCCCACCGCCGACGGGGCCGCCCGGACCCTCGCCGTGCTCGGCGACGTCTGCGGCAAGGGCCTGGAGGCGGCCGTGCTGACCGGGAAGATCCGCAGCACGCTGCACGCACTGCTCCCGATGGCCGACGACCACGGCCGCCTGCTCGACCTGCTCAACGACGCCCTGCTCAGCGAGGACCACACCCGGTTCGTGACGATGGTGCTGGCGTCGGTGACCCGCGACGGGGCGGACGTCCGGCTGCGGCTCACCGCCGCGGGCCACCCGCCGCCGCTGATCGTGCGGGCGGACGGCCGGGTCGAGGAGGCCGACACCCGGGGCACCCTGGTCGGGGTGCTCCCCGCCGTCGCGGCGACCACCCACGAGACCCGGCTCGCCCCGGGCGAGACCTGCCTGCTCTACACCGACGGCATCACCGAGGCCCGCGGCGGCCCGATGGGCCACGACCAGTTCGGCGAGCAGCGCCTGCAGCGGGTGGCCGGCGAGTGCGCCGGCCTGCCCGCCGAGGCCCTCGTCGAGCGGATCCAGATGGTCGCCGCCGAGTGGGTCGGCCGCAACGCGCACGACGACATGGCCCTGCTCGCCGTCACCGCCCCCCGCGGGCGTCACCTGTCGGCGGTGGGTGGGCACGGTCGCGGCCGGTACACCGCATGAGCGGGCATCCGGATCCGGTCGTCCGCTGCACCGCGCTGCTGCGGGACGCGGTGCTGCGCGGGGACGAGTACACCGCGGTCGACGTCGTCGTGGACGCCCTGCACGACGGGATCGACGCGGAGACGGTGCTGCTCGAGGTGATCGGGGTGGTGCAGGCGTCGGTCGGCGAGGACTGGGCCGCGAACCGCATCTCGGTGGCCCAGGAGCACGCCGCGACGGCCATCAACGACCGGGTGATCGGCACCCTCGCGCTGTCCACCCCCCGCAGCCCCGGCGGCCGCGGCCGGATCACCGTCGCCTGCGTCGACGGCGAGTGGCACGCGCTCCCGGCCCGGCTGCTGGCCGAGGTGCTCCGGCTGCGCGGCTTCGACGTCGACTACCTCGGTGCCCAGGTCCCGTCGGCGCACCTGATCACCCACCTGCACCGGACCGGGCCGGACGCGGTGGCGCTGTCGTCGTCGATCGCCACCCGGCTGCCGACCGCGCACGCCACGATCTCGGCCTGCCAGGCCGCGGGCGTCCCGGTGATCGTCGGCGGGGCCGCGTTCGGACCGGACGGCCGGTACGCCCGGCTGCTCGCGGCCGACGCCTGGGCGCCCGACGCGCGGGCCGCCGCGGAGACACTGGCCGGCGGCCTGCCGGTACCGGCCCGCCCGCACGCCCAGCCGACCGACGACCTGCCGCACCTGTCCGACCAGGAGTTCACCCTGGTCGACCGGAACGCGCCCGGGCTGGTCGCCGCCGTCGTCGAGGGCCTGTCCGGCCGGATCCCCGAGATGGCGCACTACGACGACGCGCAGCTGCTGCGCACCGCCGAGGACGTCCGCCACATCGTCGACTTCCTGGCCGTCGCGCTCTACACCGGCGATCCGGAGCTGTTCACCGGGTTCCTGGACTGGACGGCCTCGGTGCTGTCCGCCCGGTCGGTGCCGCCGCACGTGCTGCCCCCGGTCCTCGACCTGCTGGGCGAGGAGCTGCGCGACTTCCCCAGGGCGTCGGACCTGCTGGCGGTGACCGCCGCCGCCCGCGACGGCGACCCGCACGGTGCCGGGAGGCCGGCATGAACGACGAACGAGGACCGGACGTGCCCCACTCCGAGCCACGACCGGGGGTCGCGCTGGTCGCGCTCTCCGGCGATCTCGACTACGACACCTCCGACGAGCTGGCCGACGCCGCCGACGCCGCGCTGCAGGCCGTCGCCGATCCGCACGAGCTCCGGCTGGACTGCGCCGGACTGGGGTTCTGCGACTCCTACGGCCTGTCGGCGCTGCTGATGCTGCGCCGGCGCACCGCGGCGGCCGGGATCGCGCTGCGCCTGGACAACCGCGGCCGCGCGCTGGACCGGCTGCTCCGCATCACCAGCACCTGGGAACACCTCACCGGCGAGCACCCGGCGGACCGCGCGGAGCGGCACGACACCTGACCGGGGCTCAGTCCCCGGCCGTCAGTGCGGGCAGGTTCGCCTCGATCGAGGCGCGATCGGGTTCCAGCCACGGCGGCAGCCGCAGCGACCGGCCGAGCTCGAGCAGCGGCTCGTCGACGGTGAAGCCGGGGCCGTCGGTGGCGAGCTCGAACAGCACGCCGCCGGGCTCCCGGAAGTAGATCGACGTGAAGTACCGCCGGTCGAGGATCTCGGTCACCTCGAGACCGCGGGCGACGAGCTCGTCGCGCCAGCGCTGCTGGGTCTCCCCGTCCGGCACCCGGAACGCGATGTGGTGCACGGTGCCGCCGGCCTGCAGCCCGCGGCCGTCCACCCCGTCCAGCACGTCCACCGCGGTCGCGGCCGGACCGTCCGCGCGGAACCGGGAGCGCGGCCCGTCGCCGCCGGCGTGGCTCATCCCGAGCTCGGCCAGCATCCGGTGGGTCGGCTCGGCGTCGGCCTCCGACAGGGTCACCGCGTGCAGCCCGCGGACGGCGTGCTCGGCCGGGACGTGGCCGGAGCCGTCCCAGCCGGAACGGTGGTCGCCGGGGGCCGCGACCAGCTCGACGACCAGGCCGTCCGGGTCGCGCAGGGTCAGCACCTCCTCGTCGTCCCGGGTGACCGGCCCGTCGACCGGGACGCCCAGACCGGTGAGCCGGCCCTGCCACCAGCCCAGCGACTCCGGCGGGACGGCGAACGAGGTCGCCGTGGTGAGCCCCGCGCCGGTACGGCCCGGTCGCACGTCCGGCCACGGGAAGAAGGTGAGCAGCGTGGCCGGGTTGCCGCCGCCGTCGCCGTAATAGACGTGGTAGACCTGCGGCGCGTCGAAGTTGACCGTCCGCTTCACCAGCCGCAGCCCCAGCACTGTCACGTAGAAGTCCACGTTCCGCTGCGGATCACCGGCCACCGCCGTGACGTGGTGCAGGCCGTGCGGGGTGAGTTCGGTCGACATCCACCCTCCTTGTCTGGTCGTTGCCCTCACAACTACCACGGCAACCGGCGGCGCACCCGTCGGAACCGGGATCGCGGTGCCGTACATGAACCCGCGCCGAGCGGGTACCCGGATCCCATGACGACGTCCGACGCGACCCGCCGCGAGACCGGTCCGGTCCCGACGGAGCAGAGCGACACACCCGTCGACGAGACCCCCGACGGCGACGGCGTGCACCTCGCCGAGCAGCCGGTGGAACCGTACGACGAGCGTCCCGCGGCCTCCTGAGACCCGCCCTGCACACGATCACCACACGGAAGGACAGCGATCCATCATGGCCACCATCCGCTACACCGTTCCCGGACTCGAGCGGGGCGACGCCGAGCAGGTCGTCGCGCTGCTGCAGAACCGCCTGCACGCGCTCAACGACCTCCAGCTGACCCTCAAGCACGTGCACTGGAACGTGGTGGGCCCGAACTTCATCGCGGTGCACGAGATGCTCGACCCGCAGGTCGACAGTGTGCGCGGCATGGTCGACGACGTCGCCGAGCGGATCGCCACCCTCGGCGGCTCGCCGGACGGCACCCCCGGGGCGCTCGTGCGCGACCGCACCTGGGACGACTACTCGATCGGCCGGGACGAGGCGATTGCGCACCTCGGGGCGCTGGACCTCGTCTACACCGGGGTCATCACCGACCACCGCACCCAGATCGAGAAGCTGGAGACGCTCGACCCGGTCACCCAGGACATGCTGATCGCGCAGTCCGGCGAGCTGGAGCAGTTCCAGTGGTTCGTGCGCGCCCACCTGGAGAGCTCGGACGGCTCGCTGCGCTCGGCGGACTCCGGCACCGAGGCCGACGCGGCCGACGCCACGCGCTGAGTCCCATGCGCTGGTCCCATGCGCTGAGTCCCATGCACAGCGCCTGACGCACCCGGGCCCGGTTCCGCATCCGCGGGACCGGGCCCGTCCGTGTGCGCCGGACCGCTCCCGGGCCGGGCGCCGGGACCGCTCCCGGGCCGGCGGCCCGGGGCTCAGAGCTCGCCGCGCCGGCGGGCCCAGTACAGGCAGCCGGCCGGCACCAGCACCAGCTGCACGCCGAGCACCACGGCCAGGGCCAGCACCGGCGGGAGCGCGACGATCACCAGCGCGTAGAGCACGGCGACCGTCATCACCCCCAGCACGAGCGGCCAGGCGAGCGGCGTCCCGGTCTGTGCCGCGGGCGGGTGCGTGTTCCCCTCGACACCGTGCAGCCGGTGCACCAGACCGGGGTCGTCGCGCAGCGTCGCCGCCGAGATCTCGTCCAGCACCCGCAGCTCACGCTGGTCCAGCGGACGGGCGGGACGGTCCTCCAGCACGGCACTCCTCGTCAGGGTCCGGCGCGGACGCGATGGGTCTTCAGGGTAGGTCGCGGCGGTGGCACCGGCCACCGGAGCGCGCCCCGTGCTGTGCGGATGCTCCGAGTGGACCTACAGTGCCTGCGATATGACGCAAAGGTCTGAATCGTGACCGTGGTCGTCATCGTGTCGATCCGAGCGGTATGGGGGGAAATGAGTTGATTCGTCGATATTTCCGAGAGCACACCAGCCCACCCGTGTTCATCAGCTCGGCCGTGCTGGCCGTGGCCTTCGTGCTGTGGGGGGTGATCTCGCCGACGTCGCTGGGCGAGGTGGCCGGGGCCGTCAACACCTGGATCACCGACACGCTCGGCTGGCTGTACATCTTCTCCGCCACCGGGTTCCTGATCTTCGTCCTGTTCCTCATGATGTCCCGGTACGGCCGGGTGAAGCTGGGGCCGTCGGACTCCACGCCGGAGTACGGGAACACCTCGTGGTTCGCGATGCTGTTCACCGCGGGCATGGGTATCGGCCTGGTGTTCTACGCGGTGTCGGAACCGATCTCGCACTTCACCGCACCGCCGACCGGTGAGCCGAGCTCACCGGAGGCGGCCCGCGACTCGATGCTCTACACGTTCTTCCACTGGGGCCTGCACCCGTGGGCGATCTACATCGTGCTCGGCCTGTCGCTGGGCTACTTCGCGTTCCGCCGCGGCCTGCCGCTGCGCCCGGCCGCCGCGCTCTACCCGCTGCTCAAGGAGCGGATCAACGGCTGGCCGGGCTACCTGGTCGACGTGCTCGCCGTGTTCGGCACACTGTTCGGCCTGGCCACCTCGCTCGGCATCGGTGCCCAGCAGGTCGCCGCCGGGCTGGACGTGCTGTTCGGCTGGGAGAACACCACCACGCTGCAGGTGCTGCTGATCCTGGGGATCACCGCCGTCGCGATCGCCTCGCTGATGCTCGGCCTGGACAAGGGCATCCGGCGGCTGGCCCTGCTGAACCTGTGGCTCGCGCTCGCGCTGATGCTGTTCGTGTTCTTCTTCGGGCCGACCCGCGACCTGCTCAACAGCCTCGCCGCGAACATGGGCAGCTACGTCCAGGAGGTCCCCGGGCTGAGCTTCCAGACCTTCCCGGACGGCGGCAACGGCACTGCGGCCGAGTGGCAGAGCGGCTGGACGCTCTTCTACTGGGGCTGGTGGATCTCCTGGTCGCCGTTCGTCGGCATGTTCCTGGCCCGGATCTCCTACGGCCGCACCATCCGGCAGTTCGTGGCCGGCTGCCTGTTCGCCCCGGTCGGCGCCTCCATGGTGTGGCTGACCGTCTTCGGCAACAGCGCGCTGGAGCTCGTGCAGAACGACCCGGACCACCCGCTGGCGACCGCGGCCCCGGAGACCGCGATCTACGTGCTGCTGGCCCAGCTGCCGGTCGCCCAGATCCTGATCACGCTGGCGTCCGTCCTGACGGTGTTCGTGGTGGTGCTGTTCTTCGCGACGTCCTCGGACTCCGGCTCGCTCGTCGTCGACATACTGACCAACGGCGGCGACCCGAACCCGCGCTGGCAGCAGCGGCTGTTCTGGGCGGTGCTGGAGGGTGTGATCGCCGCGGTGCTGCTGGCCGCGGGCGCGGCGACCGGGGCGGACGCGCTGTCCGCGCTGCAGACCGCGGCGATCGTGGCCGGGCTCCCGCTGGGCATCGTGCTGATCCTGATGGCGATCGGCCTGTCCACGGCACTGCGCGACGAGAAGTTCGTGGTGGCGCTGCCGCCGGAGCCCTCGCCGCTGGACTCGCTGCGCCGCAGCACCAGCCGGGCCGAGCCCGGCCCGGACGACGACCGGCCCGCCGGGCAGCGGACCGGGTCCGATCCGCTGATGTGCGAGACGGCCGTCGCCGAGTTCGCCACGTCGTCCCCGTCGGACGGCGGGGACGATCCGGGGCGGGCGTCCGGTCCCGGCGACCGGAGCTGACCGGCCGGTGGGGCCGGGGGACGCGATTCCCCCGGCCCCACCGACGTCACGGGCGTCAGGCCGGTTCGCCCGATCCCACCCACAGCGCGCGGGCCAGCGACGGGCCCCATTCCTCGTCGGTGTCGTCCCGCCCGTCGCCGTTGCGCTGCAGCCGCACCACGAACGGGCCGTCGAACGGCTTGCGCGCCGCCAGCTGCACCCGGTCGCCGAGCCGCACGTCGTGCGCGTCGAGGAAGCGCAGCACCTCGGGATCGGTGTCGTCGACCCGGACCAGCTCGCCGCCCTCGCCGAAGCGGAGATCGGGCAACCGGCGGGCGAGCACCTCGGGCAGCTCGCCGTCCCGGCCGGGGATCGGATCGCCGTGCGGGTCGTAGCGGGGATGGCCGAGCCGGTCGTCGATCCGGTCCAGCAGGCGGTCGGAGACGGCGTGCTCCAGCGCCTCGGCCTCCTCGTGCACCTCGTCCCAGGCCAGGTCCAGCTCGGTCACCAGGAACATCTCGATCAGCCGGTGGCGCCGGACCACGGCCAGCGCGGACGCCCGGCCTACCGGGGTGAGGGTGATCCCGGCGTAGCGCGCGTGATCGACCAGCCCGGTCTCGACCAGCTTGCGCACCATCCCCGACGCCGACGGCGACGACACCTGCAGCCGCTCGGCCAGCGCGGAGATGCCCACCGAGCCTTCCCACCGCTCCCCCAGCAGGAAAATGGTCTTCAGGTAGTTCTCCACGGACTCCGAATGGCGCTCGCCGGTGGGAACCGTGTTCATGAGGCCCACGGTATCCGCCCGCAGCAGGAGCCGGGGATGAACATCTGCAACCATGCTGGCCATGAGCGACGGTCGGCCCCCGGGCAGCGCACCCGACCAGGGCTCCTCCGCCCGCCCGTCCGCCGACCGGCCCGCCGCCCCGCCGGTTCGCGGCTGGCGTGCCCGCTACCACGGCGCGCACACCCGCTACCGCGGCTTCCGCGACGGATTGCGGCACCGCCCGGTCGTGGACCGCTGCTGGCGCTGGAGCATCGGGGGGCTCGGCACGCTGATCGTGATCGTCGGCATCATCCTGATCCCCTACCCCGGCCCCGGCTGGCTCGTCGTGTTCACCGGGCTGGCGGTGCTGGCCTCGGAGTTCGAGGGGGCGCGCCGGCTGCTGCACTTCGCCCGCAGGCACTACGACCGGTGGAACGACTGGCAGAAGCAGCAGCACATCGTCGTCCGGCTGCTGCTGTTCGCCGCGACCGGCGCCGTGGTGCTGGTCACGCTGTGGCTGCTCGACGTGTTCGGGCTGGTGAGCGACTGGTTCGGGATCGACGCCGGCTGGCTGGACTCGCCGCTGGAGCCGTTCGCCTGAGCCGTCGGTGGCGTCAGATCCGCAGCAGCACCGACGGGTCGTCCGACGCGCCCAGCGCGGCGGACAGGCAGAGGCCGTTCACGCAGGCCACCAGCAGCGGCCGCCGCTGCGGGTCGTCGGGCAGTAGCCGGACGGCGGCCGCCGCCAGCGCGTCGTCCCAGCGCCGCAGCTCGTGCGCCAGGTCCGGGCGGCGGGCGGCGAACAGCAGCAGCTCGTACTCGGCGACCGTGAGCGACAGGTCGTGCCTGCTGCCCCACTCCCCGAGCGCCACGACCAGCTCGGCGACGGTGCGCACACCGGCCAGCCGGTCGATGTAGCGGTCGTTGACCGTGGCCAGCGCGGACACCAGCAGCTCGTCGACCGAGGCGAAGTAGTAGAGCACCGCGCTCGGCGGCACCTGCGCCTCCGCCGCCACGGCGCGCTGGGTGACCGCGCCCGTCCCGTCCCGGCCGACCAGCCGCAGCGTCGCGTCGAGCAGCGCGCGGCGGCGGCGCTCGCCCTTGCGCAGCCGGCCGTCGGCGGGCTCAGGCATGCGCCGCCGATCCGCCCATCTCCAGCGCCAGCACGCCACCGATGACCAGCACGATCCCGCCGACCTGCACCCAGGTCAGCGACTCGCCGAGGAACAGCACCCCGAGCAGCGCGACGATCGCGACCCCGGCCGCGGCCCACACCCCGTAGGCGACGCCGAGCGCCATCCCCCGGGTGAGCGCCTGGGCCAGCGCCCAGAATGCCAGGCCGTAGCCGGCGACGGTGACCAGTGACGGCAGCAGCCTGCTGAAACCCTGCGACGCCCGCAGCGACATGGTGGCCGTCACCTCGGCCCCGATCGCCAGTGCGAGCCATCCCCACATGTGTCCGTCCTCCCTGTCCGGCGGTGTCCGGCCCGACGCTATCCTGGTTCTGGAGCAGATGCTCAGGTTTATCGGCCACCCGGTCGACCGACATGCATAACGATTGTCATTGGTTACTGTCGATCAACGTGACTACGCAGAGGAGCCAAGCGATCACTGCCATCGGGTTCCCGGCGCCCCGCGCGCCGCGGGACGCCGGCGGTGCCGCCATCACCACCGCCGAGCGGCTGGTCGCGCTGTGCGAGGAGCTGGAGCGGACCGACCTGCGGCCCGGTCCGGTGGTGGACGCCGCGTTCGGCGAGCTGGTGCGGCTCTGCTGCCATCCGCCGGCGGGCTGTACCGGCGCGGTCCTCGAGCGCGTGGCGGCGCACGTCGACCGGCTGCGCGGGCTGAGCTCGGCGGGCGAGGGCCTGATGGAGCAGTACTGGGCGGACCGGATCGCCGGCGCCGCCGACCCGGCCGCCGAGCTCGAACGATTCCCCTACCTGGGGAACTACCTCGACCTGGTGCGCCTCGAGATCGCCGCGCTCGCCGCGGTCGGGCTGGATCTGCCGCGCCGGGTCGTCGTGCTCGGGTCCGGGCCGCTGCCGCTCACCGGGCTGGTGCTCGCCACCCGGCACGGTGCCGAGGTGCTGCACGTCGACCGGGACCCGATCGCGTTGGAGGCGGGCACCTCGGTCGCCGGGGCCGTCGGGGCCCGGACCGGCAGCCTGGTCGCGGACCTGTCGTCCGCGACGCTGTCCGCGGACCTGGTGGACGAGATCGGCCGGGCCGATCTCGTTCTGCTGGGCGCGCTGGTCGGCGCGGACGCCGCCGCCAAGGAGGCGATCACCACCCGGCTCGCGGCCGTCGCGGGCCCGGGGACGACGCTGCTCGTGCGCACCGCGACAGGCCTGCGGACCCTGCTCTACCCGGAGGTGCACCCGGCCGACCTGCCCGGCCTGGACGTGCTGCTGGAGGTGCACCCGCGCACCGACGTGGTGAACTCGGTCCTGGTGGCGCGCGCGCCGCGCTGAGCCGCCGCCCCGCGGCTGGACGGCGGTGCCCCCGCGGCTGGACGGCGGCGCCGCGCGGTGGTCCGATGGCGGCATGTCCGAGACGGCACCGGCCCGCCGGGACCCCGAGCACTCCGCGGAGGAGATCGGGGACCCGGTGTGCTGGCTGGACCGGCTCTGCCCGGAGTGCGGCGCCGTGCCGTCGCCGGAGCAGGGACGCACCGGCCCGCAACGCTGCTGGCGGTGCGGCAGCTGACCCGTTCGCGTGGGGTGCACGTCGACCGCCCGCTGCTTACGATCAGCTGACGATCGTCGCGGGCGGACCCAGCGGTTCGACCTCACGTCGGCGATCGGGTGGAATCGGGGTCATCATGGTCGAGCTCGAGGTGGCACAGGGCGGAGTCGGTTCCCGGACCCGGGTGCTGATCGTGGACGACGACGTGCGCATCGGGCAGGCGCTCGGGCTCGCCCTGGACGACGAGGGCTTCGACGTCGACGCGGTGCACACCGGCGAGGACGCCCTCGCCCGGGCCGGCGCGCCCGACATCGACCTGGTGCTGCTGGACCTGATGCTGCCCGGGATCGACGGGCTCACCGTCTGCCGCAGGCTGCGCGACGCGGGCGACCTGCCGATCATCATGGTGACCGCGCGGTCCGACTCCGCCGACGTCATCGCCGGGCTCGAGGCCGGCGCCGACGACTACGTGACGAAGCCGCTGGTCGCAGGCGAGCTGGCGGCCCGGATCCGGGCCCTGCTGCGGCGCCGCAGGCCGGCCCCGGCCACGCCGCGCCGGTTGCTGCTCGGCGACGTCGAGCTGCGCCCCGACGAGGGCGTCGTGCTGCGCGCCGGCGATCCGGTGCACCTGACCCGCACCGAGTTCCGGCTGCTCGCCGAGCTGGCGGCGGCCGCGGGCCGGATCGTCACCCGCGACGAGCTGCTGTCCCGGGTCTGGGGCTACGAGTACCACGGCGACACCCGGCTGCTGGACGTGCACGTCCGCCGGTTGCGGCGCAAGGTCGAGGCCGATCCGGACCGGCCCACCGTGGTGCTCACCGTGCGCGGGGCCGGTTACAAGGCCGGCCGGGTCGAGCGCAGGCCCGAACCGGCCGTCCCGGACTCGGAGCCGGTGCCCGGCTGGCGCGGATGACCCCTCCCGGCGCACCCCGCCGGTCGGTGCTGGACCGCCTGCCGCTGCGGCACCGGGTCGGGGCCGCGTTCGCGCTGGTGTCGCTGGTGGTGACCGGCCTGTTCGCCACCGTCACCTGGAACCTGGCGTCCTACTACCTGGTCGAGCAGCGGGTGGAGGGCGCGACCCGGCAGGTCGAGGTGAACGTCCGGCTGGTCGAGCGGGCGATCTCCGCCAGTCCCGAGTCCGACGGGCTGGACGACCTGCTCACCGGGCTGGCCGGCACCCCGAACACCACCGTCGCCCTCCGGCACGACGGCAACTGGATCACCAGCGGCCGCGACATCGACGTCTCCGAGCTGCCGAAGCCGTTGCTGGACATGGCCCGGTCCGGGATCGGCGCCCGGCAGCGGATGCTGGTCGAGGGGATGCCCAGCCTGGTCGTCGCCGCCCCGATGCCCGGCGAGACGGTGTTCGTCGAGGTCTTCCCGCTGCAGCTGCTGGACGCCAACCTGCGGTTCCTGAGCTCGGTGCTGATCATCGGCGTGGCGGTCAGCACAGTGCTCGGGCTCGGGCTCGGGCACTGGGCGGGCCGGCGGGCGCTGCAGCCGCTGACCGAGCTGACCGAGGCCGCCGGCCGGGTCGCCGGTGGCGATCTCGCCGCCCGGCTGCCGGGCAGCTCCGACGCCGAACTCGCGCCACTGGTCGCGACCTTCAACCGGACCGCCGACGCGCTGGAGCAGCGGGTGGCCCGGGACGCGCGTTTCGCCGCCGACGTCAGCCACGAGCTGCGCTCGCCGCTGACCACGCTGGTGAACGCGGTCGCTGTGCTGCGGCGCAGGCGCTCCGAGCTGCCGCCGACCGCGCAGCAGGCGGTGGACCTGCTCGACGGCGACATCCAGCGGTTCCGCCGGATGGTGCTCGACCTGCTGGAGATCTCCCGCAGCGACACCCTGGAGCGCGAGCCGTGGGAGCTGGGGGAGCTCGTGCGCGGGATCGTCGGGGTGCGCGGCGGGGAGCCGCCGGAGATCGACGCGCCGGAGCCGGTGACGGTGCGCGCGGACCGGCGCCGTATCGACCAGATCCTCGGCAACCTGCTCGACAACGCCGACGCGCACGGCGGCGGCGCCGTGCGGGTCGGGGTGTCGGCGCGGGAGGGCCGCGGCCGGATCGAGGTCGACGACGCCGGGCCGGGAGTGCCCGCCGGGAAGCGGGCCGAAGTGTTCGAGCGGTTCTCCCGGGGTGCCCGGGCGGGCAGCCGCGGCGACGGCGGCGGCACCGGGCTCGGACTGTCGCTGGTGGCGGCGCACGTCCGCAGGCACGACGGATCGGTGTGGATCGAGGACCGGCCCGGCGGCGGTGCCCGGGTCGTGGTGGAGCTTCCGGGGGTGGCGGCATGAGACGCGTCGTGGTGGTGCTCGCCGTCGGGCTGGCGGTCGCGCTGGGCGGGTGCGGGGTGACCCTGGAGGACGAGCCGGAGCCCTACGGCCCGGCCACGGAGGCGCCGTCGCCCGCGCCGACCGTGAGCGTCCGGCCGGACGACCTGCCGGAGGACGCGCCGACCCCGTCGGCCACCCCGACCCCGGCCCCCACCTCGACCCCGACCCACTCCGGAACTGCTCCGGACACCCGCCCTGACCAGGGCGGAGATGCCTGACGGTTGGCTGACGATCGCGATCGGTGTCCCCGGCCGGGAGCTGCCGGGGGCAGAATCGGGGACGGGTGATCGGCGGTGTAGTGCGCGGCTTCTGGGGAGCGGTCGCGCACGGCCCCGCCGCTACGGCCCACCGCGGACGGGTACCCGTCCGCGACCGGGGACGGCGACGGCTCACGCCCGTCGCCGTCCCGGGTGGACCGGTGGTCCCGGGTGGACCGGTCCGTACCGCACGCGCCGGGCGAGCCGCCGATCACCGTCCGGCGGCCGGGTCCCGCGCCGGACGGACGGCCCGGCCGGCCGGTCAGGTCCCCGCGGCGGTCCCGGGCAGCGGGGTGGCCCCGGCGCCGCCGTCGAGGGCGGAGACCATCGCGAACCAGGCCCGCGCCGGCACCGCCCCGCCGGTGAGGTTGCCGGACCCGCAGGTGCGCAGCGGGCCGGTGCACACCGGGCGCGGCGTCCCGGTCGGCAGCGTCATCACCGAGCCGGCCCGGTCGCCCGTGGCCCCGATGAACGCGGCCGAGGCGTAGTTCTGGGTGGTCCCGGTCTTGGCGATCACCTGCCGGTTCCAGCCCACCGCGGCGGCCGCGCCCGCGGCGGTGCCGGAGGTCGCGTCCCCGGACAGTGCGGTGACCAGGTCGCGGGCCACCGACTCGTCGATCACCCGGTCGCAGCGCGGGCCCGGGAGCGCGACGTCGCCGCCGTCCCGGTCGGTTACCGACTCCACGAACAGCGGCGTGCAGTGCACCCCGCCGGAGGCGATGGTGGCGCCGACGGTCGCCAGCTCCAGCGGGCTGGTGCCCTCCGGGCCGAGGGTGAACGACGCCCGGCGCTGGGCGATCACCGCCTCGCCGACGGTGCCGCCGTCGCGGGTGGGCGCCTCCAGGGTCTGCCGGAGCCCGAGCCGCCACGCCATGTCGACCACCGGCTGCAGCGACCCGATCCGGTCGGTGAGCTCGACGAACGGGGTGTTCGGCGAGCTGGCGAGCGCCTGCCGCAGGGTCATCGGGCCGCTGCCGGAGTTGCCGTAGTTCGCGACGGTGTAGGGCGCCGTGCCGTTGCGGAAGTTGCGCGAGGTGTAACTCGCCGGGTTGTCCAGCATGCTGTCCGGGGTGACGATCCCGCTCTCCAGCGCGGCCGCCGCGGTGAACACCTTGTAGACCGAGCCGGCGCCGTGCAGCGGCAGGGTGGCGAGCGGGTAGGCGGTCTCGCCGGCGTCGGCGTCGAAGCCGTACTCGCTGCTGGAGACGAGCGCGTCGACCCGGCCGGTGCCCGGCTGCACCAGCGCGGCGACGTTCGCGACCGACGACGAGCCCTCGGCGCCGCCGGTCCGGCGGACCGCGGTCAGTGCCTCCTCGGTGGCCCGCGGATCGAGGGTGGTGCGGATCGTGTACCCGCCGTTGCGCAGCACGCCCGCCTCCAGGCCGGCGGCGTCGAGCGCCTCGACGACGGCCTGGCAGAAGTGGCCGGTGCCCTCGCGGGCGCCGGCACAGCCCTGGGCGGGGACGCCGGCGTCCGGGCGGACCTCGACCGGGGTGGCGCGGGCCTGCTCGGCCTGGGCCGGGGTGATCGAGCCGACATCGACCATCGCGGAGATCACCGTGTCCCGGCGGTTATGCGCGGCCTCCGGGTTGTTCAGCGGGTCGAACCGCTCGGGGGCCTGGATCATCCCGGCCAGCAGCGCGGCCTGCGGGACGGTGAGCCGGTCGGCGGTCGTCCCGAACCAGGTGCGGGCCGCGTTCTGCACGCCGTAGGCGCCGCGGCCGAAGTAGATCAGGTCGAGATAGCCGGCGAGGATCTCCTCCTTGTCCAGCACCGCCTCGACCTGGTGCGCCAGCCGCACCTCGGCGAGCTTGCGGGCCGGGGTGTTCGCGGTCGCCGCGCGCTCCTCCTCCGGTGTGGAGGCGAGCACGTTGAGCCGGTAGTTCTTGACGTACTGCATCGTCAGCGTGGAGGCGCCCTGCCCGTCCAGTGCGGAGCCGCCTGCCGCGTTGCTGATCAGCGCCCGGCCCATCCCGTACCAGTCGACGCCGTCGTGCTCGTAGAACCGGCGGTCCTCGATGGCGACGATCGCGGCGGTCATCGTGTCCGCGATGCCGTCCGGCCCGACCGGCTCCCGGTGCTGGTCGTAGAGGTGCGCGAACGGCTCGCCCGCGGCGTCGAGCAGCACCGACGTGGCGCCCATCCGCCCGTCGCCGAGCCGGGCGCTGGTGGCCTCGTCGGCGACGCCGGTGATCTCCTCGGTCACCACCGCCGTCGCGACGGCGACCGGCGCCAGCATCCCGGCGAGCAGCACCCCGGCCAGCGCACTCGCCCCGAGCCCCTGCAACAGCCTGCGACGGACGAAGCGCGCGCGGTCACCGGCGGGTGGGGAGTCGGGCATGCCCCCAGGTTCCCCTGGAGATCGTGACAGGGTGGTGAGGTCACCCTGACGGTTACCTGACGATCCGCGGGTCAGCGCCGGGACCGGGGGCGCCGGCGGTCGGCGCAGCCGATGCAGGTGCGGGCCGCGGGCAGCGCCTCCAGGCGTTCCGACGCGATCGGGCCGCCGCACTCCGCGCAGACGCCGTAGCTGCCGTCGGCGAGCCGCCGGGAGGCGTCGTCGAGCTCGGCCCGGTCCCGCTCCGCGGCGGCGAGCAGGCCCTGCAGCTGCGCCCGCTGCACGGCGATCGTGACGCCCTCCGGATCGTGCTCGTCGTCGTGGCTGGTGAGCGCCTGTTCCTCGGCGAGCGAGGCCAGCTCGTGGCGCAGCGAGGCGAGCCGGCCGTCCACCCGGGCCCGTTCGGCGTCGAGCGCTGCGGGGTCCATGCCGACCAGGATCCTCCGGCATGCCAGATTCGTCCGCATGGATCTCCCGCGCCCGGTGTCCGGGGTCGGCGTCGTACTGGAGCGCGACGACGGCCGGATCGCGATCGGCCACCGGGTCACCGCCGGCGAGGAGCCGAGCTGGTCGTTCCCCGGCGGCCACCTCGAGGGCGGCGAGACGCCGGTGGCCGCCGCGCTGCGCGAGCTGGCCGAGGAGACCGGCGTCGTCGCCGCGCGGGGAACGCTGTTCGCGGTGTGCGTGCGGACCGCCGGCAGCGGGGTGACGTTCGCGGTGCACGTCGCCGCCCCGGCCGGTGCGCTGCTCACGGTCACCGAGCCGCACGCCGTCGACGCCTGGCGCTGGGCCGATCCGGACGACCTGCCCGGGCCGCTGTTCGTGCACACCGCCGCCGTGCGGCACGCCTGGCGCGCGCCCGGCAGCGGGCTCGCGGGCTGGGATCTGCATCCGCTGGCCCGCCCCGCCGTCCCCCGCCCGAAATGATTTCGTCAACTATCTTGCGAATTCGGCCGCTCGTGTACGAGCATCGTGCAACCCGCCGTTCCGGCCGTTGTCTCCTTAAGAAATGGTAAAGATCCGCAGTTCCCTGATCTCCGATCTCCTAGCTTCCCGGAATCGCACGCCGGTGCGACGAGAAGCGGGAACGGGGCTCTGGACAACGCATGCCGACACTGTCGTTCCGCGGCGCGGGCGCGCGATACCCGAACGGGACCGTTGCCCTGGTGGACGTGACGTTCGAGGTGGGCGACGGCGAGATCGTCGCGCTGCTCGGCCCGCCGGGCAGCGGCAAGTCGTCCGTCCTGCGGCTGGGCTCGGGTGAGCTCGCCCCCGCGACCGGCTCGGTGCTGATCGACGGCACCGCCTGCTCCCGGTTCCGGGCCCGGAACCGGCCCGCCGCCCTCGTCGACACCCGGCGCGACACCACCCGGCGGCGCACCGTCGCCGAGCACATCGGCCGCCCGATGCAGGTCGCCGGCGTCGGCACCTGGACCCGGACCTACCACATCGCCGAGCTGGCCGAGCGGCTGCACGTCGGCGACCTGCTCCCCTACCCGCTGGACGGCCTGTCCGCCGGACAGCGCAGGCGGGTCGCCGTGGCCACCGCGCTGGCCCGGCGCCCGCGGATGCTGCTGCTCGACGAGCCGCTGGCCGGCGTCGACGAGGAGACCGAGGCGGTGCTGCGCGAGGTCCTCCGCCAGTTCCGCGCCGAGCGCCGGACCATCCTGTACGCGACCGCCGATCCGGCCGAGGCCGCCGGTATCGCCGACCGGGTCGCGCTGCTGCACGGCGGCCGGCTGCGCGACGCCGGTACCCCGCGGGATCTCGCCGACCGGCCCGGCACCGTGCTCGGCGCGGTCGCGCTGGGCGATCCGCCGATGAACCTCGTCGAGGCGGGCGTGCAGGCCGAGCAGGACCGGCACGTCATGCTGACGATCGGGCGGCAGAACCACTGGATACCCTGGAACGACCTGTGGTCCCGGTCGATCGCGCGCTTCCACGGGGAGCGCATCGTGCTCGGCGTCCGGCCGGACGCGGTGCTCCCCGGCGGGTCCGGGTTCGTGCTCACCGGTGTGGTGCAGGGTGTCGAGCAGCGTCCGGGCGGTGTCTACGCCGTGCTCGACACCGGCGCGGGCGGGATCGATCCGCACGGCGGCGGCGAACCGGACGGCGGTGACGTGCTCACCCCGCTCGACCGGCCCCCGCGCCGCGCGCTGTTCCGGGTCCGGCTCGGGCCGCACGACCGGCCACCGGTGAACGCGCGGATGCCGGTCGGTTTCGACGCCCGGTCGCTGCACGCCTTCGACCGGCGCGGGCGGCGGATCCACCTCCCGGTCGCAGCACGCACCCCGGTGCCCGCCGACCACGGCTGAGCCGTGCCCACCTGTCACGGATCCGGTCGGCGCGCCGCCGTGAGGATCGGCGCGCCGCCGTGTCTCACCGGCCGGGGCACCGCTGCGCGCACCCCGCCTCCGGTCCTCCGCGACCGCCTGCCACACCGAGTCCCGGAAGGACCACCATGGATCTCCTCCGCACCGGGTGCACGCCGTGAACATGGGCTGGGCGGACGAGCCGGACGACACCGCCGACCGCGGCCACAACACCTACTGGCACGACGAGCGGGACGTCCCGCAGCTCGCCGGCTGCCTGGTCGCCCTGGCCGCCGCGGCCGGCCGCGTCGTCCGGCACACCGGCGCCAGCTGCCGCCGGGCCGGCCGGCGGGTGCTCGCCCTGCTGCGCGGGCGGCCTCCGGGGCCGTGCGCAGCGGCGACCGGCACCTGCCTGCTCGACGGTCCGGGGAACCTGCTCGTGCACCCCCCGCACGGGCCGCTGGTCGCCCGCCGGCGCCGGCGCAGGCGGGACGCCGGGCGCGACCACTGCCACGGCGGGACCGGCAGCCACTGCCGGACGGCACCCCGCCGGACCGGGCCGTCGTCGGGCTGAGCGACCCGGTGGCCCGCGCCGCCCGTACCGGCACAGACTGACACCCAGCCCGACCACCGGAGCCGGAGGACACCAGCCATGACCGAGACGAACCGGGACGGCACCTCGCTGCGCGGTGTCGACCGCGCGGTGCAGGTGCTGCGGCTGATCGCCGAACGCGGCGTCGTCCGGCTCTCCGAGGTCAGCGCCGAGCTGGACCTGGCGCTCGGCTCCACGCACCGGCTGCTGAGCAGCCTGGAACACACCGGGATGCTCGCCCGGGTCACCGGCTCCAAGCTCTACCGGGCCGGTCCCGCACTCGCCGAGCTGGCCACCACCGTCGCCGCCCCCCGGGTGCCCGACGACGTCATCCCGCACCTGCGCGAGCTGGCCCGCTCCTGCGGCGAGACCGCGCACCTGGTCCAGCTCGTCGGGCGCAGCGTCGAGTTCGTCGCGAACGGGGAGAGCGACCGCTCCACCCGCGTCACCACCCGGCTCGGCATGACGATGCCCGCGCACGCCACCTCGGGCGGGAAGGCGCTGCTGGCCCGCTACACCGACGACACGGTCGGCCACCTCTACGCCGGGCGGCCGCTGCGCAGGATGACCGACCGGACGATCACCGAGGTCCCCGCACTGCTGGCCGACCTGCACCGGGTCCGCGAGCGGGGCTACGCCACCATCGACGGCGAGTCCGAACCGGACGTGCGCGGGATCGGGCTCGCGGTCACCGACCAGACCGCCCTGGTGGTCGGCGGCCCCCGGCACCGGATCCCGGCCGCCGACCTGCCCTACCTCGCCTCGCTGCTGCAGGACACCGCGGGCGCCGTCCTCGCCGCGCTCCCCGAGGAGCGCAGCTGGTGCCTCGGCAGGCCCTGACCGGCCCGGCACCGACCGGTCGGCCGGTGCACCCCCGGGTGGCCGGTCGCTGATTTCCGCGCCGGGGAAAGCGCCTGCTCACGTCCCGGCGGGACCGTCGCCGGTGCTCGTACGGTCGCCGACGGCGTCACCGGACCGGCCCCACGACCGCGGTGACACCCGGTTCCGGGGTTCCCCCGCCCCGGAACCCCGCCCGGCCGGCGGGTGCCCTCCGGCCGGGCGGCCCGGCGGCGGTCACCTGCGTGCCCGGCCACCGGTCCATCCGCATCCGACCGGACGAGAGGCCCCCGTGTCAGCGTTCGACACCGTGTCAGCCGGCCCCGGGCCGGCCGGCCCCGGCTCGGCGTCCGGCACCGGGGGCCACGGCCCGCAGAGCCCGGCCCGGCCGGCGAGCCCCTGCCGCGGGTTGCTGGTGGTCGCCGCCACCGCCGTCGTGACGACCGCGCTGGTGGCGATCTCGACCGGGATGCCCGGAACCACCGTCGTCGGCACCCCGTCCGCGGCGCCGCCCACCCTGGGCCGCTCGGTCGCCGAGCGGGCCCGCGCGGCCGTCGTCGCGCAGGTTCCCGGGGCCGAGGTCGGCGTCGCCGTGCACGACCGGCGGACCGGGGAGACGGTCGGCGTCGCGGACCGCCCCGGCTTCGCGACGGCGTCGGTGGTGAAGCTGCTGATCGCGCTGGACCTGCTGCGCGCCAACGGCTGGCAGCCGCCCGATCCGGCCACCGCGACCGTCGTCGCGCGGATGCTGCGGGGCAGCGACGACGGCGCGGCCACCCGCCTGTGGACCGCCCAGGGCGGACCGGCCGTCGTCACCAGGGCGGTGGCCGAACTGCAGCTGACCGGCACCGTGCCGCCGGCCGAGCCGCAGGAGTGGGAGCTGACCCGGACCACCGCCGAGGACGTCGTCACCGTCTACCGGTTCGTGCTGGACCGGCTGCCCGCCCGCTCCCGCGCGCTGGTGCTCTCGGCGCTGCGCGAGGCGCCCCGGATCGCGCTGGACGGCGTCGACCAGTACTTCGGCATCCCGGACGCGCTGCCCGGCCTCCCGCGCGCGATCAAGCAGGGCTGGATGGTCGCCGGCGGCGAGCTGGTGCTCAACACCACAGGCGTCGTCGGGGCGGACGACCGGTTCGTCGTCGTGCTGCTGACCCACCAGCCGGGGAGCACGACCCGGGCCGACGGCCGGGCCGCCGTCACCGCGGGGATCCGGTCCCTGCTCCCCGCACTCACCGCGCCGGGTCCGGCGCACTGACCCCCTTCCGGAGGAGATCCCGATGTCCAAGAAGAAGAAGCCGCAGGCCCGCCCGGCCAAGCCGGCCCCGAACCCGATGGCCGAGCGCAGGGGCATCTCGATCAACACGGTGCTGACCGTGGTGGTCGTGCTGTTCGCGGCGTTCTCGATCGGCGGCGCGCTACTCTCGCCCGCGCCGCCGTCCGAGGTGTCCGAGGACCAGCTGGTCGTCGGCGCCAGCATGATCACCGAGCCCGGCCGGCCGGTGACGATGGTCGAGTTCCTCGACTACCAGTGCCCGGCCTGCTCGGCGTTCTACGACAACCTGACCGTCGGCATCGAGCAGGACTACGCCGACCGGATCACGTTCGCCACCCGCAACTTCCCGCTGGAGATGCACGCGCTGGCCCCGCTCGCCGCACAGGCCGCCGAGGCCGCGGAGAACCAGGGCCGCTACGCCGACATGTACCACCTGCTCTACGACGAGTACTCGGCGTGGGCCGGGAACGGCGCCGCGTCCGACGAGGACTCCGCCCGCGAGCGGTTCACCGGCTACGCCGAGCGCCTCGGGCTCGACATGGCGCGGTTCCTGGCCGATCTCGACTCCGACGAGGTCGCCGACCGGGTCGACGCCGACATGGACCTCGGCGAGGAGCTCGGCGTGTTCAGCACCCCCACGTTCTTCATCGACGGCCGCCGCTTCGAGCCGGCCGGCAGCACCTTCGCCGAGGTCGACCAGGAGATCCGCGCCGAGCTGGACCGGGCGCTGGCGGAGGCGGCGTGACGGCCATGCTAGCCGGGACCGGGCGCTCGTCGTCCGGGGCCGTCGCCCGCCGCCGGCGGGCCGGTGCGGTCTACCTGGTCGGCGGCGTGATCGGGCTGGCCGCGGCCGCGGTCCTCGTGCTGGAACGGCTGGCGATGCTCAGCGATCCCGGCTACGTCCCGTCCTGCTCGATCAACCCGGTGATCTCCTGCGGCTCGGTGATGGAGAGCGCCCAGGCGTCGGTGTTCGGGTTCCCGAACCCGCTGATCGGGCTGGTCGCGTTCGCGGTGGTGGTGACCGGCGGCGTCGCGATGCTCGCCGGGTTCGAACCGCCGGCCTGGTTCGCCGTCGGCATGCAGGTCGGCAGCACCCTCGGCCTGGTGTTCGTGCACTGGCTGATCTGGCAGAGCCTGGCCGAGATCCACGCGCTGTGCCCGTACTGCATGGTGGTCTGGCTCGTCACGATCACCGTGTTCTGGTACTCGACGCTGGAGACCCTGGCGCTGGTCCGCCCGGCTCGCCCGCTGGTCGTGACGCTTCGCCGGTTCCACTCCAGCGTCCCGGCGGTCTGGTACCTGCTGATCCTGGCGGCCGCCACGTGGACCTTCCGGGACTTCTTCTTCGGCCTGGCGTGAGCGCGGCATGAGGCGCGTCACAGAAGCTTGCGTGTTGTTGGATTGTAGGACAATTTCACGTGACAACAGAACTCGTCGTCCGTCCCGGGAAGTGTTGCCTCGATGCTGGTCCTGATCGGCCTCGCACTGGTCGTGATCGGGTTCGTGCTGCGGATGAACCCGCTGCTCGTGGTCACCGTGTCCGGTCTGGTCACCGGTGCCGTCGGTGGTCTCACCCCGCTGCAGATGCTCGACATCGTCGGTACCGCGTTCGCCGACAGCCGGCCGGTGATGATCCTGCTGCTCGCGCTGCCGATGGTCGGGCTGGTCGAGCGGATGGGGTTGCAGGCGCACGTCCGCCGGACGGTGGGCAGGCTCGCCTCGCTCACCCCCGGCCGGATCCTGCTCGGCTACCTGGCACTGCGCCAGGTGACCGCGGCGGCCGGGCTGCTGACCGTGCTCGGCGTCGCGCAGACCGTGCGCCCGGTCCTGTACCCGATGGTCGAGGCCGCCGCCGAGCGCCGGGCCGGCCCGCTGACCGAGGAGGTCCGGGATCGGCTGAAGGGCTCCTCGGTCGGCGTCGAGACGGTCGGGATGTTCTTCGCCGAGGACGTGTTCGTCGCCGTCGGGAGCGTCCTGCTCATCACCTCCTTCGTCGACGCGAACTACGGCCTGCAGCTGGAACCGCTGGACCTGGCCGTCTGGGCGATCCCGTCGGCGGTCGTCGCGTTCGCCGTGCACGGGTTCCGGGCGCTGCGCACGGACCGGATGCTCCGGCGGCGAGCGGCCGCCCCGGCGCCGGACGCCGTGCCGTGATCGGCCCGGAGCCGGTCAACTGGGCGATCGCCGCGATGCTGCTCGTGGTCGCCGGACTGACCGCGCGCGACCGCGGCAATCCCCGGCGGCACACCAGCGCGGCGTTCTGGGGGCTGGCCGGTGCCGGGTTCGTCTACGCGTCGTGGGTCACCGCAGGCGCCGCGCCGGCCTGGCCGCTCGGACTGGTCGTGCTGACCGTCGTCGTGCTGGGCTCGTCGGCGCGGACCCTGCGCCCCGGCACGGTGACCAGCACCGGCGACGCCGCCCGCGAGGAGTCCGCGACGCGGCTCGGCCACCGGCTGTTCCTGCCCGCACTGTGCGTCCCGGTGATCACCCTGGTGGTGACGCTGGCCGGCCCGGCGGTCACCGTGGGCGGCCGGCCGCTGGTCGCCGAGGGCTCGGCCTCGCTGCTCGGGCTGGCGCTCGGCGCGGTCGTCGCCACCGTGGTCGGCTACCTGCTCCTGGGCGCCCACCCGATCGGCGCGCCCTTCGAGGAGGGACGCAGGCTGCTCGACCTGATGGGCTCGATGGCGCTGCTCCCGCTGGTGCTCGCGGTGGTCGGGGTGCTGTTCACCAGGGCGGGCCTCGGCGACGCGGTCGGGCAGGTCCTGCAGACCGTCCTGCCCGACGGGCGGCTGGTCGCGGTGGCGGCCTACTGCCTGACGATGGCGCTGCTGACGCTGCTGGTCGGCAACGCGTTCGCGGCCTTCCCGATCGTCACCGCCGCGCTGGGCTGGCCGCTGCTCGTCGAGATCCACCAGGCGGACCCGGCGGTGGTGTTCAGCATCGGCATGCTGGCCGGCTTCTGCGGGACGCTCGTCTCGCCGATGGCGGCCAACTTCACGCTGGTCCCGGCTGCGCTGCTGGAGATGCGCGACCGCTACGGAGTGATCCGCACACACGCCCCGACGGCCGCGATCATGCTCGTGGCCAACGTGGTGATCATGTACATCTTCGCGTTCCCGAGGTGACCGCACCGTGATCCCGAGCCGTTCCGACTTCACCGCCGTCGTCCTGCAGAACCTGACGACGGCGGCGCCGTACCACCTCGTCCACCTGGCCGACGCCGGCGAGGTCCGGTCCGGGATCACCCCGGAGCGGGTGCACCCGGCGTTCCACACCTCGTTCGACTGGCACTCCTGCGTGCACATGCACTGGCTCGGCGTCGAGCTGCTGCTGGCCGGGGCGGACGACCCGCAGCTGCCGGCCATCCTCGGCCGGACGCTGACCGCGGTCCGGCTGCGCGGCGAGGCCGCCCATCTCGACGCGCACCCGGTGTTCGAGCGGCCCTACGGCTGGGCCTGGGCGGCCCGGCTCACCGCCGCCTGCGCCCGGCTGCCCCGGCCGGACTGGCGGGACGCGCTGCAGCCGCTGACCAACACCGTGTACCGGCTGACCGCGGGCTGGCTCCCCCGGCTGCACCATCCGGTCCGGCACGGGGTGCACTCCAACACGGCGTTCGGCCTGACCCTGCTGCACGGTGCCGCGCTCGATCTCGGCCGCACCGACGACGCGGACCGGATCGCCGACGCGGCCCGCCGGCTGTTCTCCGGCGACCGCGGCTGGCCCGCCCGGTGGGAGCTGTCCGGGCAGGACTTCCTCTCCGCCGGGCTCTGCGAGGCGGACCTGATGGCCCGCGTCCTGCCCGCCGACGAGTTCGCGACCTGGTTCGACGGCTTCCTCCCGGACCCGGCGCCGCTGCTGGCGCCGGTCGAGGTGAGCGACCCGGGCGATCCGTACCTGGTGCACCTGGACGGGCTCAACCTGTCCCGGGCGGGCGCCGCGCACCGGCTGGCCGCGGTGCTCGGCGACGCGCAGCTCGCGGCGGCCGCCGAGGAGCTGCTCGGGCACGGCCTGCGGTCGCTGGCGAACCGCGACTTCGTGGCCACCCACTGGCTCGCGACGTTCGCCTGGGACGCGCTGCGCAGCCGGCCGGATCAGCCGTCCCGGCGCAGCATCGCCACGAACGGCGCCACGTAGAGCCTGCGGACCCGCTCCCAGCCCTCGTCGGAGTCCAGATCGAGCGTGCCGGGGGTCAGGACCAGCGAGATCACCGTCCGCACGAGCAGCTCGGCGAACGGCTCCGCGTGCTCCGGCGGGATGGCGAGCCCGGCGACGTCGATCTCCCGACGGACGTGCTCGAGGATCCATCCGGTCGCCATTGCGAGCACCGGCCCGCCCGAGGTCGTCAGGTGCGGCAGGATCACCTCGGGCTCGGTGCGGAGCAGCCGGTTCAGGACGGCGTGTCCGCGCAGGTAGCCGACGCAGAACCGGACGCCGACGACGATCGTGCCATCCACCGTCGTCTCACCGCGGACGACCTTGTCGGCCTCCTCGGTGAACAGCCGCAGCTCCTCCAGCACCAGCGCGCGGATCAGCTCGTCCTTGCGCGGGAAGTAGCGGTAGACCGTGACCCGGGAGATGTCGCACTGCCGGGCGACCTCGTCCATGGTGAACCGGCGGAGCCCGAACTCCTCGGCGACCCGCCTCGCCGCGACCAGGATCCGGGCAGCGGTGGCGTCGGTCTCCGACGTCCCGTCACGCATGGAGCCGGAGCGGTCGGGGCCCGTCGGACCGCCCGTCAGCATCAGTGATGCTTCCCTCCGCGTCGTCCGGCCCCGGGGGACGACCAGCGGGTCGCGACCAGGACCGGCTTCCGGCCGTGTCGTACCCGGGGAGCATAACCGAGCGGGGGGCGGGCACCGGCCGGTCGCGGTCCGACCCCGCGGGGTGTCGCCGGAGGCGACTCACCGGGCTCCCTCAGGACTCTCCACGCCACGACCCGCTCGCCGTCGGCACTGTTACAGGACGGGTACCAATGTATCGGCTGTGTCGGCGTCCGTCACGTCCGACAACGGTCACGCCGGCACCACCCGGGTGGGGCATCCAGTGGGGGTGACGGCCCCCGCGGCACACCTGATGTGATCGGCACGCCGGTTCGTTCGCACCTCCGCCCCACCGCAGAGGGACGAATATGTGATGATGTCGCGCTCGGTGACCATCGCACCGCGCGGAACGGCCAGACGGCGCAACCCGGCGCCCGTTAGCGTCGCCAGACAGTCGTCGACGAGAGGCAGGCAGAGCGACGATGCACGAGGCGACGATCGACCTCCCCGGACGGGCCGCGCTGATCACCCAGCGGCTGTGCCGGCCGGACTTCCTCGCCCACGTCCGGTTCGCCTACCAGCCGATCGTGTGCCTGACCGGCCGCACGACGGTCGGCGTCGAGAGCCTGGCCCGCTGGACCGATCCGCAGCTCGGCGAGGTCGCCCCGGCCGACTTCGTGCCGATCGCCGACGACACCGGCAGGCTCCCCGGCCTCACCACCCGCGCGCTGATGGACGGCATGGAGGTCGTCCGCGGCGGCGGGTTCCTGTCGGTCAACGTCGACGTCACCGGGTTCTGCGACCCGACCTTCCCGGGCCGGGTGCTCGACGCCTGCACCATGCGGGCGTTCCCGCCGGACCGGCTGCTCCTCGAGGTGACCGAGACCGGCGTGATCCGCGAGCCCGACTGGTTCCGGGCGGCGATGACGACGCTGCAGCGGGCCGGGGTCCGGATCGCCGCCGACGACCTCGGTGCCGGCCTCAGCACGCTGGCCCGGGTGATCGAGTACCCGTTCGACGTGGTCAAGCTGGACCGCGCACTGATCAGGCTGATCCACACCGGGCGCGGCCGCCGTGCCCTGTGCCGGGCGCTGGAGCTGGTGCACGAGCTCGGCGCGGTGGCCGTCGCCGAGGGCATCGAGGACGTCGCGACCGCGGAACGCTGCGCCGGCGCCGGGGCGGACCTCGGCCAGGGGTGGCTGTTCGGCAGGCCGGCGCCGGCCGGGCGGGCACCGGTGTCCTGACCGTCATCCGGCCGGGCGATCCCCCGCGCCAGGTGGCCAGAGATCGGCCCCGATCCGGCCAGACGCGACCGTCCCACCGTTCTAACGTCAGGGTGGTGAACAGGGTCCGGACGAGGAGGGGATGACCACGTGCAGGACAAGATCGCGCTCGAGGAGCACCTCTCCACACGGGAGAACGGTCAGTACTGGGACGACGCCGGGGAGGCCGCGCGGAACGGGCCGGCATACATGGCCGAGGTGGCTCGTCGGCTGCTCGGCGTGGACGACCGGATCGCGACGATGGACCGCACGGGCGTCGCGGTGTCCGTGCTGTCGCTGACCTCCCCCGGTGTGCCGGGCATCCCCGACCCGCAGGTGGCGGGCACGGTCGCCCGGCACACCAACGACGCGATCCACGACACGTTCGTCCGCCGCACCCCTCGCGGTTCGCGATCTTCGCGACCGTCGCCGTCCAGGACCCGGACGCGGGCGCGCTACAGCGGGCCGTCACCGAGCTGGGCGCCGTGCGAGCGCTCGTCAACGGCTACACCGTCCTGCCCGACTGCGGGGTCCGCTACCTGCACCCGCGGTGACCTCATCCGAGGTCCAGCGGCATCTACGACTGCAACAGGTCGCTGGTCGGTGCGGCCTGCGGTTTCGGCCACGAGACCGCGACCCACGCGGTGCTGCTGATGCTGTCCAGGCTGTTCGACCGGCATTCCGACCTGCCGGTCGTGATCGGGCACCTCGGCGAGGCGCTCCCGTTCCTGCTGCCCCGGCTCGGGGCGGCGGAGCGGACCGTCATGAAGTACTTCACGTCGAACGTCGCGCTCACCACGAGCGGTCACCTCGACACCAAGGCGCTCACCCACACGATCAGCACCATCGGCTCGGACCGGGTGCTGTTCTCGGCGGACCACCCGTACGAGTCCATGGACGAGGCGGCCACCTGGTTCGACGCGACCCCGCTGAACCGGAACGCCGCGGATCGGATCGGCCGCCTCGACGCGGCGGAGCTGTTGCGGATCCCGACCGCCTAGAGCTGCGGACCGGACTCCGTTTCTTCCCCGGGACGGAACCCGGTCCGCGTCCGTTCCGGGTACCGGCGTTGCCCCCCGGCGCCGGTACCCGGAACCCCTGCCCGCCGCGCTCCATCAGGACCGGCCGAGGACGGGCCGCCGGTCGTGGGCCGGACGGGTGGGCCCGGGGGACACCGGGGGCCGGCGCGGCCCGCCCCCGGTGTCCGCCGATACCTCTCCGCTCCGGTCGTCCGTCCGGGTGACGCAGCCCCGGCCCGGGCCCCGCGGACGGGCCGTGAGCTGGCAGGCTGGTGGCAACCGGCGGCCGTCATCCGGTCGCGCCGATGCCCGGCCGACCAGGGCTCGCGGACGAGAGGAAGGCTCCCGATGTCGTATCCGTACCCCAGCCCGTCCGCACCCCGGCCGTCCGAGGGCAGCCGGATCGCGGCCGTCCTCGCCCACCTCTCCGCGCCGATCGCCGCGGTCCTGAGCGCCGGGCTGTTGAGCCTGCTCGGCCCGCTGCTCGTCTGGCTGATCAAGAAGGACGACCCGTTCGCCCGCCGGGCCGCCGCCGGGGCGTTCAACTTCAACCTGACGTTCTGGGTGCTGTTCATCGTCAGCTGGCTGCTGATCTTCACCGTGATCGGGATCATCGTCGCCGTCCCGTTGCTGCTCGCGCTGTTCGTGGTGTCCGCGTGGTGCCACATCAAGGGCGCGATCCGCGCGTCGAACAACGAGACCTACGACTACCCCTTCCAGCTCCGCGTGCTGTCCTGACCCGGACGGTCCACCGGCGACGCCCGCACGGCGCGACACCGGTGTACCGCTGACACGCCGCGTCCGCGGGCAGGGGCACGATCAGCGAAGGGGCGCTCCCATGAGCGAGGCGACGGTCGTCGGTTCCGGGCCGAACGGGCTCGTCGCCGCCGCCGTGCTGGCCCGGGCCGGGGTGACGGTGACGGTGCTCGAGGCCGGCGACGAGATCGGTGGCGGCACCCGCACGATCGAGGCGCTCGTCCCCGGCTTGCGCATCGACCGCTGCTCGGCCGTGCACCCGATGGCCATCGGGTCCACCGCGCTGCGGGACCTCGACCTGGAGCGCCACGGCCTCCGCTGGCGGCTGCCCGAGATCGACTGCGCACATCCGCTCGACGGCGGCGGGGCCGGTCTGCTCCACCGCTCGGTCGAGGAGACCGCGGCCGAGCTCGGCGCCGACGGGACGCTGTGGCGAGCACTGTTCGGCGGCCCGTCGCGGCACTACGACGAGTTCTCCGCCGACATCATGGGGCCGCTGCTGCGCGTACCCGGCCATCCCCTGCGGATCGCCCGGTTCGGGGCGCCCACGGTGCTCCCCGCGGAGGTCCTGGCCCGGGCGTTCCGCACGGAGAAGGGGCGGGCGCTGTTCCTGGGGACCGCGGCGCACGCCTTCCGGCCGCTGAACCGGCCACTGTCGTCGGCGATCGGCATGGGGATCCTGACCGCGGGCCACCGGCACGGCTGGGGGGTCGCCGAGGGCGGGTCGGGCGCCATCCCGGCAGCGCTCGCCGCGGTGCTCGCCGAACACGGCGGCCGGATCGAGACCGGCGTGCACGTCCGTTCGTGGCGCGAGCTGCCGCCGTCGGACGTGACGCTGTGGGACGTCGGCCCCGATCAGCTGCCCGCACTGCTCGGCGAGCTGCTGCCGGCCCGGGTCGCCCGCTCCTACCGGCGGTTCCGGTACGGCCCGGCGGCGTTCAAAGTCGACTACGCGGTGCAGGACGGGATCCCGTGGAGCGCAGCAGGTGCCCGGCGGGCCGGGACGGTGCACGTCGCGGGCTCGGCGGCGGAGACCGCGCACGTCGAGCGGGAGGTGCACGCCGGGCGGATGCCGGAACGGCCGTTCGTCCTGGTCGGCCAGCAGTCCGTCGCCGATCCCACCCGGGCGGTCGGGGACGTGCACCCGGTCTACGCCTACGCCCACGTCCCGCACGGCTACACCGGGGACGCGACGGAGGCGGTGACCGCCCAGATCGAGCGGTTCGCCCCCGGGTTCCGGGACCGGATCGTCGCCACGACGAGCACGGACCCGGCGGCGTCCTCGGGCAATCCCAACTTCGTCGGCGGCAACATCCTGACCGGCGCCAAGGACCTCCGGCAGCTGGTGTTCGGGCCCCGGACGACCCTGCAGCCCTACGACACCGGGGCGGCCGGGCACTATCTCTGCTCGGCGGCGACGCCGCCGGGCCCGGGTGCGCACGGGATGTGCGGTGCACACGCCGCGGCCCGCGCACTCGCCCGTCTGGGGCGCTGACCGGTGGCCGGTCGTCCGCGGGACGGCCACCACCGGGTGTCGACGGCGGCATCGGCCGGGTCCCTCCCCCGAGCATCCGGCCCGACGTCGTCGCGGAGGCCGGGACCCGGACCCTGGCGATCCTCGACGCGCCGGTCGAGCCCGCGGCGGGGCTCGCCGGGTGGCGGGCCTCCGGCGGAGCAGATGCGTCGGGCACATCCGCTCCGCCCGGAGGTCTCGCCGTGCTCACCGCGACACCTCACCCGGGCTCCCGGCCGGATCAGGACGACAGCCCCACCCACCGCCTCCCGGTGCCCCGGACGACGCGGCCGAACGCCGAACCGCTGAAGTGCGCGTCGGCGCCGATCGTCGACGGGGTGCCCTCAAGCTCGGCGGCGATCCTGTCGCGGGTCCGGGCCGCGGTGTCCGGGTCGACGTCGAAGACGATCCGCAGGTCGTCGTCGCCGAGCTGGAGCGGGCAGTGAGCACTTTCCAACCTGGTGATCGTGAGGTCGGTCGGGCCACGGCGTGGCTTCCCTGAAGTAGGTGAAGCTCCTGGTAGATGGGTGATTGCCTAGATCAACCCGCGCCAACCAGGAGCTTCAGGGTGCTTGTCTACCCGTCGTCGACGTCGGTGTCCACCCGCGCCCTGCAGACCCTCTCCGACGCACTACGCCGGCACCGCAAGAACCTCGGCAGCAGGTGGCGCCGGCTCCCGCCCGGGCAGCAGAGTCTGCTGGTGCTCGCGTACCTGAACAAGGGCGAGACCTACACGGCTCTGGCCGGCGGGTTCGGGATCGGCACCACGACGGTGTTCCGCTACATCCGCGAAGGCGTCGACGTCCTCGCCGCGGCGGCACCATCGCTGGACCAGGCGCTCGATGTGGCGCCCAGGTCGCCAGAGACCTGGGGGTCAACGAGGGCACGCTGGGCAACTGGGTGGCCCGCGCACGGGAGGCTCGCGAGGACACCGAGGGTCTGGCCCGCGGTGACCTCGAGGAGCTCAAGCGGCTGCGCGCGGAGAACGCCGAGCTGCGGATGGAGCGTGATGTCCTCCAGCGATCCGTGGTCCTGTGGGTCAAGGAGGCGACGAAGTGAGCG